>JAIYDR010000108.1 GCA_027487395.1 Rhodobacter sp. | reverse complement strand
TTGCCTTTGCCGACCGTGCGATCCCGGTGGTGCAGCAAGGCCAGAATGCCGCCCTGCTGGCGACGCTGCTGATGATCCGGTCCGAAGCATTGACTGCCGCAGGCCGTCCGGTTGAGGCGCGGCAAGCCCGTCTCGACAGTCTGGGTTGGGCGCGATATGGCTTCGGTTCGGACGCCCAGATGAGGGCGCATATGTCGGAAATCGAGGCGCTGGCCCAACGCGGGCAACGTGGCTGAGGATCGTTGCGCCGTTTCGCGTGAGGCCTCTGTTGCGGGGGCGTCGCAAGGATTGGGGAAACGGGCAATGATCGTGATTGCAGGCGTGGTGATCGGGAGCGCCCTTGGCGTGCGGCTGGCCTTCAAACATGGCGGCCGCAAACTCGACGCGCTGCAATATGCCGTGGGTTTTGCCATCTGCTTTGGCCTGTTGGGGCTTTTCGCCACCATCGCCGCCGACCGGCTGCTTTTGGGCTGACGGCGATGTTCCTGCCCTTCCTTGCCACCTTGCGGGCGGAAGGCGTGCCGGTCTCGTTGAGGGAATACCTAGGCTTTCTGGAAGGTGTCGCCGCAGGTCTGGTGACATGGTCCGTGGACGGGTTTTACCACCTTGGCCGCACGATCATGGTCAAGGATGAGCGGCACTTGGACCGTTATGACCGAGCCTTCGCCAAGTCCTTTGCCGGGTTGGAAGACATCCCCCCCGAGGCGGTCCTGGATGCCTTGGACCTGCCGCCCGATTGGCTGGCAAAACTGGCGGAAAAACACCTTACTGCCGAGGAACGCGCCGCGGTTGAAGCACTCGGTGGGTTTGAGAAACTGATCGAGACGTTGAAACAACGTCTGGCCGAACAGCAAGGCCGCCATCAGGGCGGCAACAAATGGATCGGCACGGCGGGCACCAGCCCCTTTGGCGCTTATGGCTACAATCCCGAAGGCGTGCGGATCGGTCAGGACCAAAGCCGCCACCAACGCGCGGTCAAGGTCTGGGACAAGCGCGAGTTTCGCAACCTCGATGACCGGGTGGAACTCGGCACGCGCAACATCAAGGTCGCCCTGCGCCGCTTGCGCAAATGGGCGCGCGATGGCGCGGCAGAGGAATTCGACCTTGACGGCACCATCCGCGCCACGGCGGATCACGGCTGGCTGGATGTACAAACCCGGCCAGAGCGGCGCAACGCGGTCAAGGTCCTGCTTTTCCTTGATATCGGCGGGTCGATGGACCCTTACGTCAAGGTGCTGGAAGAGTTGTTCAGCGCCGCCAAATCGGAATTCCGGCATCTGCAAAGCTTCTACTTCCACAATTGCCTGTATGAGGGCGTTTGGCGCGACAACCGCCGCCGCTGGGACGACCAGACCGCCACGGCCGAGGTGCTGCGCACCTATGGCAGCGACTGGAAATGCATCTTCGTCGGTGACGCGGCGATGAGCCCCTATGAGATCACCCACCCCGGTGGCGCATCCGAGCATTGGAACCCCGAGGCCGGTCACGTTTGGCTGACCCGCGCCTGCGCGCAGTGGCCAAATCATCTGTGGATCAATCCGGTGGCAGAGCCGCAATGGGAGTACACCCAATCCACCCGCCTGATCCGCGATCTTTTTGGCGGGCGGATGGTGCCGATGACGCTGGACGGCATCGCGCGCGGCGTGAAGGTGTTGCGATGAGGCAAAGACGGCGCTTTTGGCTGCGCATGGCCTATGCGCTGGCGCTGCTGGCCACGGTGGTCTTTGGCCTGCGTGCGGCGTGGTACGCGTGGGAGTTGGCGGAACGCGCAGAAAAGCCCGTCGCGGGTTGGATGACCCCGCGCTACATCCTCGCGGTCTATGAGGTGGACCCACAGGCATTGGCCGCAATCCTGCAGATCGACCCCGATAAAGACCCGCGCGAGTCGGTGGCGCGACTGGCGGCCTCGGTGGGCCTCAGCACGGATGCGGTGTTGCGCGACATCACCGCGCTGATCGCCGCAAGCCGAGACGCGCCATGAATGCGCAAACCTTCCTAGCGCTGGTGCCGGAATGGGGGGCGCTGATCGTCGGCCTTGCGAATCTTCTGGCCTGCATGGCGCTGCCCATCCCGGCCTCGTTGGTGATGCTGGCCGCCGGGGCCTTTATTGCCACCGGGGACCTTGTGCCCGAAAACGTTTGGGTCGCGGCGATCCTTGGGGCCATTCTGGGCGATCAGATCGGATATGCCATCGGTCGGCTGGGGTTGACCCGTTTGGCGGGGCGCTTTGCCAGCCATCGCCGCACCGCGCGTCTGGGCCATCGTGCCGCGCGCTGGCTGGACCGGCGGCGCATCCCGGCGCTGTTTTTGTCGCGCTGGGCGGTGTCGGCTTTGGGCCCTTACATCAACCTTGCGGCCGGCGCGGCCCGGATGCGCTGGCTGGATTTCACTTTGCCTGCCGTGGCCGGAGAGTTGGTCTGGTGCACGATCTACCTTGGCCTTGGCTGGGGTTTTGCCCGCGATATCGAGTTTATCGGCGAGGCTTTGGGCAACCTTGCCTTTGCCGCCTCGGCAGGCGTGGTGGCCGTCCTGCTCGGGCGTGCCTTGCTGCGGCGGGGTCGGGACTGACCGGGGCAACGCACCTCCTGCGCATTAGCGCCCCCTCTGCCCAAGTCAATGAACGGCCACCCAAAGTCTGGCCGTTTCATCCATGCGTCGGCGTGGCGATATTCCTTCCCCCCTTTCGCTAAAGCGCCCGGTTGTTCGGTCGTTAGCGCACACGAGGACGCAGAGGCTCGTCCCAAAGATGAACCCGACCCGACGACAGGGCCGGATCGGGACAAAAGGCGGGAAAACGAAATGGCATTGACCAAAACGCTCAGCGGCGCGCTGCGACACGCAGATGCCCCGGACCTCGCGGCAGAGCTTGCAGCCATTCTGGCCGAGGATGATCTGACGATCGAAACCGCCGAACTCACGCAGGTGAGCTGTGGGATCGTGCAAGTGATTGCCGCGGCACAGGTTACGGCGAGGGTTTTGGACCGGAACTTGCAGGTGCAGGTTGCAGCAGACACCCCATTTGCCACGGCATTGGATCGGCTGGGACTGCAACTCTGAGGCGCGCAAGCAGGGCTGCCGGACACGGCCCCTGCATGAATTTGGTGGGAATGGACGATATGACGAAAACGGTTTTGACAGTGGACGACAGCCCATCGGTCCGGCGGATGATCGCCATGACGCTGGAAGAGGCGGGATATCGGGTGATTGAGGCTGTCGATGGCAATGATGGCCTGGAAAAGGCCACGACCAATTCCGTGGATGCGATCATCACAGACCAGAACATGCCGGGGCTGGATGGCTTGGGCTTCATTCGCGCGTTGCGCAAGACACCCAACGGCAAGGGCGTACCGATTGTCGTGCTTTCCACCGACTCACAAGAAGACCTGAAAGCCCAGGCGCGCGAGGCCGGCGCGCTGGGCTGGATGGTGAAACCCTTCACCCAAGACAAATTGCTGGCCGTCATCAGGAAAGTGCTGGGCTGACATGACCGATGATATGACCGCCGTTTTCCGCGAGGAATTGCGCGACCTTCTCGATAGCCTCGAGCGGGGATTGCTGGACCTCACCTCAAACCCCGATGACCCGTCGCTGATCAATCAGGTGTTTCGGGACCTGCATACGGTCAAGGGGAGCGGGGCGATGTTCGGCTTTACCGAACTGGCGGCGTTCATCCATAACTTCGAGACGTTTTTCGAAAATGTCCGCTCGGGCAAGCTGAAGATCACGGCCGAGATCATCCGCCTGTCGCTGGCCGCACGCGACCAAATCCCCGGTCTCGTCGACGGCACGCCCGATCCCGAAGGCCAGCGCGACGCGATCCTTGCTGCCGTTGCCGCGCTGATGCCGGGGGCGGCGCCCGCTGTCACGACCGAGACGGACGCTGCCGGACGTTCCGATACAGAGTATGAGGACGAGTCCGATGTGCTGTCCGTTGCCTTGGCGGCATCCCAGGCCACAAACCGCCTGACCTTCCGCTTTGCCGGGGACGCGCTGGGGCTTGGGGCCCAGCCTGAAATCATTCTCGACGAATTGCGCGGCTTGGGCGCGACCGGGATCGTGGCGTCGGTGGACGATGTGCCCACGCTGGATGCGCTGCCGGTGGATCAATGCATGTTCGCTTGGTCTATGGACATTCCCGCCAGCGTGACCGAGGCCCAGATCGAAGATGTCTTCATCTTCGCCGAGGCCGATTGGTCCATCGAAGCCCCGGCTGATGCGGATGACGATGCCTCTGGCTATGACTTCAACTTGGACGACTTCGCCGCACCCTCTGCGCCGGTCGTCGCCCAAGCCCAAGCCCCGGCTCCGGTCGCCCCGACGCCTGCGCCCACAGTGCCCGCCCCGCAGGCCGCCGTGGCCAGCAAACCTGCCGCTGCCGCCGATCACCCCAATGCAGCACAAGCCGCACAAGCCGCCACCATCCGCGTCGCAGCCGAACGTTTGGACGCGCTGATGGATTCGGTGGGCGAATTGGTCATTGTCGAGGCACGGCTGACCGAACTCGCGCGCCAGTCGCGCGATTCCGCGCTGATCACCACCGCCGAACAGATCACCCGACTGGCCGCAGGTCTGCGCGATGCCACCATGACGATGCGGATGGTCCCCATGCGCTCGCTCGTGGCGCGGTTCCGGCGGTTGGTGATGGACCTGTCGGCAAGCCTTGGCAAACCGGTAACTTTTTCAGTGTTGGGAGAGGATACCGAACTCGACAAAACCGTGATCGAAAAGCTGGCCGATCCTTTGGTGCATATCCTGCGCAATGCGCTGGACCATGGGATGGAAACCATCGCCGAACGGCAAACGGCGGGCAAATCGCAAAACGGGGTGGTGGAACTCTCGGCCGAGCATTCGGGGGCCGAAGTGCTGATCCGGGTGCGCGATGACGGGCGCGGCATGGACCCAGAGCGCATCCGCGCAAAGGCCATCGCCTTGGGCATGATCAGCGCCGATGCGACACTGACCCAGCAACAGATCCTGTCATTGGTGTTTGAAGCAGGCTTTTCCACCGCCAGTTCGGTTACGGAACTCTCTGGGCGCGGTGTGGGCATGGATGTTGTCCGCCGCACCATCGAATCGCTGCGCGGCCAAATCGAGATCGACTCGACCATCGGCAAAGGCACCACCGTCACGCTGCGCCTGCCCTTGACGCTGGCCATCATCGAGGGCTTGCTGATCGAGGTGGCCGGCGAGAAGTACACCCTGCCCATGGCTTCGGTGCATGAGATCGTTGAACTGCCCGCCGAAAAATCGGTGGCCAAGCGCGGCGGGGATTTTCTCGACATCCGCGGCAGTTTTGTCCCCTTCCTGCGCCTGCGCCAACTCTTTGATTGTCAGGGCGAACACACGACCGAACAGAACGTGGTCATCGTGCAATCGGGCACGGCGCGCGTGGGCATCGTCGTGGACAGGATCGTCGGCACCAACCAGACCGTCATCAAGCAGATGTCCAAACTGCACAGCAGCGTGCGTGCGGTGTCGGGCGCGACGATCCTTGGCGATGGCTCGGTGGCGCTGATCTTGGATGTTGGGCATCTGATCACGACCGGTCGTGTGTCACCCACGGAAACCAACAAGGAGGCCGCGGCATGAAACTCGCAACGCTGAAGTCGCAACGGACGATCACGCTGGTCACGATGGCCCTGGGCAACCAGACCCTGGCATTGCCCACCGCTTACCTGCGTGAGATCCTCGACCCCCTCCCCGCCACCCGCGTGCCGGGGGCCGGACCCTTTGTTCCGCAAGTGGTCAACGTGCGCGGTGCGGTCGTGCCGCAGGCCAACCTGAAGGTCGCCTTCGGCATCGCAGCCGACAGCATTGACCCAAGCCTGACGGAAGATCGTCGCCGCATTCTGGTGCTGGAACTCCAGATTGACGGCGAAAACGCCATGGTCGCCATCGAAGCCGACGCCGTGCATGAGGTCGCGACCATCGAAACCGAACGGCTGGAAATGGTGCCAGCGGCGGCCAGCGAATGGCCGCCGGAATACCTGACCGGCCTTTACAAGGGACAGGATGGCTTCGTCCTGCTCCCAGACCTGCCAGCAATCTTTGCGGCACAGGTTGCGCGACCCGTAGTAGCATAACAAGGAACCGAGATCATGAAATTCACCATCAAGGCAAAACTCGCACTGGCCTTCGGTTTTGTGCTGATCCTGACCACAAGCGCGCTTGTCTTGTCCTTGCGCGCGCTGGACACGCAGCAAGTCGCCCTGCACGAGGTGATCGACCGTGAACTGGCCAAGCTCCTTTTGGCCGAAGACATGTTGACGATCGAAAAGCAGATTGGTTCGAACCTGCGTGATGCGCTGATCAAGGGATCAACCGACGACCCCAGCCGTGGTCCGCGCTTGTTGGCCAAGCGGGCGGAAATGCTTGACCATATTGGCAAGGACGTTGAAGGACTGACCGCACAGATGGATGACCTTGATAAGCCCCATCTGGATGAATACCTCGTCACTTTGGCCAAGCTGAACGAAGTTCAAGAAAAAATCCTGGAGCTGAACAGCCAAGGCCAAACGCTTGAAGCAATTGACATGCTGATGCGGGACAGTGTCACGGTCCAATCCGCTGCCACTTCGGCGCTGGTGAACCTGCGCAACCATCTGAGCGATGACGCCAAGGCCGCTGTGACCGCCACCGAAGTCGCCTATGAGGAAACACGCCTGATCCTGATCGGGGTGATTGTGGCGTCTATCGTCGGGGCCATTCTGGCGGCGGGGGGCATCATCATCAGCCTGTCGCGCGGCCTGAAAAAGGCAGGCTCCATCGCCGAAGCGGTCGCTGCGGGTGATCTGCGCAGCACCGTGACCGTCAAGGGCAAGGATGAAGTTGCCAAACTGCAGCACAGCCTGAACGCGATGGTTCTTCGGCTGCGCGACGTCGTCGGTGACGTCACTCTGACGGTGCGCAACGTGTCAAGCGGCAGCAGCCAGATGGCCGCCACCTCGGCGCAGTTGTCGCAAGGGGCCACGGAACAGGCATCCTCCACCGAAGAAG
The DNA here is from genome assembly GCA_027487395.1 of Rhodobacter sp. GTDB lineage: Bacteria > Pseudomonadota > Alphaproteobacteria > Rhodobacterales > Rhodobacteraceae > Paragemmobacter. Next base: position 827 of record JAIYDR010000108.1, on the reverse strand, counting down.
CCTCGGCTGCGGTGGAACAGATGACCGCCAACATCAAGCAAAGCGCTGATAACGCCACCATTACCGAAAAGATGGCGCTGAAATCGGCGGATGATGCCCGCGCCAGCGGCAAGGCCGTGGCGCAAGCCGTGGCTGCCATGCAGACCATCGCCGATCGCATCCTGATCGTGCAGGAAATCGCGCGGCAGACTGACCTTCTGGCGCTGAACGCCGCGGTCGAGGCGGCGCGGGCAGGCGAACACGGGCGCGGCTTTGCTGTGGTGGCGGCCGAAGTGCGCAAACTGGCCGAACGCAGCCAAACGGCAGCGGCCGAGATTTCGTCGCTCTCCGCATCGACCGTGCGGACGGCGGCCAGCGCGGGCGATATGCTGGCCAATCTTGTGCCGGACATCGAAAAGACCTCGACCCTGGTGACCGAGATTTCCGTGGCCTCGCGGGAATTGGCGACTGGCTCGGGTCAGATTTCGCTGGCCATCCAGCAATTGGACCGCGTGACCCAAGGCAACACCGCCGCCGCCGAAGAGATGTCCACCAGTGCTGCCGAACTGGCCGCGCAGGCACAGGCGCTGGCCAATGCGGTGGCCTTCTTCCGGGTCGATGCAACACCTGTCACCCCGGAAGTGACCGTGTCGAATGGCCGGATGCGCCCAGTCAACCCGGTTAACCCGGTCAACCCAGTACCGACCCAGACGATGGCCGCGGACCGCGCCCCCATGGTCGACTCCGGTGGGTTTGATTTCGATTTGGGCGTCACTGAGTCGAGCGAAGACAACCGGTTCAAGCGCCGCGACGTGGCCTAAGGATTGCAAACATGAGCCTGATCCAAG
>JAIYDR010000195.1 GCA_027487395.1 Rhodobacter sp. | reverse complement strand
GGCAGGACCAGACCCACGGCCTTGGCCGCCCCGGTCGAAGTCGGGATCATCGACAGCGCCGCCGCGCGACCGCGATAGAGGTCCTTGTGCATCGTATCCAGCGTCGGCTGATCGCCGGTATAGCTGTGGATCGTGGTCATCATGCCTTTTTCGATGCCCACCGCCGCGTTCAGCACCTGCGCCACGGGCGACAGGCAGTTGGTGGTGCACGACGCATTCGACACAACCAGATCCGCCGAGGTCAGCGTGTCATGGTTCACACCATAGACGATGGTCTTGTCGGCATTGTCGCCGGGGGCAGAGATCAGCACGCGCTTGGCGCCGTTCTCAAGATGCGCGAGGCACTTTTCCTTGGAGGTAAAGATGCCGGTGCATTCCATCACCACATCGACATCGCTCCAGGGCAAGTCGGCAGGATTGCGCAGCGCCGTCACCCGGATCGGGCCACGGCCCACGTCGATCCAATCGTCCCCGGTGGTCACGGTCGCGGGAAAGCGGCCGTGCACCGAATCAAAGCGCAACAGATGCGCGTTGGTTTCGACCGGCCCAAGGTCGTTGATGGCGACAACCTGAATGTCGGTGCGACCGGATTCAATAATCCCGCGCAACACGTTGCGCCCGATGCGGCCAAACCCGTTGATGGCAACCTTGACGGTCATGGCACCCTTCCTTTTTGAAAATGGTTCTGCACGGGCCGAATCCCGTGTTTCAGATAGCGCTAACATCCGCAGAATAGCCCAAAATTCAACCCGACTCGTGCAGGGTCAACGCCAGAAGGACAAGTATTCCACCAAGTTGAAAAGTTTTCGCGCCAGAAACAGCAGAATCGAGCCGTCATCAAAGATAAAGTCAGATGCCACCACGACGGTGATCACAATGGCAAGCCACAGGGCGATGCGGTCGGTCACGACCCCTCCGGTTATTGGAGGAGCCGTCCCATCACCCCGGCCACGTCGGCCATGCGGCAGGAAAAGCCCCACTCGTTGTCATACCACGCCAGCACGCGAACCGTGCGTCCGCCCACCACCTTGGTCTGGTCCGGGGCGAAGATAGACGAATGTGGCGTGTGATTGAAGTCGATGGATACCTTTGGTTCGGGATCATAGGCCAGAACCATGCCCATATAGCCTGCCGCCGCCGCGCGCACGATGTCATTGACGTCCTGCACGGTCACAGATTTGCCCGCCACGAAGGTCAAATCCACCGCGCTGACATTCGGGGTGGGCACGCGAATCGCTGATCCGTCCAGTTTGCCCATCAATTCGGGCAGCACCTCGCCGATGGCCTTGGCGGCCCCCGTCGAGGTGGGGATCATCGCCATCGCTGCAGACCGTGCGCGGTACAGGTCCTTGTGCCGGCGGTCCAGCGTCGGCTGATCGCCGGTATAGCTGTGGATCGTGGTCATGATGCCACTCTCAATCCCGATGGCGTCATTCAACACCTTGGCCAGGGGCGCAAGGCAGTTCGTGGTGCAAGACCCGTTCGACACCACCAGATGCTCCGCTGTCAGCGCGCGGTGATTGACGCCGTAAACCACCGTCTTATCGGCCCGCTTAGCGGGGGCCGAGACCAGCACCCGCTTGGCCCCGCGCCCCAGATGTACAGAGGCGCGGTCGCGGTCGTTGAATTGTCCAGTGCATTCCAGCACCACATCGACACCGTCCCAGTCCAGCTCTTCGGGAGTGTAGGTGGACATCACCCGGATCGGCCCGCGCCCAAGATCGAGCATGCCGTCCTTGACCTTGACCGTGCCGGGAAAGCGGCCATGCACCGAGTCGTATTTCAACAGGTGTGCGTTCGTCTCAATCGGCCCGGTGGCATTGATCGCCACCACCTGCACATCGTTACGATTGCTTTCGGCGATATGCGCCAAAGTGCAGCGTCCGATACGCCCAAACCCGTTGATGCCGATGGTGATGGTCATGCCAAACTCCGAAGGTATGCTGCGGTATTCCTTGGCCTAGCAGCGATTGCGATATTGGTGCAAGTCATAAAAATAAGCGATATCAGTATGTTAGCGTAAACATGCTGTGTTTGCGCTAACGGTTGGATCCTTTGCAAGGGGCGAGGCGCTGAGGTATCAAGTCCAGATGAGGCAAAGGGGATTGCTGCGATGAGTGGTTTGATTGCGCTGCTGGATGATGTTGCGGCGATTGCCAAGGTGGCGGCAGCCTCGATTGATGATATCGCGGGGCAGGCGGCCAAGGCGGGGGCCAAGGCCGCTGGCGTGGTGATCGACGATGCCGCCGTGACCCCGAAATATGTGCATGGGTTTGAGGCCGCGCGCGAATTGCCGATCATCGGGCGCATCGCGCTCGGGTCGCTCAAGAACAAGCTCTTGGTGCTGCTGCCGGGGCTTTTGGCGCTGAATTACTTCGCCCCTTTTGTCATCACGCCGCTTTTGATGCTGGGCGGGGCATACCTGTGCTTTGAAGGCGCGGAAAAGGTGTTCCATCTGCTTTTCCCGCATGGGTCGCATGAGGTTGAGGCCGATCTGGATGTGGCTGATCCCGCGCATCTGGAAGAGGAGAAGATCGCCGGGGCCATCAAGACCGACTTCATCCTGTCGGCCGAGATCATGACCATCGCCCTTGCCGCCATTCCCGACAACACCCTTTGGATGGAAGCGATCACGCTCGCCGTTGTCGGCACCATGATCACCGTGGTGGTTTATGGGGCGGTGGCGCTGATCGTGAAGATGGATGACATCGGGCTGCATATGGCCCGCACCGGGCGCACGGCCCCCTGGCGGGCGGTGGGGCGGGGCTTGGTGCTGGCAATGCCGAAACTGATGACGGCGCTCTCCATCATCGGCACGGCGGCGATGCTGTGGGTGGGCGGCAATATCGTGGTGCATGGGTTGCACACGCTGGGTTGGAACGGGCTTTACGATCCGATCCACCACGCGGCCGAGGTGGCGGCCCATGCGCTGCCTGCAATGGCGGGGTTTGTCACCTGGGCGGTGACGGCGGCGCTGGACGGGGTGTTCGGGCTTGCGCTGGGGCTTTTGTTGATCCCGGTGGCAACCAAGGTGATTGTCCCGGTCTTTGGGATGTTCAAACGCGGCTAAGCCCATCGTCGTCAAATCCTGCGCGCAGGATTTGGGACGTTTCCTGCACGCAGGAAACGGGACGGCCTGCGCGGCGCTTTGGCAGGACGCGACGGCAAATCCTGCCTGCAGGATTTGGGGCGTTTCCTGCGTCAGGAAACGCCCGCGCCGGATCAGATCAGCGACTTCGCCACGGCGACGGTGTTTTCCGCCGTGATGCCGAATTCCTTGTACAG
>JAIYDR010000167.1 GCA_027487395.1 Rhodobacter sp. | reverse complement strand
TTGTGGCGGCGGGCTTCACCATGCGGCATACAAGATCGGGCAAGACAGAGCGCTTCGTTCTGGCAGGCGTGATGGTTGGATTTGTGATATTCTTTCTAAGGAATTTTTCGCAAGTGCTGGGGGAGAGTGGACAAATTCCGATCTATCTGGCGGCTTGGGCCCCGCCTGTGATCGCCATCTTGATGGCGTTGGGGTTGCTTTTGCATCTGGAGGATGGCTGATGTGGCGGGCGGTCACCCAAGGGGCCAAAAGGTCGCGCTTGACGCTGGCACTGCTGGCCTTGCTGTGGCTGGTCATGCCCGCCCAAGGCCCCGCTTTGGCGCAGGACGCAACGGCAGAGGAGACCGTTGATCCCGCGACCCTGGTGGCCGATAGCATCGGTTTGACGGCGGATAATGTGCTGACCGCGGCCGGCAATGTCGAGTTGTTCCATCAAGGCCGCACCTTGCAGGCGACAAAGGTGGTTTACGACCCCGCGACCGACCGGTTGTTGATCGAAGGCCCCTTGCGGCTGACGGATGAGGACACAGGGACCGTCGTCTTGGGCAGTCAGGCCGACCTCGCCGCCGACATGACCGAAGGGATTCTGGCCAGCGCCCGCGTCATCCTGAACCGCCAATTGCAAATCACCGCGACAGAAGTGCGTCGCGGTCAAGGTCGCTATACCGAGATGGTGCCCGCCATCGCCTCAAGCTGTTCGATCTGCGGCAATGGCCCGCCTTTGTGGGAGATCCGAGCACGCCGGGTGATCCATGACCAACAGGCGCAGCTGTTGTATTTTGAGGGCGCACAACTGCGGATCATCGGCGTTCCTTTGGCCTATGCCCCGCGCTTGCGCATGCCCGACCCGACGCTGGACCGCGCAACGGGATTTCTCAGGCCACTCATCGTGACCAGCACCGCCTTGGGCTTTGGTATCCGCCAGCCCTACTTCATCACGCTTGGCCCCTCACGCGATTTGACGCTGACGCCGTTGGTCACCGATCGGGGCGCGCGGGCGTTGGAAGCGCAGTATCGCCAAGCCTTCCGCACCGGCAACATCCTGCTGCAAGGGGCGATGGCACGGGATGACGCGCTTCCGGGGGCGGGGCGGGGTTATTTCAAGGCCGATGGCAGCTTTAGCCTGCCACAGGGGTTCTCTCTGACCTTCACCGGACTTGCGGTGTCCGACACCACCTATTTCACGGATTACGCCCTGCCCTATCAGGACCGGCTGCGCTGGAACGTGGCGGTGGGGCGGTCACGGCTGGACGAGTCTATTTCTGGACGCGTCACAAGATACCAGACCCTGCGCGCGGGTGAGACGAACCTGACCCAGCCTTCCATTCTTACCGATGTGTCTATCGAGCGGCGGTTTTCCTTGCCCGTGCTGGGCGGGATGGCAGGGATACAGGTCCAGAGCTTTGCCTTTGCGAGGGCTTCGACGGTGGCCGCGGATACCGACAACGATGGGTTTCCCGACGGTCGGGACATATCGCGCCTCTCGGCGCAGTTTGACTGGCGGCGCGATTGGGTGTTGTCCTCGGGTGTGATCGTGGCAGCGCTGGCGGATGTGCGCGGCGATGTCTACGGCGTGCAGGACGATTCCCTCTTTGACGGGCGCATCCTGCGCGGGCATGGCTCCGGCGGGGTCGAGTTGCGCTATCCTCTGGTAAAGCGCGAGGGCGCGACCGGCGCGCGCCAAGTGCTGGAACCGGTGATGCAGGTGTTGGTCTCGCCCACCACCCCCGCGACTGTGCCGAACGAAGACAGCCCCATTGCGGATTTCGATGAAGGCAACTTGTTTTCCTTTAGCCACTTTCCCGGCGTTGACCGGTTGGAGACAGGCCCGCGCGTCAATATGGGCCTGCGCTGGACGCGCGAGGCGGGCACAGGTTGGGTCTTGGGCACCGCCTTGGGCCGCGTCTGGCGCGAAACCGCACCGGGGGGATTCAACACCGGATCGGGTTTGGCCGGTGCCGAATCCGATTGGCTGGCGGCTTTGCGCGTGACCCTGCCCTATGGTCTTACTGCCACCGCCCGCAGTCTGATTGCCGATGATCTGCGTCTGACGCGGGGCGAGATGATCTTTGCCGTGTCGCGGCCCCGCTATGATCTGTCCTCGACCTACCTATGGGCGCAACCCGATGCGGCGGATGGGCGCTTGGTGCAGACTTCCGAGGTGTTGATGTCCGCAGGCTATTACATGACCCCACAATGGCGGGCGCGTGCCTCTACCCGATATGATCTGGAAGGCGAGCGGGAGGTCAGCACCGATCTGGGTCTGACCTTCCGCAACGAGTGCTTGCTGTTTGATGTTTCTCTCTCGCGTCGGTCCAACGCATCGACTACTGTGGCGGATGTCACGACGGTGGTTGTGGATCTGGATTTCCTCGGGTTCGGGGGCGCGCGCGGGGCGGGTCCGGCGCGGGTATGTCGGCGTTAAATGGGCGTGTCGGCAACGATCGGCCGGGGTGACAGGACCAGAACGACGGTCAGGGTTGAGGAACGGACGGGCAGAACGATGGGCAAAGGCATGATCGACACGCGCGCAAACGGCGCATGGCTGCGGACGGTGGTGTCTGCATTGATGCTGGCGGCTGTGGGGGGTGTTCCGGTGCCGTTGCTGACCGCAAGCGCTGCGCAAGCGCAGGACGACAACCCGTTTGCTGCCCGCGTCACCGTCGACGGTGCGGTGATCACCCAGTTTGAGGTGCAGCAACGCGCCCTTTTTCTGCGCGCGCTGCGACTGCCCGGCGACCCCGAGGCCGAAGCGCTGCGCGCCCTGATCGAGGATCGGTTGGGCGCGCAGGCTGCCAAAGCGGCGGGCATCACGGTCGCGGCGGAAGACGTGGTCGCTGGGATGACGGAATTCGCGGCGCGCGCCAACCTCAGCCCGGAGGAATTCACCACGGCTTTGGCCGATGAAGGCGTGGCCCCGGAAACCTTTCGCGACTTCGTGACGGCAGGTCTTTTGTGGCGCGCCGTGGTGCGGGCGAAATTCCCGATCGCACCGACGGTCAGTGCGTCTCAGGTGGATCGCGCGATTGCGGGGACCGTGTCACAGCCGCTGATCCGGATCCTGATGTCGGAACTTTTTCTGCCTTTGCAACCGGGTGACGATGCTGCAGCCATTCTCGATGAGGCGCGCAAAATCAAGGCCGAGATTGAAAACGGCGGCACTTTCAGCGCGGCGGCGCAGCAGTATTCCGCAGCCCCCACCGGGCAGAACGGCGGGCGGCTGGATTGGATGGACCTGACCAACCTGCCCGGTCCAGTGGCCGAAAAGCTGATCAAGCTGGCCCCCGGTCGGGTGTCGGAACCTTTCGTGCTGCCCAATGCGGTGGCGTTGTTCCAACTCAATGACCTTTCCGAGGAACAAGGCCCGGCCCCTGCCGCAGTGCAGGTGGACTATGCCGAATACCTGCTTGCCCCCGGTCAGGATGTCGCTGCGGTGCGCGCTCAGGTGGACCGCTGCGGCGATCTGAACCTCGTGGCGCGCGGTCAAGGCGCAGAACGGCTCACGCTGACCAAGGCGATGACCTCCGCCCTGCCGCAGGATGTGGGGATCGAACTGGCCAAACTGGACGTGAATGAAGCCTCAACCGCGCTGCGCCGGGGAGAGTGGACAGTGTTCCTGATGCTTTGCCAGCGTCAGGCCTTGGCCGAAGCGCCCCCGCCACCGGAAGCCGACCCTGCCGCGCCCGAAGCAGCAACCCCTGAACCTGCCCCGGCCGAGGATGACGGCTTGCCCGAAGGCATGATCGCCCCTGTCCGCGCTGCCGTGCAGGATCAATTGGGCAACAAGCGGCTGGAACAACTCGCCGCGGGCTATATGGAAGAACTGCGGTCCGAGGCGCGGATCGAGATCAAATGACGACTGCGCCCTTGGTCCTCACCTGCGGTGATCCCGCAGGGATCGGGCCAGAGATTGCCGTCAAGGCGCGGTTGGCGCTGGGGGCGGACCTGCCGTTTGTTTGGATCGGCGATCCTCGGCATCTGTCAGAGGGTGCGGCTTGGCAGGCGGTGTCGGCAGTTGCAGAGGCTTTGGCCATCGCCCCCGATGTGCTGCCCGTGCTGGTGCATGACTTCCCCCACCTCGCCACCCCCGGCCAACCCGACCTGCGAAACGCCCAAGGCGTGGTCGATGTGATCGCCCGCGCGGTTGCACTGGTGCAGGCCGGGGAGGCCTCCGCCCTCTGCACCGCGCCGATTGCCAAGAAGGTGTTGCAGGACGGCGCCGGTTTCGCCTTTCCCGGCCATACCGAATATCTGGCCCATCTGGGCGGTGATGTGCCGGTGGTGATGATGCTGGCCTGCCCGGACTTGCGCGTGGTCCCTGCGACGATCCATATCGCCTTGGCCGAGGTGCCAAAGGCGCTGACGGCGGAAGGCTTGCGCGAGGTGATCCGCATCACCCGCGACGGGCTGATCCGCGATTGCGGGATCGCGGCCCCGCGCATCGCCGTGGCGGGGCTGAACCCTCATGCGGGCGAAGGCGGTGCGATGGGGTCCGAGGAGTTGGACTGGATCGCCCCCCTGCTGGAGGAGATGCGCGCCGAGGGCTTCAATCTGCGCGGGCCCCTGCCCGCCGACACGATGTTCCACCCTGCCGCCCGCGCCCGCTATGACGTGGCGATCTGCATGTATCACGACCAAGCCCTGATCCCGATCAAGACGCTGGATTTTGCCGGTGGGGTGAATGTCACGCTGGG
>JAIYDR010000063.1 GCA_027487395.1 Rhodobacter sp. | reverse complement strand
TTCCAAGAGATCGGCGTATTGCCCATCAAGATCAAGGTTCAGCATCCGCGCCGCCCAGAACACCATCGCCACGCTGGCACAGGTTTCGGCATAGGCGGTATCGTTGGGCAGGTCGTAATCTTGGGTGAAGCCTTCGTTGCGGGCAGAGGGACCAAACCCCCCGGTCACATACATCCGCGTTCGGGTGACGTCTTGCCACAGCACCTGACAGGTGTGTTTCAGGCTGTCATCCCCATGTTCCGCCGCCAGATCAGCCATGGCGGAATACATGTACATCGCCCGCACCGCATGACCGACCACCTTGGTCTGCGCGCGCACGGGCAGATGCGATTGCGAATACTCATGTGTGCCTTGGTGGAATTTTCCCGCAGGTTCCCCCCGTGCTGCGGCCTCTTGGTCAAAGTAATGCGGCTGCGCGCCGCGTTCGTCGATGAAATAGGTGGCGAGGTCCAGAAACTTGCGTTTTCCCGTGGCGTGGAAGGCCTTGACCAAGGCGAGTTCAATTTCCTGATGCCCGCAATAGCCGCGCTTTTGCCCCGGACCACGGCCAAATACGGTGGCGATATGGTCCATATAGCGCTCCATCACCTGTAACATCCGGTCCCGCCCCGTGGCGCGGAAATAGGCGACCGCGCCTTCGAGCATGTGACCGGCGTTATAAAGCTCATGGTTGTCGCGCAGGTTGGTCCAGCGGTTTTGCGGCTCGCGTTCCAGATACCAGCAATTCAGATAACCATCGGGGGCCTGTGCCTTTTCCAGATCATCCACGATCGCTTCAATCTGCGCCTCAACAACCGCATCGCGGCGGTGGGCCAAGGCGTAAGCGGCGGCCTCAACCCATTTTCCGATATCGCTGTCCCAGAAAATCTCGGTCGTGAAGCCCGTGGCTTGGGGCGGGATCGTGGTCGGCGGCACGGGTTTAGGCAATTTCAACGACCGCAGCATGTTGAATTTTTCCAACTGCTTGTGCTGGCTGGGGATGGTGCGGGTCAGCACCACCTCAAGCCGTTCGGACCAGAAGGCCCCGGTGATCGTCACATCCGAGAAGGGAACCGAAGAATAGCGCCGCATTTCATACCCCCGAATCTGATACATATCGGGAAAGCTAGCAGCCCTGACGGGGAATTCTACCCTTACCCTTCGCTGGCGGCCAACAAGCGGCTGACAAGGTCAAAGCTGTTGCGTACTCCCATCTTGCGAATCATATTGGCGCGGTGCGCCTCAATGGTGCGGGGTGAGCAGCCCAGCGATTGCGCGATTTCCTTACTGGTAAAGCCGTTCACCAGATAGCCCGCGATCCGCCGTTCCGCCGCTGTCATGCTGTCCGCCGGTCCCGCTGCCGCCACCCGCGCGGGGCGATAGGACCAGACCGCCAGTTTTTGCGGATCGGCGGGGTCAAGCGCCTGGCCATGCGCCTCCATCCAAACCACCTGCCCATCCTTGCGCCGCATGAAGCGTTCATCGCTATAGACCGGGTCCGCCAGCATCGCCCGCCGCGCCCGCTCTCCAATCAGGGCAAAATCGGTCTGGCCGGGATAGAGCATCCGGATCGACTGGCCCTCCAGTTCGGCAGGCAGCCAGCCGAACACCGCCTGAACCCGCCGATTGGCGCGCAGGATCACGCGGTCGGCAAGCACCAGCGTGGCATCGGGGGCAAGGTCAAAGCCGGTTTGGGCAAGATCATCGGGTCGGCGCATGGTGGCCTCTACGTAGGGAAATACGTATTCCTACGGATAGCACAGCGCCGCGCAAAGGGAGAAAGTCACGGCCGACAGGGGCTGATCCGGCCCCGACAGACAGGCGGGGGACATGCGGAAAGTTTACGAATCTGCCGATGCGGCATTGGAGGGCGTGCTGTTTGACGGCATGACCATCGCCAGCGGGGGCTTTGGCCTCTGCGGCATCCCCGAACTTTTGATCGCCGCCATTCGCAAGGCCGGAACCCAAGGCCTGACCGTGGCCTCCAACAACGCGGGCGTCGATGGGTTTGGTCTTGGGGTGCTACTGGAAAGCCGTCAGGTGAAAAAGATGATCTCCTCCTATGTGGGTGAGAACGCCGAATTCATGCGCCAATATCTGAGCGGCGAGTTGGAGTTGGAGTTCAACCCCCAAGGCACCTTGGCCGAGCGTATGCGCGCGGGCGGCGCAGGCATCCCCGGTTTCTACACCCGCACCGGCGTGGGCACCGTGATTGCCGAAGGTAAAGAGCACAAGGATTTCGACGGCAAAACCTATATCCTTGAACGCGCCATCGTGGCCGATCTGTCCATCGTCAAGGCGTGGAAGGCCGATCCATCAGGCAACCTCGTGTTCCGCAAGACCGCCCGCAACTTCAACCCGCCAGCCGCCACCTGCGGCAAACTCTGCGTGGTTGAGGTCGAGGAGATCGTTCCGCTGGGATCGCTGGACCCCGACACCATCCACCTGCCCGGCATCTATGTGCACCGCATCGTGCAGGGGCAGCACGAAAAACGGATCGAACAACGCACCGTCCGCAAGAAGGAGTCCGTGTAATGTGGGACCGCAACCAAATGGCCGCTCGCGCCGCGCAGGAATTGCAGGACGGCTGGTATGTGAACCTTGGTATCGGCATCCCGACGCTGGTGGCAAATTACATCCCCGAGGGTGTGAACGTCACGCTGCAATCGGAAAACGGCATGCTCGGTATGGGTCCTTTTCCGTTTGAGGGCGAAGAGGATGCTGACCTGATCAACGCAGGCAAGCAAACCATCACCGAACTGCCGCAGACGGCGTTCTTTGACTCGGCGCAATCCTTCGCCATGATCCGCGGCGGCAAGATCGCCATGGCCATCCTTGGCGCGATGGAAGTGGCCGAAAATGGCGATCTGGCCAACTGGATGATCCCCGGCAAACTGGTCAAGGGCATGGGCGGCGCGATGGACCTTGTCGCCGGTGTGGGCCGGGTGGTGGTGGTGATGGACCACACCTCCAAACACGGCGAATCCAAGGTGCTGAAACGCTGCACCCTGCCACTGACCGGTCAGGGCGTGGTCAACCGCATCATCAGCAATCTGGGCGTGCTGGATGTGGTGCCGGGTGGGCTGAAGATCGTCGAACTCGCCGATGGGGTAACCGAGGCGGAGTTGCGCGCGGCGACTGAGGCGACTTTGGTCAACTGATCCCTAGGCCGGGGGCGGCGTCCGTCCCCGGCTTTTTATGAACCAACGTTCAGAAACGGTTCGGCATGTAAAGCTGCGGCTCTGGCTCTGCGCCGTGGTGGTAGATCGGCCAGCCGAGGTAGCGCGTCACCGCCTCATTCACCACATCGGCGTGATGGCCACGCACCATGGCGACGTGGTGTTCAAAGCCGTTCTGGGTGACGAAACGGAGCAGTTTTCGCAGTTGCGGCACACGGCTGACGGCGATGCCGCCGTCCATAGCGAACGGATGTTCGGTAAACTCGCCCTCGCCCAGATAGCATTTCACCGTGCCACGCCGATCATCGGTCGACAGGCGGAAATAGGTCATCGGGCCGGGTTTGACCTTGCCTTTGACCGCGCCAAAGCACTTTTCGCGTCCAATGGTTTCGCCCAAGACGTCCAACTCCCCAACCTCAGGCGTGTCGCCGATGAAGGATTTGGGATAGTTGCCGCAATGGGTGCAGACGCAGATGTCTTCCTCATAGGCGTAGTTATTGTTCCAATCGAGGATGGCGGGCGGCGCACCCGAGGCCAGCGCCAACGCATACATCGACAGCGCACCCATGATGTCCACCTCACAAGCGGAGGGCATCAGGTCTTCGCCCATCATGCTCATCGTCAGGCAGGTGGCGCAGCCGAAGTTGTCCTGCAAGGACCGCCAGCACTGGATCGCGCTGGCGTCGCAGCCGTTGTCTTCAATCCAGCGGTTGACGGCCAAGGTCCAGCGCGCCTGTTTGGCGATTTGCGCGGGTTTGATATGGGCCGGGATGATGCCATAGGACTGCACCCGCGCCAATGTGGCCTGCAAGGCCGGGTCATCGTCACGGATCGCGGTAGCGGCCCCCATCATCTCTGACAGGTCCACTGTGACGACGGTGATCCCCGCCGCTTGGAGCAGTTTCTCCGAATAGCGCATGGTCTGGAATGCGCCGGTGCGCGCGCCAATCGCCCCCAGACGCGCACCGCGCAGGCCCCGCACAGTGCGGCAGGTGCGGGCGAAACGGTCCAGATCGGCCCGGAATTCATCGCCCCATGTGTCGCAGGTGTGGTGCGTGGTTTCGGTGAACGGCACACCATACTGCCAGAAGTTGTTGGTGACACTGATCTTGCCGCAGAACGCATCGCGGCGTTCCTTGACCGAAACCTTCGTCACCTCGTCATTGCTGGCTTGCAGCAGGATCGGCACATTCAGACGGGCGCGGTTGACCAGTTCGGCAATCGCAATCTCATCGCCGAAGTTCGGCAGGCAAATCACCAAGCCGTCGATCCGGTCGGCATTTGCGCGAAAATGCGCGGCGTAAAGGTCGGCATCGGCCACGGATTGCACCGCACCATTAGCCGTTGCCTCAAAGGGTAGGGTGATGACATCGACACCCAGCGTTTCCAATTGCGCCAGCACATCGCGCCGCGCATCGGCACAGGGCGCGGGCGAGAAGAACGCCCGTGACCCGATCACCACGCCCAACGTCACCTTGCGACGGATCACCAATGGCATAGTCCCCTCCCCCAGCCATGACGGCTTTCGTGTTTTGTTTATGCCGAGTTTAGGGGCATTCCACCGCGAGACGCAATCAACAGTGACCTTTGCCCCTCTGATGGTTGGGGGTTGACGCTGAACGACCTGATCAGCGACCGGTGTCTGCCGATTTCCTAAGGAGCCGTCCCTTGAACGGCCAAACCGACGCGCGTCGGGTTGCGCGCGAAAAGATTATGGCCAGCCTGTGGTGTTTGCGCTACCAGCCCTGCATTTCAGCGTGCAATCTGGCCATAGGGCTGTCCAACCAGCTTGGCCGAACGATCCCCGCGCCCTGTGCCGGGCAGAAGGAGAAAACCATGAACATCCGCGTCACCGTCTTTGGTGAGAACGTCCATGAGCATAAGAACAAGGTGGTCGCGCAAGTCTATCCGCAGACCATGCATGGCACCATCGCCGCTGCGCTGAATACGGCGGGCGGGATCACGGCCAGCACCGTGACGCTGCAAGAGCCGGAGCATGGCTTGACGGCGGAAAAGCTGGCGGCGACCGATGTGCTGATCTGGTGGGGCCACGCCGCGCATGGGGACGTGCAGGATGAGATTGTCGAACGTGTTTGCAACGCCGTCTGGGGCGGGATGGGGATCATCTTTTTGCACTCGGCCCACTTCTCGAAGCCGTTCAAGCGGCTGATGGGTGCGCCCTGCAACCTGACATGGCGTGAGGCGGGGGAGCGTGAGCGTTTGTGGGTCACCTCGCGCAATCACCCCATCGCGGCCGGTCTGCCCGATCATTTCGAGTTGGAACATGAAGAGATGTATGGCGAACCCTTTGGCGTTCCCGATCCG
>JAIYDR010000257.1 GCA_027487395.1 Rhodobacter sp. | reverse complement strand
GGTCGAGCAGCTTTTCATTTCTATGCGCGTTTGACACCAAATCGTGTTTCTTGATGCCGCTGTTCTCAGCAATAAAGGCATCTCCAATCGTGATTTCTTTGGAAAAATTCCTTTTGTTTGCCAACATATCGTCCAGATTGTTCATCTGCGTTTTGATGGTTGTCTTCAAGTTGTCCATGACAATGATACGTGACATTTTGTCTGGCTTCGAATCTCGTTCTCCCCAGTGAGTAATCATGTATTCGTTTGCCCAATCATGGGCGTCCTGCAGGATCTGCTTTAGCTCTTTTAATTCTGTTTTTCCTAAATACATCAGGGGCTTGTCCGCCAATTCAGTGAAGCGCGTCTTGAACTCGTCAAGATGCTTGGCGACATTCTTGAAATCTTCGGATCGCGTATATCTGATAAGTCCAAAGATCATCCGGTCGGGTTTCGGCTTTCCTTTCATCGCCGCGAACAATTGCTCGCTCGAGATCGATTTCAAGCCGATTTCATATTCTTTCTTAAGTTCAGGTGTCTGGAGTTTGTGTTTTGGATCGTTGATGATCGCTTTTGAGATCTGGTGTGCAGTGAGGTTCTGTCCAACCTTTGGCGACATTGCGGATACTCCTTCGATTGGCGCACCCGACGGTATCGCCTCTGAAATCGGAGTTTAGGCGCGATCCCGTCTGCGCCCTGTGCTACGCGACACACCGCCTAACAATCCGGCGGCAACAGCCCCAGACCCCGCAGGTAGATGCCAATCCCGGCCTCGAGCAGATCCTCAGGCAGGAAGGGCGATTTCGCCCCCGGTGCGCCGCGCATGTAAAGTTCGACCACGCCGTGCGACATCGCCAGCACATGGGCCGAGAACATCGCAGGTGGCGGGCGGCGGCCTTCGGGCATTTGTTCGGACAGTTTCGCGGCGGCCTTTTCCAGCACCCCACGCGCCTTTTGTGCGACCAAAGCCAGATCGGGAAAGGCGTTCAACGAGATCCCGCTTTCAAACATCGCCATGTAATGACCGGGATATTTGCGCGCGAAAGCCAGATAGGCCCGCCCCGTCGCCTCAAACGCCGCGAGCGCTGACGGCTTGCCATCGTCATAGGCATATTCCATCAGCGCGGCGAAGATGTCGTAGCCCTGACGCGCCACCTCGGCCAACAACTCTTCGCGCCCGGTGAAGTGGCGATAGACGGCAGCAGGGGTGACATCGGCCTGTTTCGCGGCCTCTGACAGGGTGAATCCCGTCGGACCGCGTTCGGCGATCAGGGTCAGCGCGGCCTCGACCAATGCCTGCCGAAGATTGCCATGGTGATAGCCGCGCTTCATCTCATCCTTTCGGGCGCAGGTCCGGTCCACCGCAGATGGCGGGGTCAGGCTGGCCGATCAGGGCCAAGTCGCGGCCCTTGAACTCTACCGCATGCAAAACGGTCTGCACCGCCGCGATGCGGGCGCGTTTCTTGTCATCCGAGAGGATCACTGTCCAAGGCGCATGGTCGAAATGGCTGCGTTCCATCGTCTCGTCAATGGCTTTGCAATAGGCATCCCACTTGCCCAAACCGTCAATGTCGATGGAGGACAGCTTCCATTGCTTCAAGGGATCCTTTTCGCGCGCCAAGAAGCGGCGCAGTTGTTCGGCCTGTCCCACCTCAAGCCACAGTTTCACAAGGATGATGCCTTCATCCACGATCATGCGCTCAAAATCAGGCAGTTGCCGGAAAAACCTCGCGCGGTCATCGGGGGTGCAAAAGCCGAAAACATGCTCCACCATCGCGCGATTGTACCAAGAGCGGTCGAACAGCGCCATTTCCCCCTTGGCGGGCAACCAGTCGATGTAGCGCTGGAAATACCATTGCGCGGCCTCGCGTTCGCTGGGTTTCGGCAGGGCCACGACATTGGCGACACGCGGGTTCAGGTTTTCGCGCATGGTGTCGATGGTGCCGCCTTTGCCAGCAGCATCGCGGCCTTCGAAGATCACAACCAAGCGCTGACCGCTGGTTTTCAACTCGGCCAGCATTCGCACCAACTGGCGTTGCAGCCCGTCCATGGTGGCGTCGTAGTCTTTTCCTTTGATCTCGGCCCGGTAGGGGTAGTTTTCGGTCAGGATGTCATCCTTGCCTGCCGATTCAATCTGTTTGCGGATCGCTTTGGGCGCATCCTTGGCGAAAAAGCGCGAGATTGCGCCGTCAAAGGGCAGATCACTCTTGGCGGATTTGGCACACATGGCAACACCTTTCCCGAAAGCACGGCGTGCAGTCTAACCGGGGCGCGCCTTAACGCAATCCCGCGCGGGTTGCGGCGCGGTCGATGGCGGCCAGAACCGCGTCAGGGTTGGTATGATGCGGCATGTGGCCCACCCCCGGCAGCACCACCAGATGTGCGTTGGGCAGGCGTTGCGACAGGGGAAGAGAGTGGATCGTCAGCGGCACGACCGTATCGGCATCGCCATGCAGCAATTCGATGGGCAGGGTCAGACTGGGCAGATCAGCCTCCATCACCACCAATTGCGCCCGCAAGGCATTGATTTGCAGCGCGTTCACCGACAAGACGCCCTGCCGCAAGGTCAGGTCCAGCCCCAGATACGCCGCATAGCCGGGGGGCATGGCTTGCGGGGCAAAGACCGCGTCAATGCTGCGCAGAACATAGCTGTCTGGCACCCAAGCCGCCGCCAAAGGCGCGATGATCGCCCGGCCCAAGGCGGTTTCGGTCAGGCGATAGGTGATATCCAGCCCACCCGGCCAAGGCAGCGAGGGGGCGCAGACCATGACCAGCGCGGCGGTGGGGTGTTTCATCGCCCAAACCATCGCCACCGTGCCGCCATAGCTTTGGCCCACAAGGATGGGATGTGTCGCGCCGAGTTGATCCGCCGCCGCCTTCAGAACCGCGACTTGCCCCGCGATGGAAGCGTCTTCCCCCGGCAGCGGGTCAGAATGGCCCAAGCCCGGGCGATCAAAGGCCAGCACGCGGTAATGCGGCGTCAGACGATCCATCAAACCAAAGGTAAAGTCGCGCAGATTGCCGGATGCGCCATGGATCAGCACCAGATCTGGCCCGGTGCCCGCCACCTGCACATGCACCCGCAGACCGTCCACCATGACGAATTGCCCGCTGGGCGGCGTGTCGCGCAGCGCCCGTGCCTCCCGTGCCTGTGCCCGCCACAGCGTCAGGGCCGCAAAGCCGCCCAGCAGGATCAGAACGACAAGGCCCAGAATCTTCATCTTAACGTCGCCCTATACACCATGGATTTCAGGTGGTTTTTCCAATCGCGACAGTGCGATCAAGCCCCGATATCCTTTAGGTCAAAGGGGGTGGATTGGTAAATCTCATTGATCCAGTTGCCATAAAGCAGATGAGCATGACTGCGCCAGCGGTTCAGCGGCGGACGCGAGGGATCATCCTTGGGGTAGTAATTCGCCGGCACATTGATCGGCGTGCCCGAGGCCACGTCGCGGTCATATTCCTGTTTCAGCGTGTCGCTGTCATATTCGAAGTGGTTGAAGATATACAGCGCGCGATGGCTGGCGTCTTGAACCAGACAAGGACCAACCTCCTCTGACCCGATCAGCGTTTGCAAGGCAGGACGCGCGGCGATCTCATCTTGGCGCATCTCTGTCCAGCGGCTGACGGGGATCACGAAATCATCCGAAAACCCGCGCAAATAGGGTGAGGTGGGGCAGAGATTGACATGAGGAAAACATCCGAACGCTTTGTTTTCCAGCAGATGTTTTTGCACACCATGGAAATGGTGGATCATGGCCATCCCGCCCCAGCACACGCCAAAGGTGGATTGCACATGGGTTTGGGTCCAGTCAAAGACCTGGCGGAGTTCGTCCCAATAGGTGACCTCCTCGAACGGCAAATGCTCGATCGGTGCGCCGGTGATGATCAAGCCGTCAAACTTTTCCCCGCGCACCTCTTGGAACGGGCGGTAGAAGGTTTCCATATGCTCGGCCGCGGTGTTCTTGGTCTGATGCTCGGTCATGCGGATCAGATGCAGATCAATCTGCAAGGGCGTGGCCCCGATCAGACGCGCAAACTGGTTTTCCGTCTGAATTTTCTTCGGCATCAGATTCAACAGCCCGATCCGCAACGGGCGAATATCCTGCCGCTCCGCGCGTTCGGGCGACATGACCATGACGCCTTCGTTCCGCAGAACGTCATAGGCGGGCAGGGTCTCTGGCAGGGTAATGGGCATATCTGAACTCGTTGGTTTAGCAAACAGGACTTAGGCGGCGCTGTGTTTCCGATCAAGCGTGGTGGCAATCAGCGCGTGGAAATCATCGGCGCTGCGGACTTGCGCCACCTCTTCGGCGGTGACGGTGATGCCCCAGTTGTCAGCCATCGCGGCGTAGCGGGGTTGGCGATGTTCAAGCAGCCGCGCATAGCCAAAGCGCAGGAAGGCATCCGGGTCAACTTCGGTCTCCGGTTGGCCCTGTTGCGCCAGATAGTCGGCCCAGACCTGCGTCAGAAAGTCGGGCTGGTAGTACATCGGCTTCGGTGCGCGATCAAAGCGGCGCTTCAACTCGTCCCGATGCGCCTCGGATCCCTTGATCCAGACCATCAGCAGACTTTGCGAGAGGGTGGTCAGCACCGCATCCGTTGGATCGGTGGGATCGACCACCTCACAGATCGACCCGCCGGAGTCACAGACAAAGTTATCATATCGATATATCTCTTGCGCGCGGGCGATGAAATGCGGGGTGTCGAGCAAAGCGTGAACCTCGGCCGCGCGATGTTGGCCTTGACGTTTGCAATACTCGGCAAAAGCCACCCCGC
>JAIYDR010000407.1 GCA_027487395.1 Rhodobacter sp. | reverse complement strand
CCGAAGCCGGCCTATCTGTTTGCCTTGGTGGCGGGGGATCTGGTTGCGCATTCGGCACCCTTCACCACCATGTCGGGCCGCGATGTGGCGCTGAACATCTGGGTGCGCCCCGGCGATCAGGACCGCTGTGCCTATGCGATGGACAGTCTGATCCGGTCGATGCGCTGGGACGAGACTGCCTATGGCCGCGAATATGATCTGGATGTGTTCAACATTGTCGCCGTCGATGATTTCAACATGGGCGCGATGGAGAATAAGGGGTTGAACATCTTCAACTCCAAATTCGTGCTCGCCAGCCCTGAGACGGCGACCGATCAGGATTTTGGCCGGATCGAGGCGATCATTGCGCATGAGTATTTCCACAACTGGACCGGCAACCGCATCACCTGCCGCGATTGGTTTCAGCTTTGCTTGAAAGAGGGGCTGACCGTGTTCCGCGATCAGCAGTTCACCGGGGACATGCGCTCTCATGCGGTCAAGCGGATCGAGGATGTGCTTTTGCTGCGCGCGCGTCAGTTCCGCGAGGATGGCGGGCCGCTCGCCCATCCTGTCCGTCCCGACAGCTATGTTGAAATCAACAATTTCTACACCGCGACGATCTATGAAAAAGGTGCCGAGGTCATCGGGATGCTTAAGCGTCTGGTGGGGGATGCGGGCTATGCTGCGGCGCTGGATTTGTACTTCGACCGCCATGACGGGGATGCCGCGACGATTGAGGATTGGCTGAGGGTCTTCCAAGATGCCACAGGCCGCGATCTGACCCAGTTCAAGCGCTGGTATACAGAGGCCGGGACACCCCGCGTGACCGTGACAGAGGATTGGGATGGTGAGGCGCTGTCCTTGACCTTCCGGCAAGAGAACCCGCCCACCCCCGGCCAGCCGGTGAAGGGGGCGAAGCATATCCCCATCGCGCTGGGGCTGCTCAATCCGAATGGCGATGAAATCCTGCCGACCACGGTGCTGGAACTGACGGAATCTGAGCAAACTTTCCGCTTTCCGGCGGCCGCGCGTCCGATCCCGTCGATCCTGCGCGGATTTTCGGCCCCGGTGATCCTTGATCGCGCCACGACGCCCGAAGAACGCGCTTTCCTGCTGGCCCATGACACCGACCCCTTCAACAAGTGGGAGGCGGGGCGCACTTTGGCCAAGGACTTGCTGATCCGCATGGTGACCGAAGGCGCGACACCGGGGCCGGATTGGCGCGCGGCGATGGCCCGTGTGGCCTTTGACGACACGCTTGACCCAGCGTTCCGCGCGCTGGCCCTGCGCCTGCCCGGCGAGGATGATCTGGCCGCAACGTTGCATGCGGCGGGAAAAGTGCCGGACCCGGATCGCATCCATTCCGAACGGCGGCGCATGGCGCGGGCCTTGGCCCAGCATCTGGCCCCACGCCTGCCTGCTCTGGTGGCGGGTCTGGCGGAACAGGGGCCCTTCAGCCCAGATGCCCGCGCGGCGGGGCGGCGGTCTTTGCGCCTTGGGGCGTTGGGATTGCTCGCTCTGACCGATGACGGGGCAGCGGCGCGTGCAGGTTTTGCCGGTGCGGATAACATGACCGATGAGGTTGGCACGCTGGCCATCTTGTTGGAGGTGGGGCAGGGCGCCGCCGAACTCGCGCGGTTTGAGGCGCGCTGGAGCCACGATGCCAACGTCATGGACAAGTGGTTCATGCTGCAAATCATGCTGGCCGAACCGGATCGTGCCGCCGCGGTGACGGATGGTCTCACCCGTCATCCCGCTTTTGATTGGAAGAACCCCAACCGCTTCCGGTCGGTCATCGGGGCGCTGTCGGCAAACCATGCCGGGTTCCACCATGCCAGCGGCGCAGGCTACGCTTTGGTGGCGGATTGGCTGATCCGGCTGGACCCGCTGAACCCGCAGACAGCGGCCCGGATGTCCACCGCGTTTGAGACGTGGCGGCGCTACGACGCTGATCGTCAGGCGGGTGCCAAGGCGGCGTTGCACCGGATCGAGGCGCACCCCGGCCTCAGCCGCGACCTGGGCGAGATGGTGGGGCGGATGCTGCGGGGGTAAGTCTGGCCAGCCCCTGCGAAGGCCGCGATCTTTCGCCGTTTCGCGGCCGCTTTAGCGGTCCAAAGGCTTCAAACCTCCAACGACGGCAGTCTTTTCAGGGATTTCGGCCCATTACACCTTGGCCTCAGGGGCGCAGTAAAGACGGTAAAGCGTCTCCAGCAGGGTCTGCACTTCGGCGCTGGCCAAGCTGTAGTAGATCGTCTGCCCGTCCCGGCGGGTAGCGACCAGTCGCAGCGCGCGCATCTTTCCGAGATGCTGCGACAGGGCGGCGGGGGTCAATTGTACGATTTCGGCCAGATCGCCCACTGATTTCTCGCCTTCGAGAAGCGTGCACAGCACCAACAACCGCTTGGGATTGGCCATCGCGTTCAGTGTGGTGGCAACCTCTTCGGCCTTGGCTTCAAAGGGGTTGATCATTTCATATGTCATGTTTGTTTCCATGCTTGACACTTTAGTACTTTCGAATATACAAGACAACGTACATGATCGTGAAGGTGGCAGGAATGGTAAATGTCAGATCGCTTGATCGTTCAACGCGCTTTACCGCAGGGTCTGCCTTCCTAGTATCGCTCTTTCTGCCGCCCATTCACGTTTTCTTCGCGGTCTTGGGAGCATCGAAGTTCGTCCAAGCGGCTTTGGGACTCGTGTCGCTTGAAACTGTGCTGCACCGATTCGACACGGCCTTTACGTTCTTTGGCATCCGAAGGTGCCTGTTCAGCAAGACCTGATCCCACACCAATCAAGACCTGACTGCAGATTGATTAGCAGCAGCAGAACTGCGGCACGGCCGCAGTATGGCTGACCCTTGCCCAAGCCCGAAAGGCGCCCTGTCATGTTCAAAGCACCCATTGCTACGCTTCTGTTCAGCCTTCTGACCGCAGCACCGGTCTGGTCCCAGACCTTGCCCCCACAGGCAGAGGCTGCCCTTGCGGCCGCCCTGCAAGACGAGCGTCATGCGGAAGCGTTCTATGCGGCCGTGATGGCCAAGTTCGGGAGTGCCCGTCCGTTCTCAAACATCATGAAGGCCGAACAGCAGCATGAGGCCATGTTGATCGACCTTTACGCGGCCTACGGCGTCGCCGTCCCTGAGAACGGTTACACCACCGCTGTGATCGAGGCTCCTCTGGCGCCTGTAACGCTGAATGAGGCCTGCAAGATCGGCGTCGAAGCCGAGATCGCGAACCGTGACCTCTATGACGCAACCCTGCTTCCCGCTGTTGCGGGCTATCCGGACATCACGCTCGTCATGCAGCGTCTGCGCGATGCGTCCGAAGAGAACCACTTGCCCGCCTTCCAACGCTGCGCAAACCGCGGCTGAGGTCGGTTGCAGCATCACATTTGCCTATTCTGGAGCCATCTGAAGAATGATCACCGACTTTACCCCCTTCGCCTCACTTTTCGGCGGCATCCTGATCGGCCTTTCCGCCGTGATCCTGATGGCGTTCAATGGGCGCATCGCGGGCATGACCGCCATGCTGGGCGGCGTGCTGGAGCCGCAAAACCCTGACGGCTTCTGGCGGCTGGCCTTTCTTGCAGGGGCGATTGCCGCGCCACTTATTGCTACCCTGCTGGGCGCAGAGTTCAGCTTTGCTTCGCCCACGACCGGCGTCGTGCTGGCAATTGGCGGGGTCATCGTCGGGGTGGGTGTAACCTATGGGTCGGGCTGCACGTCCGGGCATGGGGTCTGCGGGCTGGCGCGTTTGTCGCCGCGATCCTTGGTCGCCACGCTGACCTTTATGGCCACGACCTTTGCCACCGTCACCCTGATCCGCCACGGCTTTGGAGGTTGAAGACATGAAACGCATCCTTTCCGCCCTTGCCGCCGGTCTTGTCTTCGGGCTTGGCATCGCCCTCTCTGGCATGGGTAACCCCGCCAAGGTGCTGAACTTCTTTGATCCTTTGGGCACTTGGGACCCGAGCCTTGCCTTTGTGATGGGCGGGGCGCTGGCTGTCACGGCCATCGGATATCGCGTGATCTTTGGCCGCCGTCAGGCCCCGATGTTTGATGCGAAGTTCCATCTGCCAACCGCCCGCACCATTGACGTCAAGCTGATCGGCGGCTCGGCCCTGTTCGGTGTGGGCTGGGGCATCGCTGGCTTTTGCCCCGGTGGAGCCATCCCCGCGCTGGGCTTTGCGCCCTGGCCGACCGCTTTGTTCCTGATCTCGATGGGGGGCGGCATTTTGATTGCGCGTTGGCTGCAAGCCTTGCCCCGCAAGATGATTGCCTAACGCCAAACCGACTGAACCATTGGGAGCCCTGAGTGATGACTGCTTTTTCCCCGATCCCGCACGCCGTTGATCTGACGCTCAAACCCGAAGTCACCGCGTTCTTCGACGAACCCACGAACACCGTGACCTATGTCGTCCGCGATCCGGCCAGCACGTCCTGCGCCGTGATCGATAGCGTGATGGACATCGACTACGCTGCCGGCCGGATCACCTATGCCTCGGCTGATGCCGTGATCGACTTCATCAAGGCGCAGGGCCTGACGCTGGAATGGCTGATCGAAACGCATGTCCACGCCGACCACCTGTCAGGCGCGCCCTATATCCAGGGCAAGTTGGGCGGCAAGATCGGCATTGGCGAGAATATCACCATCGTGCAGGACACCTTCGGCAAGGTGTTCAACGAAGGGACCGAGTTCCAACGCGACGGGTCACAATTCGACCGCCTGTTCAAGGATGGCGATACCTACACCATCGGGTCGATGACCGTCTTTGCGATGCACACGCCGGGCCATACCCCGGCCTGCATGACGCATGTGGTGGGCGATGCGGCCTTTGTCGGTGACACGCTGTTCATGCCCGACGGCGGCTCTGCCCGCGCGGATTTTCCCGGCGGCGATGCGCGCACGCTCTATCGGTCGATCAAGCGGGTGCTGTCGCTGCCCGACGCGACGCGCCTGTTCATGTGCCACGATTACGGCCCGAACGGCCGCGAGATTCGCTGGGAAACCACGGTGGCCGAACAGAAGGCGCACAACATCTATGTGAACGACGCCATCACTGAAGATGCCTTCGTCCATCTGCGCGAAGCCCGCGATGCGACGTTGGCCATGCCCAAGCTGATCATCCCTTCGCTGCAAGTGAACATGCGCGGCGGCGATCTGCCGCCTGCGGATGAAAGCGGTAAGCGCTTCCTCAAGGTGCCGATCAACGGGCTGTAAGCCTGTCCCCAACTGTCTCAATCAAAGGCCAAGCCGTTGACCCCCCTCAAGTCCTTCCTGCCAATCCTCGGCTGGGCCCCGGCCTACACGAAAACCGAGGCGCAAAGCGATCTGGTCGCTGCTGTGATCGTGACGATCATGCTGGTGCCGCAAAGTCTGGCCTATGCGATGCTGGCGGGACTGCCGCCGCAGGTGGGGCTTTACGCCTCGATCCTGCCCTTGATCGCCTATGCGATCTTTGGCACCAGTCGGGCACTGGCGGTGGGTCCGGTCGCGGTAGTGTCCTTGATGACGGCGGCGGCGGTGGGACAGGTGGCCGCACCGGGGAGCGCAGAGTATCTGACCGCAGCCATTACATTGGCCTTTCTGTCGGGCCTGATCTTGGTCGTCATGTCTGTGCTGCGCTTGGGGTTCATGGCCAATTTCCTAAGCCATCCGGTGATTTCCGGCTTCATCACCGCCTCGGGCATTCTGATTGCGACAAGCCAGTTGAAGCATATTCTGGGGATCAAGGCAGATGGCGATACCTTGCCGCATCTGTTGGGTGGAATTTTCAACGGCCTTGGCGGGATCAATCCCTATACGCTGGTGATCGGCGTCGCGGCGACCGCCTTCCTGTTCTGGACCCGCAAACAGTTGAAACCCCTGCTGCTGGCGCGCGGGTTGAAACCACGGCTGGCGGACCTGATCGCCAAGGCGGGTCCGGTTGCCGCCATCGTACTGTCGATCCTCGCTGTGGTCGGCTTCGGGCTGGTGGACAAGGGCGTCAAGATCGTCGGCGATATTCCTGCCGGATTGCCGCCCTTTGCGCTCCCCTCCTTTGATCTGGGCCTGTGGCAGCAACTTCTGATGCCGGCGATCCTCATCAGCCTTGTGGGCTTTGTGGAATCCGTCTCGGTCGCGCAGACACTGGCCGCCAAGCGACGGCAACGCATTGTGCCCAATCAGGAATTGACCGCCCTTGGGGCATCGAACATCGCCTCGGCGCTGTCGGGGGGATATCCTGTGACGGGCGGTTTTGCCCGGTCGGTGGTGAACTTCGACGCCGGGGCCGAAACACCGTTGGCAGGGGCCTTTACCGCCGCAGGCATCCTCACCGCCACATTATTCCTCACGCCGCTGTTCCGCTATCTGCCACAAGCCGTGCTGGCCGCGACCATCATCGTCGCGGTGCTGTCACTGGTGGACTTCGCTGCACTCAAACGCACCT
>JAIYDR010000237.1 GCA_027487395.1 Rhodobacter sp. | reverse complement strand
ATCACGCTTTGGCGGGCAAATGGGCGGAACTGTCGCCGGGCTGGAACTGGCAGGCAGGCAAGCCCGAGACCATGGCCCTGATCGACACGCGTGACCCGCAGGTGGTGCATTTCAACGCGCGGCAAAAGCCATGGCGGGACGGGTTGCGCACGATCCCTGCCGCCTTCAAAGACCCGTTCCGCGATTGGGGCCGCACTGTGGGACGGAGCTTGCCCGACGACAATGACGTTCTTTCCGACATCCGTCCCCGGCGTGAGGCCGCGCGTGCGCAGGCCCTATCAAAAACCTATGCTGCCTTGCCGGCATGGGTCGAGGCGCATTTCGCCTATCTGACGCGCAGCGATTTCATCGACATGGCGGCAAGTCCCGGCCCAGCGAGGCGGCGGGATGCGCGTTGACAGTTTCGGCAAATTCTGACACGCAAATCCCAAGTTTGGTTGGCAGAAAGTGGTGCAAAAATGGTGGCGGTTTCAGAGAATGTCGTGACCACGACCTTTGGGGTCGAAGTGTTGGCCGCGCCGCATCTGTCGCCCCGCATGATCGAATCCATGACCAATGGCCGCTATGAGGGGAATGAGATTTCCTGCGGTCTGGCGGCCATTCCCAAGGGCGCGCGCATCCTTGAACTGGGGGCTGGGGCAGGGGTGGTGGGGGCGATCTTGGCCCGCAACATCGACGCCGTGAGCATTCTGTCGGTGGAAGCAAACCCGACGTTGATCGACCATATCGCCGCCCTGCACGCCCATAACGGCTTGGACGACAAGATCACCGTCCGGCATGGCGTGGTGTTGTGCAACGCCGACGCCCCCGAGGCGATTGAGTTTTTCGTGCGCGGCAATTTTCTTGGCTCTGGACTGGGGCAGGGCAACCACCCCCGCGCCAAGGGCACCAGCGTTCCGGTGATCCGCTACAGCGATTTGAAGCGCGAGTTTCCGCATGACACCATCATGATGGACATCGAAGGCGGAGAGCTGGAGTTTCTGCGCGACGCCGACTTGACCGGGGTCAACTGCCTCGTGGCCGAGTTTCACCGTGGGATTTACGGCGTGTCGGGCATGCGGCAATGCAAACAGGCCCTTCGCGGCAAAGGGTTTGAAATGAACGACGGCCTGTCCAAAGGAACAGTCAAGGTCTGGCAACGCCGCGCGGCGGACGAAGCGGCGGCCTGAATCTTGACCTAAGTGGGCTGACGATGGCTGAGGCCGTCGCACAAGCCATCCGATGCTGTCTGCACCATCCCGGACGGGTGGCCCAAAGGCCCGTCTCTATTGCCCGTCCGGCCATGGGGGGACAGGCGCTGGCCTCTCTGGGTTTGTCGGAGGGTTTGTCGGAACACAAGAGGGCAACCGTCGTCGCTGCTGGCGGGGAAAGGCAGTGCCTTTCCTGATCCGCCCGTTCCCAAGGCCGCGTTGGCTATTCTCCCTTCGGGCGCAGCATCCCTTCCAGCGCAGTCAGGTCCTCGGCCGCTGCCGACATCGCGGCCTCAATCACCGCCTTATAGCGGCGCAGCACTTCGGCCCCTTCCGGGGTCAGTTGCGCGCCACCGCCCCCCGCGCCACCCCTTGCGCTGTTGACCAAGGGTGCCCGGAAGGCGTGGTTCATCTCTTCGACCAGCATCCACGCCCGTTTGTAGCTCATGCCCATGTGCCGACCGGCGGCAGAGATGGAGCCTTGTTCTGCAATCTGCGCCAGAAGTTCTGCCTTGCCGGGGCCGAACATGACGTGATCGAACAAGATTCGTAGCTTCAGCACGGTCATTGGCCATTCTCCCCCGGCATCCCCGCCAGTCTTGATCGTCAGTCTTGGCAATTTTGCCAAAACCGACAAGAACCAACCTTGGCCTTGACCCGGATTGAAGACGGCAGGCCGCCTGCGACAAACGCCGCAACGATGTGGTTGGGCCGGTTCTGCCGCTGTCCAAAGGGTACAGCGTGGCCCCCTCAGGTCGTCGGGATCACGAAATCCGGGTGCAACCCGCTTTTTTCGATGGCCGCTGCGGCGTCATGCCCTTTGAACAGGCCGTGGCCGGTGATCAGCACCGATCGCAGTCCCGCTTGCGCCCCGCCCAGCACATCGGTGTGCAGCGTGTCGCCCACCATCGCGACCCGATCCCGTGGCAGACCCAAGCGCGCCAAGCCATCGTCAAAGGCGTCGGGATAGGGTTTGCCGAACCATTGTACCGCGACACCGAGCCTGTCGATCAGGTCATGGGCGAACAGCCCCGGCTCCAGCGACAGGCCGGTTTCCGTGGGTGCGACAAGGTCAGGATTGGCCACCACCAGAGGGCGGGGACGGTCAGACAATGCGCGGGAGAGTTGGGAGTGCAGTGCAGGCGTCCAGCGCACCGAGGACAAAAACACAAAGCCATCCGCCCGGTCGAACAGCGCCGGGTCGTCGATCACGCTGCCCATCCGCGCCGGAACATCTGCCAAGTCATCGCCCTGGGCCGAGATCGCCCCCCAAAGCCCCTCTGGCAAGATGGCCCCCAGACGCACGCCCGCCACGTCGCGCGAGGTGACAACCTCTTCGGCGGTGAAGTCAAAGCCCAGACGGCGGTATTTGTCCAAAGCGCCCCGCCGCGTGTAGCTTGCGGCATTGGTCAGCACGCACAGCCGCTTTCCCCTTGCTCGAAGATCCGCGATCCGTGCCACGGCCCCGGGGATTGCCGTATCACCCACGTTCAAGACGCCAAAGGCATCCAGCAAAAAGCCATCAACATGATCGGCCACGGCCGAGAGGTCAGGCAGGGCCATGCAGTCCCCTTGTCGTGGCATGACAGGAAGGCGCGCGCGCACCGTTTCATAGCGAGCAAAGGCGTCAGCGACCGAGATCGGGGCGAAAAGGCTTGGCTTGGTCACGCGGCGCGCTCCGGGGTTGGGACGCGCCGCTTATATCGTGATGGCAGTTCGGTGAAACCCCTTCAAGCTGCCCGACCCGCCACAGGAGACCGCTCTGCCGCTGGCGCCTGTGACGGCGTCTCGCTGGTGCTTGCTGCGAAACGGTCCAAAAGCCGGATCACCGTCGCCGATAGGGCTGGGGTTGGGCTGAGGGTCCCGCGCAAGGCGCGCAGCAGCGCAGCCTCTGTTCCCGTTGCAACGGCGCATGCGGTGGGGCCATAGGCGCCAAATCCGACTTTGAGCACGGGAAAGCGGTCAAGAATTTCGATCCGTGCGGCGTCGGACAGGGTCTTCCAACCCTCCGCCCCAGGATGGAAACTTTCACTCGCCGCCCCTTCGGCGAAGATCACGTGATGCTGATCCAGTAGGATATGGAAGTACTCCACCTGTGCCTGCGGTATCTGCCGCACCCGCCGCCCGTCAATCAGCAGCCGTGCCGGAACGAAAACCGCGTCAAGGCCGAGGTG
This sequence comes from Rhodobacter sp., assembly GCA_027487395.1. GTDB lineage: Bacteria > Pseudomonadota > Alphaproteobacteria > Rhodobacterales > Rhodobacteraceae > Paragemmobacter. Next base: position 2,609 of record JAIYDR010000237.1, on the reverse strand, counting down.
GCTTTCCACCTCCCATCCGGTCACCAGCATCCGATGGCGCGGCGAGACGGTCAGCGTCCGACGATTGCCAAAGGTGCCGGGGGCGATCACGACGGGGGCATCCCCACCCAGACCACCGACGGTGGTTGATCCGATCCATCGAATGGGCTGCCAACCCGCATCGCGGGTTTTGACGCGGTCGCCTTCGCGCAGCTTTTCCACCGCGACCGGGCCGCGCGCCGTGGCAATGCGGGTGCCGCGCGCATAGCAGATGACGCCGGTGTTTTCCCCTGCCAGCGCACGCGGTGCGACCGCCGCGCCGTCGTTTTCGATGATCAACCCGCCCGCTTGCGTCAGCACACCGCTCGTCGCCTCATGGCGAAGCCAATCCAGCGGCGTGTCAAAGGACTGTGTCGGGTTCGCCGCGTTCCACGCTGCCAAGGTGGTGGGGTTGTAGAACTGCGTCAGGTCGATGAAGTCATTGTCATCGGACCCGTTGCCGCCGATCCCGGTCGAGGTGTCAAAATCGGTGATCCGGTCCGCCGTGCCATCGGCGACAAAGACATCTGCACCCGCGCCCCCGGTCAGCGTATCATTGCCAGCGCCGCCATCCACAGTGTCGTTACCTGCGCCGCCATTGATGGTATCAGCGCCATCGCCGCCTGCCAGATTGTCATTGCCGCTGCCGGTGACGATGCTGTCGTTGCCTGCGCCGGTCTCCACCGTGACCGGGCCCGTGGCTGCTTCGCCTGCGATGGTGTCGTCGCCCTCGCCAGTCAGGATCCGCTCGATCTCGGCAAAGGTGATGTCGGCAGCCACATCGTCGTCCAGACCGTCCACTGTGCCGCTTTCGGGGTCGGTCCCGAGCGTTACGGTCAGCCCGTTGTATTCAAATGACAAATCAAGCGTGTCGGTGCCATCGCCACCGTCAATCGTGGCGTTGACCGAAAGCTCTGTGCTGTCATGAAAAAAGACATCGTTGCCCGCGCCGCCCGTGGCCTGATCCGCGCCGCCGAAGCTGAACTCGTCATCGCCGTCGCCGCCCGCCAGCGTATCTGTGCCTATGCCACCAGATAGCGTATCGGCCCCGCTGCCGCCCGCGAGGCTGTCATTGCCCGCCGCGCCCGACAGGAAGTCGTTGCCTGCATCGCCCGCCAGCGCATCATCACCCGCCCCGCCCGCGACGAAGTCATTGCCCGCCCCGGCTGAGACGGTGTCATTGCCGCCGCCGAGCTGGATGTTGTCATTGCCGCCATTGCCGCTGACGCTGACCGAGCCTGCGGTGACCTGGTCGCCTTGTGCGTCGGTATAGCCGAGGCCAATGAATTCGCCCGCGTCGGTTCCGTCGACCACGTCATCATTGTCGCGCAGGATGCTTTCGATGCCGCTGAAGGTCAGGACCGTGCCGTTCTGGAAGGTCGCCGTGCCGCGCACAGCGCCCGCGTCATCGGGATCACCCTCGGTCGTCAGGGTCACCGGCCCCGCGCCGCGCAGGTCCAGCACATCGGCGTCGCTTGCCCCGGTGCCACCGCGCACGGTATCGCCGCCGCCTTCGAGTCCGGGTTGTTCATCGGTGACAAAGGGGTTGGTGAAGGTGATGGTGTCGTTACCAGCGCCGCCCTCGATCAGGTCCGCCCCCGCACCGCCGATCAGAAGATCATCGCCGTCGCCGCCCTGAAGGGTGTCGTTGCCCGCATCCCCCGACAGGCTGTCATTGCCCGCATCGCCCGAGAGCGTGTCATCGCCCGCACCGGCGCGCAGCGTATCGTCGCCCTGACCGCCAAGGATGGTATCGTTCCCAATCCCGCCTGACATGCTGTCATTGCCAGCACCCGCGTCGATCAGGTCATCGCCATCATTGACCAAGGTCGTGCGGTCATTGCCATCGCCGCCAAGGATGGTGTCATTGCCGGCATCTGCGTTGAACCAGTCATCGCCGACGCCGCCCGACAGCAGGTCATCCCCCAAACCGCCTTGCAGCGCGTCATTGCCTGCGTCGCCGGTGACAGTGTCATTGCCGTCGCCTGCTTCAATCTGATCCTCGCCGTCGCCGCCGAGGATCGAGTCATTGCCCGTTTCGCCATAAATGACATCATCGCCCTCGTCGCCGGTGATGCGATCGTCATTATCGCCGGCCAAGATCAGGTCATTGCCGGTGCCACCGCTGAGGGTGTCATTGCCTGCATCGCCCAACAGCGCGTCATCGCCAGAGCCGCCTTGGACGATGTCGTTGCCAAGGCCTGCGGTAACCAAGTCGTCGCCCTGACCGCCCGAAACGAAATCATCGCCGCCACCGGAGCCGATTTCGTCATTGCCACCATTGCCAAAGATGCTGTCCGCGCCCTCGGTGATGCGGTCGCCTTGGGCGTCGGTGTAGCCGACATCCATGACATCGCCCGTCTCCGCGCCCGCGACCACATCATCATTGTCGCGCAGGATGCTTTCGATGCCGCTGAAGGTCAGGACCGTGCCGTTCTGGAAGGTGGCCGTGCCGCGCACAGCGCCCGCGTCATCGGGATCACCCTCGGTTGTCAGGGTCACCGGCCCTGCGCCGCGCAGGTCCAGCACATCGGCGTCGCTTGCCCCGATGCCACCGCGCACGGTATCGCCGCCGCCCTCCACCGCCGGTT
>JAIYDR010000343.1 GCA_027487395.1 Rhodobacter sp. | reverse complement strand
TTGAGGCGAACATTGCTTACGGTCTGAAACACGAGCCCATGACCAAGGCCGAGCGTGCGGCACGGGTGCGCGATATGCTGGACTTGGTGCAGTTGTCGCCTTTTGCTGCGCGCAAGCCGCATCAGATTTCCGGCGGTCAGCGGCAAAGGGTCGCTTTGGCACGCGCCTTGGCGCGACAGCCCAAGTTGCTGCTGCTGGATGAGCCTTTGGCGGCGTTGGACAAGAAACTGCGCGAGCATACGCAGTTCGAGTTGATGTCGATCCAAGAGCGCACCGGCGTCACCTTCATCGTCGTGACCCATGACCAGGAAGAGGCAATGACGCTGTCTGACCGCATCGCCGTGATGGACAAGGGTCAGGTGCGGCAGGTGGGCAGCCCGACCGATATCTACGAATTCCCTGCCAATCGCTTTGTTGCGTCCTTCATCGGTGCCATCACCACCTTTGACGCCGTGCTGCGCGGGCGCGAGGGTGGAATGCTGCGCCTTGAGGTGCCGGATTTCCAAGCGGAGGTTTTGGCGCGCGAGGTTCCGGGGCTGGCTGATGGGCAAAAGGTGACGCTGGCGTTGCGCCCTGAAAAGATCGCCATCACCCGCGAACGGCCCATAGGCGGGAATATGGTCGAAGGCGTGGTCAAGGACTTGGCTTATTTCGGCAAGGACAGCCTCTACCGGATCACGCTTCCCTCAGGCGCTTTGGTGCAGGTCCATGCAGTGAACACCCGGCGCGGGGATGAGGCGGCACGGGTGGCCGATTGGAATGATCGGGTTTGGCTGTCCTTTGATCCGGGTGCCGCCATCGTGCTGGGGGATTAGCATGGGGCGGGTGCGGCAGTGGTTTGACCGTCGCGGCTGGTCTGATGTGATCATCGGCCTGCCTTATCTGTGGCTGGTGCTGTTCTTCCTGCTGCCTTTTCTGATCGTCATCGCCATGTCGGTGGCCACCAAGACGCCCACCGCGCCGCCGTTTTCCTTTGGCGGCGACGTGCCATGGATCAATCTGGAAAGCTATGCGCGGCTGTTCAGCGATCCGCTCTATGCGCGGGCGTTTCTGATCTCAATCATGAATGCCGGGGTGGCGACGGTCTTTTGCTTGCTGATCGGCTATCCGATGGCGCTGGCGCTGACGCGGGTGTCGCGCGGGTCGCGCAATGTGCTGCTCATGCTGGTGATCTTGCCATTCTGGACCTCGTTCCTGCTGCGCGTCTATGCGTGGATGGGGCTGATGGGCAAATCCAGTTGGTTCAACGCAGCCCTGACCGACGCGTGGAATTGGGTGGTCCCGGTCGATTGGGCGGTGCGGTCCTTGCCGATGATGCACAGCAACTTCGCGGTGATCCTTGTGATGGTCTATACCTACATGCCCTTCATGATCCTGCCGCTTTACGCCAGCCTCGAACGGCTGGACCCGACGCTGGATGAGGCGGCGCTGGACCTTGGCTCGCGGCCTTGGCAGGTGTTTCGCGATGTGACCTTGCCGCAATCGGTGCCGGGGATCGTGGCCGGGGGGCTTTTGGTGTTCATCCCGGCGGCGGGAGAGTTGGTCATTCCGACATTGGTGGGCGACGCGGCAGCCCCGATGATCGGGCGGGTGATCTCGGATCAGTTCACCTCGGCGCGAGATTGGCCGATGGCCTCGGCGGTGGCGGTGGTTCTGTTGGTGCTGATGGTGGTGCCGACGATGATCTACAACCGCTCTCAAGCGCGGGCAGAGGGGGGACGATGAAGCGGCGTCCCATCTTTCTGCTGACGGTCTTGGCCTTTGGCTTTGCCTTTCTCTATGTGCCAATCCTGTCGATGATCGTCTATTCCTTCAACGCCTCACGTCTGGCGACGGTCTGGGGCGGCTTTTCGACCAAGTGGTATGCAGCGCTGTTTCGCAATGATCAGGTGATCGACGCGCTGCTCTTGTCGCTGAAGATTGCGCTGGTCTCGGCGACCATCGCCACCATCCTTGGCACGATGGCCGGGATCGCGTTGGTGCGGATGACAAAGTTCCGGGGGCGGACGTTGTTTTCGGGAATGGTCACCGCACCTTTGGTGATGCCCGAGGTGATCACCGGCGTGTCGATGCTGATCTTCTTTCTGCTGTTGGGCAAATGGATCGGCTGGCCCGAACAGCGCGGGTTCACCACGATCACGCTGGCGCATATCACCTTTTCCATGGTCTTCGTGACCACCGTGGTGCAGGCACGGCTGGTGCAATTTGACCGCGCGATTGAAGAGGCGGCGATGGATCTGGGCTCGCGCCCCTGGCAGGTCCTGTTTGACATCACGTTGCCGGTGATCTCTCCCGCCATCCTTTCGGGATGGCTTCTGGCCTTTACCATCTCACTCGACGATGTGGTCATTACCACGTTCACCACAGGGCCGGGGTCGACGACGCTGCCTTTGCTGATCTGGTCCAAGGTCAAGCTGGGGGTGACCCCGGATATCAACGCCTTGGCCACGCTGATGGTGCTGGCAGTCGGCGCTGGTGTGATCGTGGCGGGAATCGTGATGAACCGGGCCGAAGCGCGGCGCTTGGCGGATGAACGCATGGCCTATAGGACAAACGGATGAGCGGGCTTTTGAGCATTGCCCTTGGCGGCAAGGGGTCAGGGCGCGCGCGCTATGGCCGGGCAATGATGCTTTATGTCCAAGGCGGCATGGATGCGGCGCAGCTTGAGGCCTATCGCGTGGCCTCAGCGCATGACCGGTTGCATCCGGCGCTGTTTCTGGCCGATCGCGGCCTTGCCGTGCCGGGGGGCATGGCCGAAGATGACGACATGAAACAGGAGTGTTAGCTATGGGTTTCACATCCGACGAACGCAAGATCGCCAATATCCACGACGCGGCGTATCGGCCCTTTGTCTATCCCGACGGCGTGGCGCTGGGGGATGATATCCTGCAACTCGATCCCGACCGACCGCTGGGAGAGGGGTTCCACGTCTACCGCATGCCTGCCGGCATGACCTCGCGCCGGCATATCCATAATGGCCATGAGCAGTTCCTGATCCTTGAGGGCGAGTTGATCGAGGATGACGGCAAAGTCCTGCGTCCCGGCGACATGGTGTTCTACCGCGACGGGACAGAACATCACTCCTACACCCCGAACGGCTGCCTTCTGGCCGTGCATATCGCCGGACCCGAGATCTCGACCCGCTAAGGGGCAGGGGGCCGAATTTGGCCTGCCCCCTTGTGCCTTTGGTCAACCATTGCGCCTTGGGGATGGACCCATGACGCATCACCCCCTAACATCCACACAGTACGCTTGTGTAATGAGGGGCTGATGTCGCAGGATCAACCGGGGCCGTCGCCCCTGACCGTTGCAGTGACTGACCGCGCGCGGGGGACGCTGTCAGCCGGGGTGTCGCCCGATATTCTCAATGCCACATTGCGTTTGCTGGCAAAATGGCGGGCGCAGGTCTTGGCCAACACGCTGCGCGCGCGCAGTGGCACCACGGTGCTGGCGGGTCCGTTCAAGGGCATGCGCTATGAGGGCGCGGCCTCTGAGGGCGCCTGGGCCGCGCGTCTGCTGGGGGTTTACGAATCCAGCCTGATCCCGGTCCTTGAAAGCGTCATCGCGCAGGGCTATCCGCAAATCCTCGATATCGGCTGTGCCGAAGGATATTATGCCGTGGGACTGGCGCGGCGCATGCCAGAGAGCCGTGTTTTCGCCCATGACACGAACGGTCAGGCCCGCATTCTTGCGGCCGCTATGGCGACGGCGAACGGCGTTGCCGATCGCGTCATCTTGGGCGGTGAGATCGGGCACCGCGACTTTGACCTGTGCCTTCAGGCGCGCACCTTTGTTCTTTGCGACATCGAAGGCGCCGAGGATGCGCTTTTGGACCCTGTCGCTGCACCAGGCCTTCTGTCCGCCGATATCCTGGTTGAGGTGCATGAAGGCATGAAACGCGGCCTGACGGATCGTTTGGCGGCGCGTTTTGCTGCCACACACCGCGTCACGCGGATCGAGCGTCGTCTTGACGCCAGCAGTCTGCCGGACTGGACCGAAAGCCTCAGCGATCTGGACCGTCTGCTGCTTTTATGGGAGTGGCGTGCCAGCCCGACGCCTTGGCTCTGGCTGGAGCGAAAGGATAACAGAACGTGACCTCTCAGGACCGCAACGCCGCCATCTGGTTTGCCGCCGATGGCTTTGACCCCACGGCCAAGGGCGTGAATGGCCGTCGCATGGCAGGGGAAAGCTTCCTGCGCGGCTGGTTCCGGCGCGCAAAGGTGGCAGAGTTTGTCTCGCTCTCGCACGGACCCACCGATGCTGGCCTGTTCGAACAGGCGGCACGGGGCATGGGTGTGACGGTTCCTGTCCGTGCGGTGCGGTTGGATGCCGCGCAACAGATGGCCCCAGTCGGAACGGTCTATTACTCTGGACCCAATTACGCGCCCGAGACGTGGCGGCGCGCGCATCATGGCGCTACGGCTTGGTCAATCTGCGGCCTCACGCACACCATGTCCACCAAGGCGGTGATGCAAGGGGTGTTTGATCTGCGCGCGGCCCCCTCGCAGGAGTGGGATGCGGTGATCTGCACCTCGCGTTCCGTTCAGGCGGCGATGCGAATGCAGCTTGATCTGGTCGATGATTTTCTGCGCCAGCGCTTTGGACGCACCCTACCGCCGCGCTATCAGACCCCTGTTCTGCCCTTGGGCATCGACTGCGATGAGTTCCAGCCAGAGGTCGCGCCGGGATTGGCCTTGCGCGCGCGACTGGGGATTGCCGAGGGGGATGTGGCGGCGCTGATCGTCGCCCGCCTGACGCCGCATGAAAAGTTTGACCCGCTGCCGGTCTATATCGCGCTGGCCCAGGCGCAAAAGGCGCTGCGCAAGGGGCAAAAGCTGCACCTGATCCTTTATGGCCGCTATTCGGATGACTATTCGAAAAAGATCTTTGAACAGGGGGCTGCGAGCCTGATGCCCGATGTCGGCTTTCATGTGCTGCCGCATGAAGGACCAGCGGCGCGCTTGGCCGCCCTGTCCGCTTCAGACATGTTCTTGTTCCCCATCGACAACCTGCAGGAAAGTTTCGGCATTGCACCGGTCGAGGCGATGGCGGCAGGATTGCCGGTGATTGCCTCGGATTGGGACGGCATCAAGGATACCGTGGATGGCGAAGGCGGCATCCGCATTCCCACCCTTGGCGCGCGTCCCGAACATGGCGTGCTGACCGCGCAGCGCCACTTTGGCGGGACGGACAATTACATCCAATACCTGTCGCAAAACTCGGCCATCACCCGCATTGACGTGGCGGCGATGGCGCAGGCGATTGCAGCCTTGGCCACCGACCCCGCGCGCCGCGCGCGGATGGGGCAGGCCGCCCGGATTCGCGCACAAACCTTGTTCGATTGGTCAGTGGTGATCCCGCAGATGCAGGACCTATTTGCCGAGTTGTCGGCCATTCGGGGCAGGGCGCAAGCGGCAGACTTTCCCGCCACCCCTGCCACGCTGCTGCCAGTGGCCCCGGCACCGATGGCCCTCTTCGCCGATTTCCCCAGCGCGCATATTGCCCTTGATGACCGGGTCTGGCGTCTGGTGCCGCTCGTCGACCGCCCCGGCATCGCCGCCACTCTGGCCTTGCGCGATTATCTGGGCACGCGGCGGATGTTTGAGGCTGACACCGCGATCCTGCAAATGGCCGAGGCCTTGGCCGCAGCCGGCGCGGCGGGGGCCAAGGTCTCTGACCTTGCCGCCGCCACCCGCTTTCATCCCCTGCGGGTCGAGCGTATCCTGCTCTGGCTGGCGAAATATCACTTCATCGAGGATATCCTGTGACCCGTTCCATCCTGATCACCGGCGCAGGCAGCGGCATTGGCCGGGCCACGGCGCATGCCTTCCTTGACGCCGGTTGGCAGGTTGCCCTGATGGGGCGCAGGGCAGAGGCCTTGCACGAGACCGCTGCAGGCCGCCCCGCGCTGATCCTGACCGGCGATGTCGGTGTGCCCGCCGATGTGGACGCTTGCTTTGCGAGCCTGCGGGCCACATGGGGACATCTGGATGTGCTGTTCAACAACGCAGGCATTTCCGCCCCCGGCAAACCGATTGACGAAATCGCGGTGGAGGAGTGGTTGGCTGTCTGTCAGACCAACATCACCGGCATGTTCCTGACCGCCCGCGCCGGTTTTGGCCTGATGCGCCACCAGACGCCGCAGGGGGGCCGGATCATCAACAACGGATCCATCTCGGCCCATGTGCCGCGCCCGGGGTCGGTGCCCTATACCATGTCGAAACATGCCGTAACGGGTCTGACGCGCACGCTGGGTCTGGATGGTCGCGCCTTCAACATCGCCTGCGGGCAGATCGATATCGGCAATGCCCTGACTGACATGGCCGCGAAATTCACCAAGGGCGTGCCGCAGGCCAATGGCACGATCGCAGTGGAACCGGTGATGGACGTGACCCATGTCGCGGCGGCAGTGCTTCACATGGCCGCGTTGCCGCTGGATGTGAACGTGCCCTTCATGACCGTGATGGCGCGTGACATGCCCTACATCGGACGTGGTTAAGCCGAACGGCAGAACATGTCATAAACCAGGGCCACCGTGCGGCTGACCTTGGGATCTTGAATGGCATAGAAAATCACTTTGCCGTCGCGCCGGCTGATCACCATCCCCTCTGCCCGCAACCGCGCCAGTTGCTGGCTGACCGCCGCTTGGCGTTGTTCCAACAGCCGTTCCAATTCTGTGACCGATTTCTCACCCGAGGAGAGGTGGCACAGGATCATCAAACGACCCTCATGCGCCAAGCCTTTCAGAAAGGCCGCCGCATCGGTGGCGCGGCTTGTCATCTCGTCCACGGCCATCGCCGTTTCGGTGGTGCCTTGTTCCGCCGACAAAAGAGTGTCCCCTTTCTCTCAGTGTTCCCGCCACTTACCATCTTGGTGCCGCGCCACGAGGCCCGATCAGGATGCCGTGTTTTCTAGATAGGGAGGGGAAGCCGCAAAGACAGTGGCCGGGGTCAGGTTTTTTACGATTGACGCGCGCTGACGTCGATCTGTCGACAAAATCCACCAAATCCGGGGCAAAGCGGTTAAAGTCCGCCGCAACTTCAGACCACAGGATCCGCCCGATGACCTCACTTACCGCCTTCACCGCCCCCGGCCGTTTCTGGCGCGGCAATCTGCACACCCATTCCACCCGCTCTGACGGGGTGCTGTCGCCCGAGGAGGTGTGCCGACGCTACCGCGCTGAGGGGTATGATTTCCTCGCCCTGACCGACCATTTCGTCGGGCTTTGGGGCTATCCCATCGTGGACACCATGGCCTTCCGCGCCGAAGGTTTCACCACCATCCTTGGCGCGGAACTCCATTCCGGCGCGATGGCGAATGGTGAATTGTGGCATATCCTCGCTGTCGGTCTGCCCGCGGATTTCGCGCCCTCTGACAGCCCGGACTTCGTGCCGAAGCCGGGACAGGAAACGGCGGAAGAGATCGCAGCGCGGGCTGTGGCCGCCGGTGCTTTCGTCGCCATTGCCCACCCGCAGTGGTCTGGTCTGACGCTGGCCGATGCGCGCGAGGTCACCTCGGCCCATGCGGTTGAGGTCTATAATCACGGTTGTGCGATGGGCTGCGACCGTCCTGACGGTTTCGCCATCGCGGATTTGCTGCTGACCGAGGGGCGTCACCTGACCATGATCGCCACCGATGACGCGCATTTCTCAGAACCCGACCACTTCGGCGGCTGGGTGATGGTGAAATCTGAGGCGAATGCACCCGAGGCCCTGTTGGCGGCGTTGAAGCGGGGGGAGTTCTATTCCTCGCAAGGGCCAGAACTGCGCGATGTGCGGATTGAGGGCGACCAGATGATCGTCGAGTCCTCTGCCGTGTCGTCGGTGATCGTGCAAGGCTGGGGCACCGGGGCCAAGGGCGTGCATGGCCATTCGATGACAAGGACCGAGGTGCCCTTGGCCCGTCTCTTGGGCAGCCCATGGCTGCGCGTCACCGTGATCGACGCCGCAGGCAAGCGGGCATGGTCCAACCCGATGTGGCGCGCGGAAGGCGAGAACCTGCGGCGGGGGTAAGCGCGTCAGGGCGAAACACTTCAATTGGCGCGTGGCCCCAAAGGCCATGTGCCGCGCACGCCCCGCCCCACCGGGGCGTGCGCATCCTGCGCCCACCCCGGCAGGTCGTGCGCGGCCCTAACGGCGGCGAAGGAAAACGCTCCACTGGAGCCTTTTCCTCCGCCTTGCACGTTTCAATTCCCCAATATCCCCGGCAAGCGCAGACCCTGTTCCCGCGCCCAATCCTT
>JAIYDR010000020.1 GCA_027487395.1 Rhodobacter sp. | reverse complement strand
CTGGCAGAATCACCTGGCCGCTTCCTGTCGTCGGTCCAGATCGGGATCACGGCGGTGGGTGTGCTGTCCGGTGCATTTTCGGGTGCCACCTTGGGCGCACGTTTGGCGGGCGCGTTGACCGGTTGGGGGATGGACCCTGACACGGCACAGACCATTGGCGTGGGCAGCGTGGTGCTGTTGCTGACCTATCTTTCGCTGATTGTGGGCGAGTTGGTGCCCAAGCAACTGGCGCTGAAAAACCCCGAAGGCGTGGCCATCCGGGTCGCCCCGGCGATGGTGATCCTGTCGCGCGCGGCTTCTCCTGTGGTGTGGTTCTTGGATATCTCGGGGCGGTCGATCCTGTTTTTGCTGGGCCAATCCGGCAAGGACGGCAATCGCGTGACCGAGGAAGAGGTGCATTCCCTGCTGATCGAGGCGCATGAAGGCGGCGTGATCGAGACTGAAGAGCGCGAGATGATGGCAGGCGTCATGCGTTTGGCCGACCGGTCTGCCCGCGCGCTGATGACCCCCCGGCATGAGGTCGAGATGCTGGAGCTTGAGGCCACACCCGCCGAGACCGCCACCGCCATCCGCCGTATCGGTCGTCCCCGCATGCCGGTGCAAAGCCGCGAGTCGGGTGAGGTGGTGGGGATCATCACCCTCGCCGATGCCTTCAACGCGCTGTCGCGGCGCGAAAGCATGGACCCCAAGCGCCTGCTGCGTGAGGTGCCGGTGGTGTCGGAACTGGCCGACGCGCTGGATGTGATGGAGATTTTGCGCGGCTCTGACCATCATATGGCGCTGGTCTATGATGAATATGGGCATTTTGAGGGGATCGTGACCTCGGGTGATATCCTTGAGGCGATCACTGGCACCGTGGCGGCGGCGCGCGACGATGAACCGGCGCTGGTTGAGCGGGCGGATGGGTCGATGCTGGTGTCGGGCTGGATGCCTGCCGATGAATTCTGCGACCGCCTGGGCCTGTCGCGCGAATTGGCCGGGGATTACGAGACCGTGGCGGGCTTGGTGCTGCACCAGTTCGGCCGCTTGCCGGATTTGGGCGAGTGGGTGGTGGCCGAGGGCTTTCGTTTTGAGGTGATCGATCTGGACGACCGGCGGATCGACAAGCTGTTGGTTGGGAGGGTGTAAGGGGGGATTTGGGCGCTGAGGCAACCATCTTCCTTACGTCGCAGCGTGGGTCAAAGGGGCGCGCACGCACCGCGGGGTGGGTGCACATATATGTGCGCCCGCCCCGAGGGGGCGGTGCGGGCGCGCCCCGATGCTTTGGGCATCGGGGCAATCCCAGTCGTCGCGCCCTTGTCTAAGTTCCTGACAGGTGAGCCGAATTCGTCTTACTTCAAGAACGGCATCGGGTCCGTGCTGTCCACGCCGCGCCGCACTTCAAAGTGCAGGAAGGACGGGTTGCCCGAACGCACATTGGCGATGGTCTGACCTTTGCTGACGGCGTCGCCCTTTTTCACCGTGATCCCGGCCACCCCGGCATAGACCGTCAGTAACCCGCCGTCATGGCGTAGCACGATGATCGGGGTTTGCTCGGTGTCCATCGTGATCGCGGCCACCGTGCCTGCAGCTGCTGCCTTGACCGCCGTGCCCGCCGGGGCGCCGATGTCGATACCGTTGGATTTCTTGTCATAACCACGAATGATGCTGCCCTGCACCGGCATCACGAATTGCGACGACGATGCCTCGGTGCGCTGTTCGCCCAGATCGGGCGAAGCGGGCTTGGCCTTTTCAATCTCGGCCTCTGTCGGCGGGTTCTCTGCTGGCAGCGGTTTGGAAGCCGAGGGCGGCGGCGGCGTGGGTGAGCCTTCACCGGGTGCCGTCACAGGCTGTACCGCGGGGGCAGGTGCGGTGGCTTCCGACGGGGCACCCGATGGCGTTGGGATCATCAGATATTGTCCTTCGCGCACTGCCATATCGGGGCCAAGGCCGTTCCAATCCGCCAAGGCGCGTGGGGCGACGTTATAGGCGCGGGCAATGGTAAAGGCGGTTTCTCCGCGCTTGACCTGATGGCGCGTCGGGGCCATGCCGCCCAGATCGCCCTGTGGTTGGGCCTGGGTTGCCGCAGCGGCAGGGGCAGGCGAAGGGGCCGCCGTGTCCACCCTGTCCAGCGCCGTTGTGGCGATCGAGGACACATCCACCCGTCCCGCCGTCGCAGGGGCCACCGGGGCAAGCGGGGCCGCCGCCACCGTTCCGCCCCCAATTGTCGCACCCGGCGCTGCGGCCATGCTGCCCGCCATCGCCTCGACCCGGCGGGGCAGGGCCAAAACCTCGCCCTCCCGCAGGGGCGCATTGGGGGCGATGGCGTTGTAACTGGCCAATTCGCCGGGGCTGACGCCCACCCGTGCTGCAACCGACCCCACGGTATCGCCGCGTTGGGCCAAGGCCACTTGATAGCCGGGGTAAGAGATCACCCCGCGCCCATCCGGGGCAGGGCGCATCGCGCTGGCCTGTTGCACCGCGCCAGAGGTGTCAAGCCCGGTGCCACCGCGCAGATCCCAGTCGAAATCCCGCATCGAGCCGCCACGGTCGCCATTGGTGCAGGCGGCCAGCGTCACCAGTGCTGTGGTCAGACCGAGTGTGCGAAGGGTGGAAAGGGAAAGGATCATGCCTTGGCCTCTTGCTGCCTGCGCCTCGGGTTGGCCCCGGCGCTGTTATATCCATGTTTCGCCCGTCACGCGCCCGCGGTCAATCGGCGGCGATGCCTTCGACCAGCGGAACAAAACGCACAGGACGCAATTCTTCGTAATCAAACCCAGAATCCAGCCGCGTGACCTTGATCAGCCCTTGCACCGCGTCAGATTGGCCAACGGGCAACACCATGATACCGCCGACCTTGAGTTGCGCCAAGAGCGGGCCGGGGGGATCCTCTGCCGCCGCCGTGACGATGATGCGATCAAAGGGGGCCTGATCGGGCAGGCCGAAACTGCCATCGGTGGTGATTGCAGTGATGTTGTTCAGATCCAGCGCCGCAAAGGTCTCGGTCGCCTCGCGCACCAGACGGCGGTGACGGTCCACGGTATAGACACGGCGGGCAAGCTGGCTCAGGATCGCGGCCTGATAGCCAGAGCCCGTGCCCACCTCCAGCACCTTGTCACGCGGCTGCACCGCCAGTGCCTGCGTCATGATCCCCACGACCGAGGGCTGGCTGATGGTCTGGCCGCAGGGGATGGGCAGGGGCATATCCTCATAGGCACGTTCGGCAAACAGGCCGCGCACGAAATGGCCGCGGTCAATCTTTTCCATCGCCAATAGCACGCGGGTGTCCGTCACCCCACGCGAGCGGAGAGCATAAAGAAAGCGCATCTTGCGTTCGGCAGAAGTCCCTTCGGTGGGGAAATCCGCCTCTTCCATCATGCCAGTCGCGCCTGCAAATCAGCCAGCAGATCATGCGCGGTCAAATCGGCGCGCATCGGCGTAACCGAGATATAGCCTTCAAGATTCACCGCCGCATCCGTGCCCGGGGCGGTTGGGGTTTGCTGTGGCCCGCCCTTGATCCACAGATAACGCCGTCCCGTGGGCGAAATCTGCGCTTCTGCGGAAAACGATGTATCTCGCCGGAACCCTTGGGCGGCGACACGGCTGCCCTTGACCGCTGCGGCGGGGGTGGGCGGAAAGTTCACATTGTAAAACACACGGTAATCATCCGACGTCCAGATGCCTTTGTCCAGCAGCGCGCGAATGATCCCTGCACCATGCACGCGCGCAGCCTCAAACGGATCCTCCAGACCATCCATCGCGGGGCCGAAGAATTGCGACAGGGCGATGGCCGGGATGCCTTGCAACGCCGCCTCCATCGCGCCGCCGATGGTGCCGGAGTAGAGCACGTTCTCGGCCGAGTTGTTGCCCCGGTTCACGCCCGACAGCACGAGGTCAGGCTTCGCACCATCGAGCACGTCGTAGATGCCTGCGAGAACGCAATCGGCGGGGCTGCCCTCGGCGGCATAGCGGTGGTGCGAGAGTTTCGCGATCATCGTGGGCTTGGTGTAGCTGATGCAATGGCCGACACCGGATTGCTCGAAGGCGGGGGCGACGGTCCAGACTTCTCCGCCCTCGCCGGCGATGCCTTGGGCGATCTCGGTCAGCACCTCCAACCCCGGAGCGTTGATGCCGTCATCATTGGTGATCAGAATGCGCATGCGATGCCTTTATGCTGTGGCCTTCTGATTAGACGAGGGGGGGCGGGGCGGCAAGCGGATGCAGGGGGAAAGGCGCTGAGTTCAGAGGTTTGAGTCTCTGCTGCAACGGTCAGTGCTGGACCGGGAGCTAAAGTGTCGGTCCGCGCGCAGCCATAGCGCCGACTTTGGAACCCCACCGCCGCCGCAATTTGAGGTTTCTTGCCAAACACGCAACGACAGGGCTGGACCGGGGCCCAAAGCCCCGGTCCGCGCGCAGCCCGCCCCACCGGGCTGCGCGCCCAAGGGCGCACATCCCGGCGGTCTGCACGCGGACCTATGGCGGCCTCTTCAAACAGTCCCCCAGACTGTTTGAAGGGGCCTTGCGCCCTTGAAGGTTGGTCTTCGCAGCGTTCTGAAATCTCCGGAAAACGCGCAACGGTCAGGGCTGGACCGGGACCCAAAGTCCCGGTCCGCGCGCAGCCTCCCGGCCCGGCTACAGGCCGGGCGTTCTTCGCGGAAATCGTCCACTGGACGATTTCTGATCGCTCATCACCCCCCTCGGGCTGCGCGCCAGAGG
>JAIYDR010000001.1 GCA_027487395.1 Rhodobacter sp. | reverse complement strand
CGATCCCCTCCTCCTCCCTGGGATCGCCGCACCCTCCTTTTTCCTGCCCTTGCAAAGCGTCTGGCCCTGTGGGCATCGTCCCGCCGCATCCGAAGCGGGAGACCCCATGCGCGCCTCTGTCTTTTCTGCCGCCCTTGTCGCGGCGCTTGTGGGTTACGGCTCTACAATTGCTCTGGTGTTGGCGGCGGCGGCGGCGGTGGGGGCAAATCCAGCGCAAACCGCAAGTTGGGTGCTGGCTGTCTGTCTGGCAAAAGCTCTGGGCACGGCGGTCCTGTCCACTTGGGCGCGCGTGCCCGTTGTGCTGGCCTGGTCCACACCGGGGGCGGCCCTGATCGCGGCCTCAACCGCTTTCACGATGGCCGAGGCAGTGGGGGCCTTCCTCTTGGCCGCGCTGCTGATCGCTGCGACCGGGGCAGTCAAGCCCTTGGGCGCCTTGGTCGCCCGCATCCCCGATGGCATTGCGGGCGCGATGCTGGCCGGGGTGCTGTTGCCCTTTTGCCTGAAAGGCGCAGGAGCGGGCCAGACTGCGCCCGCGCTGGTCTTGCCGATGGTTGCGCTTTTCCTGCTGGTCAGGCTGTGGAACCCAGCGCTAGCCGTGCTGGCCGCGCTGACGGCGGGCTTGGGGCTGGCTTTTGCCACGGGTGCAGCCATCATGCCCCATCTGCCGCCGATCCCACCGACACCCGTGTTCGTGATGCCGGAGTTCCATCTTGCCGCGCTGATCGGTTTGGGCTTGCCCCTTTACTTGGTCACGATGGCATCCCAAAACCTGCCCGGCTTTGCGACGATGCGCGCCGCAGGATATACGCCGCCGGTGCGGGCCGCCTTGGGTGTGACCGGGGCGATCTCGGCCCTCGCGGCGCTGTTCGGCTCCCATACCGTCAACATGGCCGCCATCACGGCGGCGATCTGCATGGGTGATGACGTCCACCCCGACCGCAACCAGCGTTGGAAAGTCGGTCTGGCCTATGCGCTGGTCTGGGTCTGTCTGGGTCTGACGGGTCCTGTGATCCTTGCGCTTTTGGGCGCTTTGCCCCCCGCGCTGATGACGGCCCTCGTCGCGCTGGCCTTGCTGGGGCCCCTGATGGGGGCGCTGAGCGGGGCTTTCGCCCAACCCGAGCAACGCTTTGCCGCGACGATCACCCTCTCGGTCGCCGCCTCTGGCGTGGCCATTGCCGGGGTGGGCGCGGCGTTTTGGGGGCTGCTCGCCGGTCTGGTGGTCTGGGGGATGGAGCGTTTGGTGCGGCGGTAAAAGGAAGGGGGGCCGTCTGCCCCCCTCGCGCGTGCCGCGCTCACCCCCCGAGGATATTTTCACAGAGAAAACAGAGCGCTAGGCGCGGGCTTCGCGGATCAGGGTCAGGATATCCTTGGCCGCTTCGGGGATGTTCGTGCCGGGGCCGAAGATCGCCTTCACGCCGTGGTCATAGAGGAATTGGTAATCTTGCTGCGGGATCACCCCCCCGCAGATGACAAGGATATCCTCTGCCCCCGCATCCCGCAGCGCCTGCACGAGCTTCGGGGCGAGCGTCTTGTGACCCGCCGCTTGGCTGGAGATGCCGATCACATGCACATCATTGTCGATGGCGTCTTGTGCGGCCTCTTCGGGTGTTTGGAACAGTGGCCCCACATCGACATCAAAGCCGATATCGGCAAAGGCGGTGGCAATCACCTTTGCCCCCCGGTCATGGCCATCTTGCCCCATCTTCACCACCAGCATCCGCGGGCGGCGGCCTTCTTCTTCGGCGAAGGCTTCGACATCCTTTTGGATTTGGGCGAAACCCTGATCGCCCTCATAGGCCGCGCCATAGACACCGGCGAGGGTCTTGACCTCGGCCCGGTGACGGCCAAACACCTTTTCCATCGCCATGCTGATTTCCCCCACAGTGGCCCGCGCGCGGGCGGCAGTGACAGCGGCTTCGAGCAGGTTGCCGCCATGCCCGGCGCGGAAGGTCAGATCGTCCAAAGCCGCCTGACAGGCGACCTCGTCGCGCGCGGCGCGGGTGGCGGTCAGGCGGGCGATTTGTGACTCGCGCACCGCAACGTTATCGATATCAAGGATGTCCACCGGGTCTTCGTGATCCTTGCGGTATTTGTTGACCCCGACGATCACCTCTTCGCCCCGGTCGATCATCGCCTGCCGCTTGGCCGCTGACTCCTCAATCCGCAGCTTCGGCATCCCCGTGGCGACGGCCTTGGTCATGCCGCCCATCGCCTCGACCTCTTCGATCAGCTTCCACGCCTCATCGGCCAATTGCGCGGTCAGGCTTTCGACGTAGTAAGACCCGGCGAGGGGATCGACGACCTTCGTGATCCCGGTTTCTTCCTGCAAGATCAGTTGCGTATTCCGCGCAATCCGGGCCGAGGTTTCGGTGGGCAGGGCCATCGCCTCATCAAAGCTGTTGGTGTGCAGCGATTGCGTGCCGCCCAAGGCCGCCGCCATCGCCTCATAGGCGGTGCGGATGACGTTGTTATAGGGATCGGCCTCTTGCAACGACACGCCCGAGGTTTGGCAATGCGTCCGCAGCATCAGGGAGCCCGATTTCTTAGCCCCGAATTCCGTCATGATGCGGTGCCACAGCATCCGCGCGGCGCGCAGTTTCGCGGCCTCCATGAAGAAATTCATGCCGATGGCGAAGAAGAACGACAACCGCCCCGCGAAGTCATCGACATCCATGCCCCGCGCCAGCGCCGCGCGGACATATTCGCGCCCGTCGGCCAGCGTATAGGCCAGCTCCTGCACAAGGTTCGCGCCCGCCTCTTGCATGTGATAGCCAGAGATCGAGATCGAGTTGAACTTCGGCATCTGGGCCGAGGTGTATTCGATGATATCCGCAATGATCCGCATGGAAGGCTCGGGCGGGTAGATAT
>JAIYDR010000051.1 GCA_027487395.1 Rhodobacter sp. | reverse complement strand
ATGTCGCCGAAGCCTGCGGGGCCCTCGCCGAAGACCTTGGCCTGACCATCCGCTTCCTGCAATCCAACCACGAAGGCCAGCTCATCGACTGGATCCATGAGGCGCGGGAGAAAGCCTCGGGCATCATCATCAACCCAGCGGCCTATACCCATACGTCGGTCGCCATCCTCGATGCCCTAAACGCCTTTGAGGGCCCGGTACTGGAGGTGCATATCTCCAACGTCCACAAGCGTGAGGCGTTTCGCCACCATTCCTATGTCAGTCTGCGCGCCGAAGGGGTGATCGCGGGCTTCGGCACCGAAGGCTATCAACTGGCGCTGCGGCGGATGCGGACCCTGACTGCGACATGACGGCCGGGGCGGAGGATCGGTTCCGCTGGCATCCCGCCGCACGGCTGTTCGGGGCGGATGGGGCCGAGGTTTCGCCGGTTTCGGTTGGCGCGCCTGTGCTGGACGATGCCGACAGCCCCACAGCCCTTGCACAGGCCATGGCACGGGTCGGGCAAGCGTTTCGGATCGGGGCGACAAACCAACCCGCCCCCGTGGACGCAGACCCGCCCGCGTTTGAAACCCTGACCTCCGGCACCTCTGGCTCTCCGCGCCGCATTCGCCGTGCGCAGGCCGGTTGGACGGCGAGTTTTGCTGTCAACGCGCGTCTGTTTGGCATTGGTCCCAGCGCACGGGTCGCGGTGCTGGGGCGGCTGTCACATTCGCTGGCACTCTATGCCGGGATCGAGGGGCTGCATCTGGGGGCTGCGGTGCATCTCTTGGACCGCCTGCGTCCGGACCGCCAGCGGCGGGCTTTGGCGGCGCTGGGCATCACCCACCTTTACGCCACACCTGCGCAACTGCGCCTGCTGACCGATGCGCCGGGGCCTGCCCTGCCGCTTTCGCATGTGATCCTAGGCGGATCGAAACTCGACCTCTCCCTGCGCGCGGCTTTGGCAGTGCTCGCCCCGCAGGCGCGGGTTGCGGAATTCTACGGCGCGGCCGAGACGAGCTTTATCACCCTCTCTGCCCCGGACTCGCCGCAAGACAGTGTCGGTGCGCCCTATCCCGGCGTCGAGATTGCGATCCGCGATGGGCGCAGCGTGGTGCCCAAGGGGCAGGCCGGTGCGGTCTGGGTCCGCTCACCTTATCTTTTCCAGGGCTATGGCGATGATGCCCCCGGACCGGCGCAATGGGATGGGGATTGGTTGAGTGTGGGGGAAGTTGGCACCCTGCGCGACGGCTGCCTTATCTTGCACGGGCGGGCAGGGCGGATGGTCACCGTGGCCGATCAGAATGTCTTTCCTGAAGAGATTGAGAGCTTTCTTGTCAGTCTTGGCCTCGCGCGCGTCGCCGTGCTGCCCCGCTCTGACGCCCTGCGCGGCACGGTGCTGGTCGCGGTGGCGCAGGGGCAAGGGGGCGATACTGCTGCCATCCTTCGGGCGCTTCGCGACCGTTTTGGCACGTTGAAAGCGCCCCGTGCGTTGCACTGGCGGGTGGATTGGCCGGAGTTGCCCTCGGGCAAGCCAGACCTTGGCCGCTTGGCCGTGGAATGGGACGTATGAGCGGGGCCTTTGTCATCCATGCCTTGCGCAGTGCGGTTGTGCCGCGCGGCGGGGCCTTTGCCGGGTTCAATGTCGATGATCTGGGTGCTGTGGTGGTGACGGCCCTTTTGGCGCAGGCGGGAATCGCACCGGATCAGGTTGATGAGGTGATCTGTTCCAACGCGTTAGGCGAAGGCGGCAATCCCGCGCGCCGCATCGCATTGGCCGCAGGACTGCCAGAGCGCGTGGCAGGCCTAAGCACCGACCGGCAATGCGCCGGGGGCTTAGATGCCCTGTTGGTGGCGCGGGCCATGGTGATGTCGGGCATGGCGCAGGTGGTGGTAGCGGGCGGGGTGGAAAGTCACTCTCGCCGACCCGAACGGCGGATGCCGGGGGCGGATGCGCCATATCTGCAAGCGCCCTTCACGCCCTGGCCGGATCGCGACCCCGAAATGGCTGGTGCCGCAGCCGCCTTGGCGACGCGCTTGGCGATCCCGCGCGAGCGGCAAGACGCTTGGGCGGTGGAAAGCCACCGCAAGGCGCGTCTGGCCGATCTGTCGGCAGAGATTGTCCCAATTGCTGGTGTGACCCGAGATCCCTTCGCCCGTGATCTGACGCCCGCCACGGCTGCGCGTGCCAAGCCGTTGTCCGGCCCGATCACTGCCGCCAACACGGCCGTTGCAGCCGATGGTGCGGCCTTTGCCTTGGTGGTCTCAGCCGATCTGGCCGCGCGCTTCCCCGCCGCTTGCCACCTGTCAGGCGTCACCCTTGGCGGCGTGCCGTGGGAGCCGGGCACCGCCCCGATCGCCGCCATCCGCGCAGCCCTGTCCGGTCGGGTGCCCGATGTGGCCGAGGTGATGGAGGCCTATGCCGTGCAAGCCATCGCCTGCGTTGAAGGTGTAGATTTGGACCCTGCCATGGTCAACATCGGTGGCGGCGCCTTGGCGCGCGGCCATCCAATTGGGGCCTCGGGCGCTGTGCTGGCGGTGCGGCTGTTTCATCAGATGGGGCAAACGGGCTTGGGCCTCGCCGCGATTGCTGCGGCGGGGGGGATTGGGTCTGCGCTGGTTCTGGAACGTTAGGGCGGCGTATGGGTAAGAAGCGGGGCGCCCCGTCGTCCATCGGGTTCTCGGACAGAGGGCGACTCTGATGGAGACCCCCTCAGGTTATCTCGGCAGAGACAACAGACCATAGGGCGGCGTGTCAGGCCCTCGACAGCAGCGCGTCAGGGCGCATGCGGGCGATGCCTTGGGTGATCAGCGCGGCGAGGACGACCTTGATCAGGTCGCCGGGCAGAAACACAGTGATCATCAACGCAGCCTCGGGCAGCGATTTGTCCAACATCAGCGCAAGGCCCGGAATGCCAAAGGCGTAAAGCACGATCACCCCGCCAACAAAGGCACCGATTCCGGCAGAGAGGCCGACACCGGCGCGCGACCGTTCCACCACCAACCCCGCGACAAAGGCCGCCATCGGGAAGCCAATCAGAAAGCCGACAGTGGGAGAGGCAAAGACGCCCAACCCGCCACGTCCGCCGGACAAGAGCGGCAAGCCGATGGCGACAAGCGCAAGAAACAACAGAACCGCCAGCGCCCCCCGCTTGGACCCAAGCACGGTTCCACAAAGCATGATCCCAAGGCTTTGTGCTGTGATCGGCACGCCGAAAGGCAGCATGATCTGCGGCACAAAGCCCAAAACAGCGATCAGCGCGGCGAATAGGGCGATGTGGGAAAGGCTGCGTTCCATGGTGGTCTCCTGTAGGCGCGGGATGCGGCTTACCCCGCTCCACCGCGTGCGCGCAAGGATTCGGCCACATGCTCGGCCTCATCCAGCGCGGCAAGGGCGGCGGGGACCATCAGCCGCCACCCCGGTGGGCGCGGACTGCGGGCGGACCATGCGGCGCGGATCAGCGCGATGCGGTCCGAAAGGACAGGGATAAAGCGGATGACCAGCGCGATCGCCAAGGCAATGCGATCACTGGGCAAGCCAAGTCGAGACAGGGGCGACAGCAGCCGCATCAGGACCGCCAGCATATCGGACAGGCGCGTCGTCATGGTCACAAGGTTCGCTGCTGCCACCGCAAGTCCCATGCGCAGCAGGATCACCGCCCCTCCCGAGGGATCACGCAGCGCCAGATGCCAAACCGCCACGACCAGCGCAAAGGGCCAAAGCGGACGCAAGAGCCCAAGCCCCGCCGCCGCGATGTCGCGTCCCAGCGCCAGATGACCCAAGGCAAGGGCCACAGCGACCAAGGCCAGCCACAGCGGCGACGCCAGTTGGAACAGCGCCAGCGTGAACAGGCACAGTCCCGCCAGCTTGGCCCCCGCAGGCCAGCCGTGCAGCGGCGTGTCACGCGGAGAGGTCAGCGTCAGCATCCTCAGCCCCCAATCGCGCCATCTCTGCGGTAAACTCTGCCAGCACTGGGGCCGCAGGACCGTCGGCCAGTATGCGCCCGCCCTCCAGCCAGATCACCCGGTCACAGCTTGCCACGGCGGCGGGGGCGTGGCTGATGGTGATCAGGCGTTGCGGCAGGGATGCCAACCGGCGGGTCAAGCGCACCTCGGTCGGCAGGTCAAGCCCGGCGAAAGGCTCATCCAGCAGGATCGTTGCCGGGTTCATCAGCAGGATGGACATCAGGCACAGCCATTGCTTTTGCCCATGGCTCAACGTCGAGACTGGCTGATCCGCCCAACCGCCGCGCCCCTCGGCGCGCAGCGCCGCGCGTGCCACCGTTTCGGCCTCGGCCCGCCGCATCTGGCGCAGGCCAAAGGCCAATTCCTCGGCAACCGTCGGCATCAGTATCTGAT
>JAIYDR010000066.1 GCA_027487395.1 Rhodobacter sp. | reverse complement strand
TCGATGCCGCTCGAGAAGGTCCGCAAGGTGATGAAGATCGCCAAGGAACCGATTTCCTTGGAAACTCCGATTGGGGATGAGGAAGACAGCCAGCTTGGCGACTTCATCGAAGACAAGAACGCCATCTTGCCCTTGGACAGCGCCATTCAGGAAAACCTGAAAGAGACGACAACGCGGGTTCTGGCCTCACTGACGCCCCGCGAAGAACGCGTCCTGCGCATGCGCTTCGGCATCGGCATGAACACGGATCACACGCTGGAAGAGGTGGGGCAGCAGTTCAGCGTGACCCGCGAACGCATCCGCCAGATTGAGGCGAAGGCGCTGCGGAAGCTGAAGCATCCGTCACGGAGCAGGAAGCTGCGGAGTTTCTTGGATCAGTGACTGCATTTAGGATACAACCTTGGCGCGGGTCCGTTTTTGTGGTTTAGGTATCATATGACGCTCGAAGACCTTGCAGATCTGATCCGTGCCAACAGCGCCAACCTCAATCGGCGCATGGAAGACTTGCATAACCAAAGCTATGGGCAACTCCTGAACCTGCAAAATGACGTGACCGACGTTAAGGCTCATGTCGCGGACATCCGGCGTGATCTTGACTTGTCGACCACCGTCGCAGCCATGCGGCGTGAGATAATCGCCTTGCAGGCAGAAGTCGCGATCCTGAAGCGCAGGGCGTAAGTTAACGTTCGCATAGCCAAAGCGTTGGTCGGGATTGGTTGGGCTCGTGCATGATTGGATCAGTGAGTGAAAAAAGCGCCGTGCGGGGCGTTTTTTTGGGGGGGATGTAGGGTGCGCATTGATTGCGTACCCTGTGATGTCCCTTTGGTCCTTTCCTTGATCTCTGTCAGAATGCCAACCAAACCAACCAGTGGTTGGGAGGGCTGTCATCTGCGTCACCCCGCCACCAGGCTACGACTGAAAGCACGAGTCCTGTCCCGTCGTCGGTCGGCAACTCATCCCCAACCTTGATGTGGTCCTCCGAAAAGCCACATGGGTTTTTCACGATGAATAGCGACATTGTAGACTCCTTTGTTCGCAGCAAAATCGCTGCAAAACGAAGCTGCCCGCAAACACTGCACCTGTGCGGCGAGACGCATCTGTTCGTAAAGCTACGCCGAACCCGAAAGTGCTTTCGCCGCACAAAAGGCAAATCTGTGCAAGCCGAATCATTTCAATCTTGATTGAGTGATGATCGGTAGGGTGCGTATCCCTTGCGCACCTGTAGCGCCTTCGGTGCGCAATGAATGCACACCCTGCGCCTCAAACCTCCACTCACTCCACCACACTCTCCGCCTGCGGCACAGGCTCGCCGCCATCGCGCAGGCCCTCGAGATGGAATGGGATCAGCGCGGCAAGTTCTGCCTGAACGTCGGCCACGCTCGCCCCTGCAGCAATACAGCCCGGCAGGTCGGGCACATAGCCTGAAAACCCCTTGCCCGCCTTTTCGATCACTACGGCATAGCGCATGTCAGTGTCCCTTTAGCTTGGCATGTTTCAAGATAGAGTTGAACGTGCCGCGTGCCAAGTCATCGCTATCCTTTCCCGCCACTGTCACGCGCCCCGGCTTGACCGGATGCGCAAACTGCCGATGGCTGCCACGAGTGGCGACAAGAACCCAGCCATCATCAGCAAGTAAACGCAGAACGTGGCGTGTTTTGATAGCGGGCATACGGTGCCTCCCCACCGAGTCAGTCTCACAGGAATTGGTTAAGTTTTCCTTTCTATGTGCCCCACCCCCCTGAGTCCCGCCCGCCACACCTGACCCGCAACATCTCGCGGCGTGATAATCCTGCTGGCCTAACTGTCGTGGCTGCCCCTATAGTCTGTGGATAAGCACGGGGATAACCCGGCAACGGCAGAAATACAGGCGTAAACCAAGAACAGCGAAGGGGAGGTAGCCCATGCGCTGCCCATTCTGCGGCAATATCGACACGCAGGTGAAGGACTCACGTCCCGCCGAAGATCATGTGGCCATCCGGCGGCGGCGCTTTTGCCCGGCCTGCGGCGGGCGCTTCACCACCTATGAGCGCGTGCAATTGCGCGATCTGGTGGTCGTCAAAACCTCGGGCAAGCGCGAGGACTTTGACCGCACCAAACTGGAACGCTCGATCCGTATCGCAATGCAAAAGCGGCCCATCGATCCCGAACGCATCGACCAGATGATTTCCGGTATCGTGCGGCGGTTGGAGTCTTTGGGCGATACCGACATCCCCTCTAAGGTGATCGGTGAGATCGTAATGGAAAGCCTCGCCCGGATCGACACAGTCGCTTATGTCCGTTTTGCCAGCGTTTACAAGAACTTCCAGGCGGCGGATGATTTTGATAAGTTCGTCTCGGAACTGCGTCCCAACGCCGCTGCTGACGAGTGAGTGACGAAAGTCATATGGCCCATGCCCTTGGCCTTGCGGCGCGGGGGCTGGGCCGGACATGGCCCAATCCGGCAGTCGGATGTGTGCTGATCAGGGATGGGCGCGTCGTCGGGCGGGGCTGGACGCAGCCCGGTGGGCGGCCCCATGCCGAACGGGTGGCGCTGGCGCAGGCGGGGCCGCTGGCGCGCGGGGCCACGGCCTATGTCACGCTGGAACCCTGCGCCCATCACGGCCAGACCTCGCCTTGCGCCGAGGCTTTGGTTGCTGCGGGCGTCGCGCGGGTGGTCAGCGCCCAGACGGACCCCGACACACGGGTGGCGGGGCGTGGTCATGCGATGCTGCGGGCGGCAGGGATTGCGGTGACCGAAGGCGTTATGGAGGCACAGGCCCGCGCGCAGCAGGCCGGATTCCTGAAGCGTGTCACGCAAGGATTGCCTTTCGTCACGTTGAAACTCGCCGCCACCTTGGACGGGCGCATCGCCACTGCCAGCGGCGAAAGTCGTTGGATCACGGGGGCCGAGGCGCGGCGGCGCGTGCATCTGATGCGGATGACGCACGATGCTGTG
>JAIYDR010000255.1 GCA_027487395.1 Rhodobacter sp. | reverse complement strand
GCTCCTCGGGCCGCAGCCGCCATTCGTAGACCATCAGCAATGCGGCATCGAGGATGCCATCCGCCGTCGCCTCAAGCACCAAAGTCTCCCACAGGGCGGGGCCGGACGGGTAAAGCCCCGCTTTGGCGTGTTCGTCCAGATAGCGGCAAATCACCCGGCTGTCATAAAGGGCGGGTCCGTCGTCCCGCTCCAAAGCCGGAACTTTGCCCAAGGGGTTGGCGTCCAGCGGTGCGGCACCCGGATCAAGGGGTGTGCCTGATCCGGTGACAAGCGCCACCTGATCCAGCAGGCCAGCCTCATGCAGCAGCACCGTGACTTTACGGACATAGGGCGAGGTCGGAGAGTAGAACAGCCGCATGAATTCCCCCTTGGTCGTGTCGTGGTTGGGTTCGCAGGATAGGGGCAGTCGTCCAGACTGTCACGCCCGCGCCATCATCGGTGCCTGGGGGATGATTCGCGCCTGAAGTGTTCAAAAATGCCAGCCACAAATGACAAAGGCCGCCCCGAAGGACGGCCCGTCAATCTGTCGCCTGCGCGGCACTCAACCCTGACGGGCTTTGTAGCGCTTCTGCGTCTTGTTGATCACATAGACGCGGCCCTTGCGGCGCACGACTTGGCAATCGCGATGACGCGTCTTGAGCGAGCGGAGCGAGTTCGCAACCTTCATCGTTCTTCTCCCATTCGCGGCGCCAGACGCGGTCTGCGTGCGCCTTGAAATTTGTTTGCCTCCAAACGGTTACCCGGTCAGAGACGGTGAAATGGTGGGCGGTACTGGGATCGAACCAGTGGCCACTACGATGTCAACGTAGTGCTCTACCGCTGAGCTAACCGCCCACACTACCTCATGGCACCCATGCATCCCAATCAGGATGCGCAGCCGCCGCTTCGGTCCGGGGTCTATAAAAGGAGTCGCGTGGGGGTTCAAGGGGTTTTGGCAAAGGAAAAAAGGCCGCTATACCATGGGTCATGGACAAGAACGCTTTCACCCTGCATCGACCTCTGCGGCACACCACCCCCGTGGTCTTTTCGTCACCACACAGCGGCGCGGATTATCCAGCCGATTTCGTTCACGCCAGCCCTTTGGACGCGCAGGCGCTGCGCTCGTCGGAAGATGCCTTTGTCGATGAGTTGTTCTTGCACGGCGTCGCCTGTGGGGCGCCGCTTTTGGCCGCCCGCGCGCCGCGCGCGTATGTTGACCTCAACCGTGCGTCGGATGAATTGGACCCTGCCGTGATTGAGGGCATCGACCGCGTGCCGCACAATCCGCGTGTGACCTCTGGCCTTGGGGTGATTCCGCGTGTGGTGTCAGGGGGGCGCAACATCTATCGCGGCAAGCTGTCCTTGCCCGAGGCAGAGGCGCGGATCAGCCGCTTGTGGCATCCCTATCATCGCACGCTGCGGCAGTTGTTAGAGGAAAGCCATTCCCGCTTTGGCCGCGCTGTGTTGATCGACTGTCATTCTATGCCGCATGAGGCGATCGAGGCTCATGCCCGCCCCGGCCAACCTCGCCCCGATCTTGTCTTGGGCGACCGTTTTGGTGCTGCGGCAGGACGCGAGGTGGTGGAACGGCTGGAGGCCGCCTTTACGGCCACTGGTCTGCGGGTGGTGCGCAATTCGCCCTTTGCCGGGGCCTATATCGCGCAGGCCTATGGTCGCCCTTCGCGCGGCTTTCACGTCGTGCAGGTCGAAATTGACCGTGCGCTTTATATGGATGAGGCGCGGGTGGAAAAACGCTCCGATTTCGAGTCCTTCCGTGGGATGATATCTGGCGTGATCGAAGAGGTGACCAAAGGCTTCGCCGGGGGTGGCGCGATACTGGCCGCCGAATGATGGGGCGGATCACCGCAAGGCGCGACCCTTGATGATCGCCTCGGCCCCGAATCTGGCGCGGATGGAATCGGCGGCGCGTTCTGCGCGGGCGCGTTTGGCGGCATCGGGGTCCAGAAGATCACCAGAACGGTCCGCCTGATCTTCGGTCACGATATCGGCGATGCCGACGCCGATTAGACGAAACGGGCCGGGGGTGCCTGCGTGGTCATAAAGCTCACGCGCTGCGCGATAGATACGGTCGGCGATCTGGGTGGCGTCGCCCAAGGCATGGCGGCGGGTGACGGTCTGGAAATCCCCCTTTTTCAGCTTCAGCACCACACAGCGCCCCGCCAGCCCCTTGGCCTTGGCGCGGTCGCTGACCTGTTCGGACAGCCGCCACAGATGGCCGTCAAGGATATCGGCATCGGCTGTGTCGTCGTTGAAGGTGGTTTCCTTTGAGATCGACTTTGGCCGCTCATCGCGGCTGACCCGGCGCAAGTCGATCCCGCGCGCCAGATGCCACAGCCGATCCCCCATCGATCCGAATCGCGCCGTCAGGTCTTGGCGGTCCCAGCGCAGCAAATCCGCAATGGTGCGGATGCCCGCCTGTTCCAGCGCGGTCTGGGTGGCGGTGCCCACACCCCAGATGATCCGGACCGACCTTGGACGCAGGAAGGCATCGGTGTCGGCGCGTCCGATCACGGCAAACCCTTTGGGCTTGTCGAGGTCCGAGGCGATCTTGGCCAGAAACTTGTTGTGGCTGAGGCCGACCGATCCTGACAGGCCCAACTCGGTTTCCATCCGTCGCACCAGGCGCGCCAGCATCACGGCCGGGGGCGCGCCATGCAGGCGGGCGGTGCCCGTCAGGTCGATAAACGCCTCATCCAGCGACAAGGGTTCGATGGCGGGGGTCATCTCCTCGATCATCGCGCGGATTTTGCGGCTCTCATCGACATAGGCCGACATGCGGGGCTTCACCACCACGGCGTCGGGGCAGAGTTTCAGCGCCTGAAACATCGGCATAGCCGATCGCACGCCGGAAATGCGGGCGATGTAGCAGCAGGTCGAGACCACGCCGCGGGTGCCCCCGCCGACGATCAGCGCCTTGTCGGCAAGACTGGGGTCGTCGCGCTTTTCGACCGAGGCATAGAACGCGTCGCAATCCATATGGGCGATGGACAGATCAAACAGTTCCGGATGCGACAGAAGGCGCGGCGAATGACAGGATGGACAGCGCCGGGGGGCAGGACCGGGTCCGTCATCAAAGGCCAGACAATCGCGGCACAACGTGGGCATCGGCCAAGGCTAGCATGGCGGGGGCGGGGGCAGGAAGTGGGACGATGATCGCGCCCGACCGCCCCGCACAATTTCGAACTCGAGGGTCCGGCGTGCAAAGCGCATCCACCCGGCGGTCAGGCGCGGCCTTATGGCGCAAGGTCCCGACGCTCCGCCCGAGCCTCGGGAGCTTGCTTGAATTTGCATCGCTTTTCCCACCTTCCCCGTTGCAAGGCCCCCATTCCTCCCCCACATTCCTCGCCATGGGTTTTCAATCACAGGGGTTCGCACATGGAACAGGTCATCGGCGGCAACGCGGTTTTTCTGGCCATCGCGGCCTTTATCATCATCACGCTGTTCAAAGCGGTGCATATCGTGCCGCAAAGCGACAAATATGTGGTGGAGCGTCTCGGGCGGTTGAAGGCAGTGCTGGGGCCGGGGGTGAATCTGATCTTCCCCTTCCTTGATAGCGTGCGGCACAAGGTGTCGGTGCTGGA
The DNA here is from genome assembly GCA_027487395.1 of Rhodobacter sp. Taxonomy (GTDB): domain Bacteria; phylum Pseudomonadota; class Alphaproteobacteria; order Rhodobacterales; family Rhodobacteraceae; genus Paragemmobacter. Next base: position 4,357 of record JAIYDR010000255.1, on the reverse strand, counting down.
ACGGCAGTTGCCAACCAATTCGCAGGACGCAATCACCGCCGATAACGTGTTGGTCAAGGTGGAAACCAGCGTGTTTTACCGCATCACCGAACCGGAAAAGACCGTCTACCGCATCCGCGATGTCGATGGTGCGATCTCGACCACCGTCGCAGGAATCGTGCGGTCTGAAATCGGCAAGCTGGAACTGGATCAGGTGCAATCCAATCGCGCGCAACTGATCGAACGGGTGCGCGAACAGGTCCGCATGATGGTGGATGATTGGGGAGTCGAGGTGACGCGCGCCGAAATTCTGGACGTCAATCTCGACGACGCCACCCGTGCCGCGATGCTGCAACAACTGAACGCAGAACGCGCCCGCCGTGCACAGGTGATGGAGGCCGAGGGCAAAAAGCGCGCGGTCGAACTCTCTGCCGATGCCGAACTTTACGCTGCCGAACAACAGGCCAAAGCCAAACGCATCACGGCCGAGGCCGAGGCTTTCGCCACCGCTGTCATCGCAGGGGCCATCAAGGAAAGCGGGCTAGAGGCCGCGCAATACCAAGTGGCGCTGAAACAAGTCGAGGCGCTGCAAGCCGTCGCCGTCGGGCAAGGTAAACAGACCATCATCCTTCCCGCCGCCGCGATGGAGGCCTTTGGCAATGCCTTCAACCTCTTGAAAGCGCGGGGCTGATCCATGCTTTGGCAGGTTTGGTGGGTCTGGGTCGCGGGCGGGTTCTTGCTCGGCGCTCTTGAGGTCGCGGTGCCGGGGTTCATCTTCCTTGGCTTTGCCATTGGCGCGGTGCTGACGGGGATTGTGGTGGCGCTGGACGTCACCCATGCCTTTGCGCCGCTGGTGTTTCTCTGGGCCGTGTTGTCGGGCCTGTCATGGCTTGGCCTGCGCAGGGCTTTTGGCGGACGTCCGGGGCAGGTGAAGCTCTGGGATCGCGACATAAACGATAATTGAGTCCGCTTCCGCCGCGCAGGGCGGGTGACAATCCCGGCGGGCGCGAGTAGTGTCACAGTCGATCCGGGGTGAACTCGGACGGGCAGTTTTTGCGTGCAGGGTGAGATGGCGGGACAGGGTGGCGTCCGGGGCAGTGCGCGGGGCGGCGGTATCACGCTCGGCAACCAGTTGGCCATTTGGCGGGCAGGATTTGGCAAAGCCGCATCGGGCTTTGTCTCTCAGCCGGAACCTAGGTCGATCGGGCTTTTTTCGCGCGGCAAGCAGTTGGTGGCGGGCAATTTCCTGTTTGCAGGCCATTTGATCGAGGCGCCTGGACAGTCGATCTGGGACCTCCGTACACCTGATGCGGCTTTTGCGGCAGAAATCCACGGCTTTGGCTGGTTGGACGATCTCGCCGCAGTTGCTGATGCCCCGGCGCGCAAGCGGGCGCAGGATTGGACCTATGGCTGGATTGCCGCTACGCCAAAAGGCACGGCGGCAGGCTGGACGCCAGATTTGACGGGTCGGCGGTTGATCCGCTGGATCAATCATGCGCCTTTCCTGCTGGTCGGGCGACCCTCGACCGACTCGGCGGCCTATTTCGCCTCTGCCAGTCGGCAGTTGCGATTTCTGGCGCGCAGTTGGACCAAGGCCCAACCCGGTCTGCCGCGGTTTGAGGCGCTGACCGGCCTGATCGTCGCCGGGTTGGCGCTGGACGGGATGCAGACCCTCACCCGTCCCGCGTTGGCCGCTTTGGCGCAAGATTGCCGACAGGAAATCGATGCAGGCGGCGGCATCCCCACCCGCAACCCCGAAGACTTGCTTGAGGTCTTCACCCTGCTGAACTGGGCGAGATTGGCCTTGGCCGAGGCCGCGGCCGATGTCCCCCCCGATATTCAGGCCGCGATGGAACGCATCGCCCCCACGCTGCGTGCGCTGCGCCATGCCGATGGCGGGCTTGCGCGATTCCATGGTGGGGGACGGGGGATGGAAGGGCGGCTGGATACGTCCTTGGCACTGTCGGGGGTGCGCGGTGCACCGGGGCAGGGGCTGGCGATGGGCTTTGCGCGGTTATCCTCAGGTCGGACAACGGTGATCATGGACTGCGCTGCCCCGCCGGGTGGGTTGGCGGGGCAATCGGCGCATGCCTCGACCTTGGGGTTTGAGCTGACCTCGGGGCGGCGTCCCTTGGTGGTGAACTGTGGGTCTGGCTCGCCTTTTGGGGCCGAATGGCGGCGGGCGGGGCGGGCCACGGCCAGCCATTCGACGCTGTCGCTGGAAGGCTTTTCCTCCAGCCGTTTTGGGCGCAGCTCGCAGGATATCCTGATCGACCGCGCGCCGTTTCTGGGCGTCACTCAGGCGCAGGACAATGCGGGGTTTCATGCCTCGGCTGCGCATGGCGGCTGGTCGCTGACTCATGGTCTGACCCATGGCCGGGTGTTGAGCCTTGACATCGCGGGGCGTCGCCTGACCGGCACGGATTTGCTGGAAGCCCGCACCCCGACTGAGACGCGCATCCTGTCGCCTTTACTGGCCAAGGGCGCAGGCATCCCCTTTGCGGTGCGCCTGCATTTGCACCCCGATGTGGATGCGCAACTGGACATGGGTGGAACGGCCGTGTCGATGGCGCTGAAGTCGGGTGAGATTTGGGTCTTCCGCCATGACGGGCGTTGCGAATTGACGCTTCAGTCATCAGTTTATCTGGAAAGAGGGCGTTTGCAGCCGCGCGCGACGAAACAGATCGTGCTTTCCGGCCTTGTGACCGCGCTTCAGACGCGGATCGGCTGGACCTTGGCGAAGGCACAGGATACTCCGCTGGCCATCCGCGATCTGGACCGAGAAGAATTGCCGGTCCCGGTCTAGTTCGAGTCGTATTCAGGAGGGCCCGCCCCGTGACCAACCTCGTTCCCATCGGACGCGCGCTGATTTCCGTATCGGACAAGTCGGGGCTTTTGGATCTCGCCCGCGCTTTGGCGGCGCGGGGGGTAGAGCTGATCTCGACCGGCGGCACCTCGGGGATGTTGCGCACCGCAGGGTTGAAGGTGCGCGACGTATCCGATGTCACCGGCTTTCCTGAAATGATGGATGGTCGGGTCAAGACGCTGCATCCCAATGTGCATGGGGCGCTCTTGGCGTTGCGCGATGATGACGAACACCTTTTGGCTATGGCCGCGCATGGGATCGAACCGATCGACCTGTTGATCGTGAACCTGTACCCGTTCGAGGAAACCGTGGCCAAGGGCGCCGATCACGCCACCTGCATCGAGAATATCGACATTGGCGGTCCGGCGATGATCCGGGCCGCCTCAAAGAACCACAGGTTCGTGACCGTGCTGACCGACCCCAGCGATTACCAGCCTTTCCTTGACCAAATGGCTGCGCATGACGGGGCTACAACGCTGGCCTTCCGCCAAAAGATGGCGCTGAGCGCCTATGCCAAGACGGCGGCCTATGACACGGCTGTGTCGGCCTGGCTGGCGGGGGAGTTCCGCGAAAAGACCCCGCGCCACAAAACCTTTGGCGGCAAGCTGGCGCAGGGGCTGCGCTACGGAGAGAACCCGCATCAAGCGGCAGCCTTCTACACTGATGGATCGCGGCGTGAGGGTGTTGCCACCGCGCGGCAGTGGCAGGGCAAGGAGTTGTCCTACAACAACATCAACGACACGGATGCCGCCTTTGAATTGGTGGCGGAATTTGCAGGCGATGCGCCCGCCTGCGCGATCATCAAACACGCCAATCCCTGCGGCGTTGCGTTGGGGACGAGTTTGGCCGAGGCCTATGCCCGCGCCTTTGACTGCGACCGGACCAGCGCTTTTGGCGGCATCGTGGCGCTGAACCAGCCCTTGGATGCCGAGACGGCAGAAAAGATCATCGAGATTTTCACCGAAGTTGTCATCGCCCCCGGCGCGAGCGATGAGGCCAAGGCGATCTTTGCCACCAAGAAAAACCTGCGTCTGTTGACCACTGCCGGCCTGCCGGATGCGCGGTCCAAGGGGCTGGCCTTCAAGCAGGTGGCGGGGGGCTTTCTGGTGCAGGACCGAGATGCGGGGTTTGTCTCTTCAGCTGACCTGAAAGTGGTGACCAAGCGCGCGCCGACGGATGCAGAACTGACGGACCTTCTGTTCGCGTGGAAGGTCGCCAAGCACGTCAAATCCAACGCCATCATTTACGTCAAAGGCGGCGCAACCGTTGGTGTCGGTGCAGGCCAGATGAGCCGGATCGATTCAACCCGCATCGCCGCCCGAAAATCGCAAGACATGGCTGAGGTGCTGGGGCTGTCTACCCCCCCGACCCAAGGATCGGTCGTGGCGTCAGATGCGTTCTTTCCCTTTGCCGACGGTCTGGTTGCAGCGGCAGAGGCCGGGGCCACGGCCATCATCCAGCCCGGTGGGTCGATGCGCGATGATGAGGTGATCGCCGCCGCAGATGCCGCAG
>JAIYDR010000250.1 GCA_027487395.1 Rhodobacter sp. | reverse complement strand
CGATGGGCCATATCGACGGCGCGCAGCGTTTCGGTCAGCGTGCCGATCTGGTTGACCTTGACCAGCATGGAATTGGCGCAACCGGCCTTGATACCTTCGGCGAGACGGCGCGGGTTGGTCACGAACAGGTCATCGCCCACCAGTTGGATCTTGTCGCCCAGCGTGTCGGTCAGCAGTTTCCAGCCTTCCCAATCATCCTCGGAACAGCCGTCCTCGATGCTGATGATCGGATAGTCCTTGGCCAGACCGGCCAGGAAATCGACGTTTTCGGCGATGGACAGCGACTTGCCCTCACCCTTCATCTCATACTTGCCGCCCTTGAAGTATTCCGTCGCAGCGCAATCGAGTGCCAGATACACATCTTCGCCCGGCTTGAAGCCCGCTTTTTCGACCGATTTCAGAATGAAATCAAGCGCGTCGCGGGCAGAGTTCAGGTTGGGCGCAAAGCCGCCTTCGTCGCCCACATTGGTGTTGTGGCCTGCCTGCTGGAGTTCTTTCTTCAGCGTGTGGAAAATCTCAGAGCCCATGCGGATCGCGTCGCGGATATTGTCCGCGCCCACTGGCATGACCATGAATTCCTGAATGTCGATCGGGTTGTCGGCATGTTCGCCGCCGTTGATGATGTTCATCATCGGCACGGGCAGGATGCGGGCCGAGGTGCCGCCGACATAGCGGAACAGCGGCTGGCCAGTCGCTTCGGCGGCGGCTTTCGCAACGGCGAGCGAGACGCCAAGGATCGCATTCGCGCCCAGACGCGATTTGTTCGGCGTGCCGTCCATTTCGATCATGGTGCGGTCGATGCCGACCTGTTCGGTCGCGTCGTAACCCACCAATTCTTCGGCGATTTCGCCGTTCACGGCGGCGACGGCTTCCAGAACGCCTTTGCCCTTATAGCGGGTCTTGTCGCCGTCGCGGCGTTCGTTCGCCTCATGCGCGCCGGTCGATGCGCCCGAGGGCACAGCGGCCCGGCCCATCGCGCCGCTTTCCAGATGAACATCAACCTCGACCGTGGGGTTGCCACGGCTGTCAAGGATTTCGCGGGCATGGATATCAATGATCGTGGTCATGGCGATCAGTTTCCTTATGCGGGCAGCGGGCGCTGCTATGGGTGCTCTCGACGCGGTCTTTAGCGCGGCGGGGCGGTCATGGAAAGTGCGTTACGCCTTGGACGCGGCCGCGCGGTTGCGGGCGCGTTCGCGGGCAAAGGTGTAAAGTCCCGATCCGATGATAAGCGCCGCGCCTGACAGGGTGATGACATCGGGGCTTTCGTCAAAGATCAGGATGCCGATCAGCAGGGCAAAGATCAGGCGCGAATAGCGGAACGGGGTGATGACCGACATCTCGCCCAGACGGTTGGCCTTGGTCAGCGCCCAATAGGCACCGATGCCAAAGGCCAGCGCGCCGCCGATGTATCCGGCCTGCGCCAGCGTCGGCCATTGGCTGCCGCCGGTGATCGCCAGCATGACAGCCCCCAATGCGGCGACAGAAAGAAACCCCCAGACCGACAGTTGCGCCGTGCTGATGGCCGCGGGGATGCGGCGGGTGAAAAGGTCGCGCCCGCCAAGGCCAATCACCGCAAGAACCGCCCATAACACATTGGGATCAAATCCTTCCATGCCGGGGCGCACGATCAGCACCACACCGGCAAAGCCCACGACAATCGCTGTCCAGCGCCGCCAGCCAACCGCCTCCCCCAAGAACAGCGCAGCACCCATCGTCACGAACAAGGGCATCGCCTGCGAGACAGCGGATACCGTGGACAAGGGCGCGAGCGTGAGTGCCGTGACAAAGCCATAGGTCCCCAGAACCTCGCCCAGGTTCCGTCCGATCACTGCCGGATGCAGCGCAGTGCGCGCAAAGGTGCGCTGCCCCTGCACCCGTGCCATCACCGCAAAGACCGCGCCGCCGATCAGACCGATGGCCACGAGGATCAACCCTGCAGGCAGGTCTGCCGCAGCGAATTTGATAAACATGTCCTCAGCGGCAAAGCCCGCCATCGCGGCGACCATCAAGATGATGCCGCGCAGGTTATCAGATTGTGCCACGCGGTCAGACCTTCTTCACCGGGACGCCGAGCAGTTCCAACCGATGCCCGACAAGGCGATAGCCAAGCCGTATGGCGATGCGTTCTTGCAAAGCTTCGATCTCAGGGTCGACGAATTCGATCACCTCGCCCGAATTGACGTCGATCAGGTGGTCATGGTGGTCGCGTTCGGCATCCTCATAGCGCGCGCGGCCATCGCCGAATTCCAGACGGTCCAGAATGCCCGCCTCTTCGAACAGTTTCACCGTCCGATACACTGTGGCGATAGAGATGCGCGGATCGATCTGCGCCGCGCGGGCATAGAGTTCTTCGACATCGGGGTGATCATCGGCCGCGCCGATCACCCGCGCCACCACCCGGCGCTGTTCCGTCATGCGAAGGCCCTTCGCTTCGCAGCGGGCGATGATGTCGCTCATGCGCTGACCTTTCTCATGCGTCTTTCGGTGGCGTCGTTCTGGCGATTTACGGCAAAGGACGGGGCAGGGCTAGTGTCTTTGCCGCATGGGTTGACTTCGGACCGGGGCAGGCAAAGGCTGCGCGCCGCATCAGGGGGATAAAATGGCAGCGCGGCGCGACAGGTTGGACGGCTTTGGCGCAGGCGCGCTGTTCTCGGTGGCGCTCTTGCTGGCGGTCAACCAGATCGTGGTGAAACTGGTAAACCAAGGCTTGCAGCCTGTGTTTTTTGCGGGGCTGCGATCCGCCCTTGCCATCGGCTTTGTCACGCTGTGGATGTGGTCGCGCGGGCGTCCGCCGGTGATCCGGCGCGAGCATGTCTTGCCGGGGCTCTTGATCGGCACGATGTTCGCTGCCGAATTTCTGTTCTTGTTTCTGGCGATTGACCTAACGACCGTGGGCCGTGCGGCGGTGATCTTTTATTCCATGCCGGTGTGGTTTTCACTGATGGCGCATTTCGGTCTGGCGGGGGAGCGTCTGACCCCCATCCGCGCCCTTGGTCTGGGATTCGCCTTTACCGGCACTGCCATCGCCATCCTGTCGCGCGGCGCAGTGACCGGACCGCAGGGCAGCCTTGCGGGCGACCTTTGCGCCTTGGCCGGAGCCTTGGGGTGGGCGGCGACGGCCTATGTGGCCCGTGCATCGCGTCTCAGCGTGGCGGGCGCAGAGATGCAGTTGTTTTGGATGGTGCTGGTCTCTGCCCCGATTCTGCTGCTGTTGTCGCCGCTGTTCGGCCCGCTGATCCGCGACTTCCACGCACTACATCTGGTGGGGTTGATCTTCCAAGCCTCCATCATCGTGACGGGAGGATTCATCGCCTGGCTGTGGCTGTTGTCGGTTTATCCGGCGGCGACGGTTGCCTCTTTTTCGTTCTTAACACCAATTCTGTCGGTCTGTCTCGGCTGGGCGCTGTTTGGCGGGTCGCTTTCCCTGTCGTTTCTTTTGGCAGCAGGGATGGTCGCGACGGGGATCGTGTTGCTCAATCGTCGCACTGCGTGACCTAGCGTCAACGGTCCCCAAAGGCGCAAGAATCGCTGCTTGGTCGCTGTCCCCATTTTTTCTTGCTGAGTCCGCAACTGAAGGCTCTGCGCCAAACCCAAGCGGGATAGGCACTTTTCAGAGTTTATCCCGCGCACCGGTGCAGTTGTCCACAGCTTGCCCCACAGGCTGACCCCAAGGGCGCGGAAAACCCCTGCGAAAGGCCCTGTCGAAAGGGTCGAATCGTCAAGCAGAAAAACTGCCGCCCGGGTGTAAAAATTCCGTTGAAAGCACGACGATCTTACGACAGTTTGATGCGAGTGAGTGAAAGGCCACAACATTTAGTGGCTGTGAACAACAGGACAGAGCAGGCGCTCAACAACATGAACCGATGGATGCATGGGTGGCATCCCGTCTCGATTCGTCAGGATCGGGGTCTGTTTTGTTGTGCCTATCCAAGGGAAACGCGGCGCGGACCGCAAGAAACGTCGGGGCAGAGTATGAAGATCGAGCGTAAGTTCACCACCGAAGCGACCGGAGCCTATGGCACGTTGGCGTTTTCGACGACCACTTCTGAAATTCGGAATCCGGATGGCAAGGTGGTCTTTCGCAATGAAGCGGTCGAAGTCCCCGCGGGCTGGAGTCAGGTCGCCTCGGACGTGCTTGCGCAGAAATACTTCCGCAAGGCCGGTGTCCCCGCCCGCGTGACGCGCGTCAAAGAAAAGGGCGTGCCAGAATTCCTGTGGCGGTCGATCCCCGATGAGGCCGCCTTGGCCGAATTGCCCGAAGCCGAGCGTTTCGTGGGAGAGACCAGCGCCAAACAGGTGTTTGACCGTCTGGCCGGCGCTTGGGCCTATTGGGGCTGGAAGGGTGGCTATTTCACCACCGAAGCCGATGCCCGCGCCTATTACGATGAGATGCGCTTCATGTTGGCGCGCCAGATGGCCGCCCCGAACAGCCCGCAGTGGTTCAACACCGGCCTGCATTGGGCTTATGGCGTTGATGGTCCGGCGCAGGGTCACTTCTATGTCGATTACAAGACCGGGAAGCTGACCAAATCCGAATCCGCCTATGAACACCCGCAGCCGCACGCCTGTTTTATCCAATCGGTCAGCGATGATCTGGTGAATGAGGGCGGCATCATGGACCTGTGGGTCCGCGAAGCGCGCCTGTTCAAATATGGCTCCGGCACCGGCACCAACTTCTCCAGCTTGCGCGGAGAGGGCGAGAAACTGTCGGGCGGCGGCAAGTCGTCGGGTCTGATGGGCTTTCTGAAAATTGGTGACCGCGCGGCAGGCGCCATCAAATCGGGCGGCACCACGCGTCGTGCGGCCAAGATGGTGATCTGCGACATGGATCACCCGGATATCGAGGAATTCATCAACTGGAAGGTCATCGAGGAACAGAAGGTTGCCTCGCTGGTCGCCGGTTCCAAGATGCACGAACAGAAGTTGAATGAGATTTTCGCCGCGATCCGTGCATGGGATGGCTCGTCCGAGGCCTCGGTCGATCCGGCCAAGAATCCGGCCCTGAAAGCCGCGATCAAGTCGGCCAAAAAGGCCATGATCCCCGACACCTACACCAACCGCATCCTGCAATATGCGCGTCAGGGCTTCACCTCTATCGAGTTCCCGACCTATGACACCGATTGGGATTCTGAGGCCTATATCTCTGTCTCGGGCCAGAACTCCAACAACTCGGTCCGGGTGACGGATGCCTTCCTGACGGCGGTCAAGAAGGACGAGGATTGGGCGCTGATCCGCCGCACCGATGGCAAGGTAGCCCGCACGGTCAAGGCGCGGGACTTGTGGGACAGCGTCGGCCATGCCGCATGGGCCTGCGCCGATCCGGGCATCCAGTTCCACGACACCGTCAACGCCTGGCACACTTGCCCCGAAGATGGCGCGATCCGCGGGTCCAACCCCTGCTCGGAATACATGTTCCTGGACGATACCGCCTGCAATCTGGCGTCGATGAACCTTCTGACCTTCTTTGGCAGTGGGAAGTTCGATGCCGAGGCCTATGTCCACGCCAGCCGCCTCTGGACCGTGACGCTGGAGATCAGCGTGATGATGGCGCAATTCCCGTCCAAGGAAATCGCGCAACGCTCTTATGACTTCCGCACGCTGGGCCTTGGCTATGCCAATATCGGTGGGCTCTTGATGAACATGGGTCTGGGATACGACTCCCGTGAGGGCCGGGCTTTGGGCGGGGCACTGTCCGCGATCATGACTGGCGTGGCCTATGCGACCAGCGCCGAAATGGCGGCTGAGTTGGGTGCTTTCCCCGGCTACAGCCGCAACGCCGCCCATATGCTGCGCGTGATCCGCAACCACCGCGCTGCCGCCCATGGCGCGACCAAGGGCTATGAGGGGCTGAACGTCCTGCCCGTCGCCCTTGACCATGCCGGATGCCCGGATGCGGGTCTGGTCGCCTTGGCCAAATCCGTCTGGGATGAGGCGCTGGCGCTGGGTGAGGCGCATGGCTACCGCAACGCCCAAACCACCGTCATCGCCCCCACCGGCACCATCGGTCTGGTGATGGATTGCGACACCACCGGGATCGAGCCTGACTTTGCCTTGGTGAAGTTCAAGAAACTGGCCGGCGGCGGCTACTTCAAGATCATCAACCAATCGGTCCCTGCAGGGCTTGAGGCGCTGGGATACCGCACTTCGGAAATCGCGGAAATCGTGGCCTATGCCGTCGGTCACGGCTCCATCGGCAATTGCGCAGGCATCAACCCCACCGCGCTGATCGGCCACGGCTTCGGCGCGCGTGAGTTGGAAAAGATCGAGGCGGCACTGCCCTCGGCCTTTGACATCCGCTTTGTCTTCAACCAGTGGACGCTGGGCGAGGATTTCTGCAAGCACACGCTGGGCATCCCGGCGGACAAGCTGGCCGATCCGACCTTTGACCTCTTGCGCCACCTGGGATTCACCAAGGCGCAAATCGACGCCGCCAATGACCATGTCTGCGGGACAATGACGCTGGAAGGCGCGCCGTTCCTGAAGCACGCGCATTACTCGGTCTTTGATTGCGCCAACCCCTGCGGCAAGACCGGCAAGCGTTATCTGTCGGTGGAAAGCCATATCCACATGATGGCGGCGGCGCAGTCCTTCATCTCGGGCGCGATCTCCAAGACCATCAACATGCCGAATTCGGCCACCATCACCGAAACGCTGGCGGCTTATGAGTTGTCGCATTCGCTGGGGATCAAGGCGAACGCCCTGTACCGCGACGGGTCGAAACTGTCGCAACCGCTGGCCTCGGCCTTGGTAGAAGATGACGAAGAGGCCGAAGAAATCCTCGCCTCTGGGTCGACGCAGGAAAAGGCGGCAGTGATTGCCGAAAAGATCGTCGAAAAGATCATCTACCGCGACATCGTCCGCACCAACCGCGAAAAGCTGCCGGAGCGCCGCAAGGGCTATACCCAAAAGGCCATTGTGGGCGGCCACAAGGTCTATCTGCGCACCGGCGAATATGGCGACGGGCGCTTGGGTGAGATTTTCATCGACATGCACAAGGAAGGCGCGGGCTTCCGGGCGATGATGAACAACTTCGCCATCGCGGTCTCGGTCGGTCTGCAATATGGCGTGCCGTTGGAAGAGTTCGTTGAGGCCTTCACCTTCACCCGCTTTGAACCGGCGGGCATGGTGCAGGGCAATGACAGCATCAAGAACGCGACGTCGATCCTTGACTACATCTTCCGCGAATTGGCGATCAGCTATCTGGACCGCACCGATTTGGCGCATGTCAAACCCACGGGCCACAGCTTTGACGATCTGGGCCGCGGCGATGACGAGGGCAAGCGCAACGTCAGCGAAGTCAGCGAAACGGCGGCGTCAAAGTCGATTGAGATGCTGAAGTCGATCTCCTCGACTGGTTATCTGCGCAAGCGCCTGCCGCAAGAACTGATGGTGCTGCAAGGCGGGATTGCCTCTTCCGGCATGCCCTCGGGGGCGGAAACGCTGGCGGCGTTGAACAGCCTGTCCAGCGGTACGGCACTGGCCACCGGATCGGTCAGCATGGACGCCCGCACCAAGGCCAAAATGCAAGGCTATGAGGGCGATCCCTGCGGCGAATGCGGCAACTACACCCTCGTCCGCAACGGGACTTGCATGAAGTGCAACACCTGCGGCGGCACGAGCGGCTGTAGCTGATCCAATCCGAATGCGATTAAAGGCCCCCGCAGAGGGGGCCTTTTCCATCTGACGACCCAGAAAGCCCCACATGAACCTGATCATCGGCAGCCAGCACATCACCCCCTTGGCCATCACGCGCACGCCCGAGGGCGTTGAGGCGGTCTTGCAGGGCGCGGCGGTGCTGACTCTTTTGGATGCGGCGTTCCATGGGGCGGGGACGATTGAAGTCCTTGGCGGCGATCTGGACCGGCGGCGGATGGAGGTGGCGGGGATCGAGATGTCGGGTCGCGACACCACCGTCACTTTGGTCTGCGCCGGTCCAGCCCAGCGGCTGATCTAACGCCTAAGTCGGACCCTGCCGCAGCATCATCCCAATCCGGCTGCGCACGGCGGGGGGTTCCGCCGCAATCGCCAGCGCCAGCCGATAAAGATCGTTCCGGGCGGCATGGAGTGTGTCCACCAGCGCGATCACCACGGCCAGCGACGGCTCTTCCAGCCCCAGATCATCGGCCAACTCACATAAGAACTGCACCCGCGCTATATCCGTCCGGCTAAACCGCGCGCCCTGTGGCGCGGCGGGGATCACCAACTCAGCCGAGAGAAACCCCAGCAGCCGATCCGGCGTCAGCCCCGGTACTGTGGCAACAAGCTGGTCTGCGGTGAAAAGCTCGGTCATTCTGCGGCCTCGGACATATGGGCGCGGGGGTCGTGGCTTTGGCCTTTGCGCCAATCGGTCAGGAAATCGCGCAGGGCGTCGTCAATCACGGGCGGCGCGATGATCCGCAACTCCACCCGCTGGTCCCCCGGCTTGGCCCCGACGCGCGCAATTCCGCGCCCGCGCAGACGCAAGACCCGGCCAGAGCTTGCCCCCGGCGGAATCGTCAGACTGACCGGCCCGGTGATCGTCGGTGCGGTGACCTTGCCGCCAACGATCGCCTCATCAATCGTGATGGGCAGGGTGAGCAGGATGTCATCGCCCTCGCGTCGGAAGATCGGATGGGGGCGCAGGGTCAGGGTGATCAGCGCATCCCCCGCTGGCCCGCCGTTCTGACCCGCCACCCCCTTGCCGCGCAGGCGCAGGGTCTGGCCGTCCTGCGCGCCTGCGGGGATTTTGACCGCCACGCTGCCACTCTCGCCAAGGGTCAGCCGCATCTCTGCCCCGCGTGCGGCATCCAAGAATTCGACCTCCAACCCAAAGAGCGCATCCTGCCCCTGTCTTGGAAAGCCTGACTCGCGCCCAGCTCCACGTTGGCGCAGGATATCGGCAAAGATATCGCCCGGATCGCCGCCACCAAAAGCCGAACCAAAGCCGCGCGCGCCGGAAAAGGCCGGGTCCGCATTTGCCGCAAAATCGCGGTAGTATTGGCGCGGCGGGCGTTCCACCCCGGCGGCGTCAATCTCGCCCGCGTCGAAACGCGCACGGGTGGCAGGGTCTTTCAAAAGATCATGCGCGGCGCTGATCGCCTTGAACCGCGCTTCCGCCCCGCTGTCATCCAGATGCAGGTCGGGATGCGACGCGCGTGCCAGTTTGCGGTAGGCCTTCTTGATGTCAGCCGCTGTCGCGGTCTTGCTGAGCCCGAGCGTGGCATATGGGTCGGCGTTCATCCATCCCCCTTGCCAGACATGGCCCAATGGTCCGTGCTCAGGCTGGCATGGCACGGCACCTCGGGTGCTGATGCAGATCAACTGGCGGCCTTTGGCGGGGGGGTAGGATTAAGGCGGGGCGGTCGTGCCGTCATCATCCGCAAAGGACTGTGCCATCCAAAGCCCGACCAAACCCACATCCACCTTGCCGGACGTCGCCGCCCAAACGCTGCCCGCCGTGGTGCCACCCGCCGCCCTGCCACCTGTGCCGCCGACGCCGCCTGCCGCCACGCCCAAGCGGCGCTGGTGGCTATGGCCGATGGGCGGTGTGGTGGTTGCCGGTCTGGCAGGGTTGGCCTATGTTCAACCTTGGGCCACACCCGTGGTGACGGTGACGGTTGAGACGATGGCGCTTGGCCCTGTCAGCCGGGTTCTGGCGGTCAACGGCCGCATCGCCGGTCTGCAATCGGTTGAGGTGCGGTCGCTGGTGACAGGCACCCTCGATGCGGTTTGGGTGAAGGAAGGCGACAGCGTCACCCGCGACCAAACCCTGATCACCCTGGGCCCAGAGGCGCAACAGGCCATCCTGCGTCAAGCGGTGGCGGGATTGGACTCCGCCTTGGTGGCGCAAGAAGAGGCCGACGCCACCCTGACCCGCACCAAGGCGCTGGGGGCCAATGCCGCGCGGGTGGCACTTGACGCCGCCACCCGCGCTGCCGCGCGCGCCGCGCAAGAGGTCGCGCGCCTGACCGCCCTGCTGCAACAGGCGCAGATTCAACTAGACCGGTTTACGCTGAAGGCCCCGATGGCCGGGACGGTGCTTTTGATACAGGCCGATCCGGGCCAAAGCGTCGATCCCACAGGCGTGCTGATGACAATTGCTGATCTTGGGCAATTGGTGGTTGAGACGGATGTCGACGAATCCTACGCCACGCAGGTGCGCGTGGGCCAAGCCGCCGCGCTGCAACTGTCAGGCGAAGCGGCAGTGCGCGCGGGCCATGTCAGCTTTGTCTCGCAACGGGTGGAGGCCGACACGGGTGGTCTCGCGGTGAAACTGACGCCCGATGTGCCGCTGGTCGCGCCGATTGGTCTGACGGTGACCGCCAACATCACTGTCGATAACCGCCCCGCAGCCCTGACCGTACCGCGTGCCGCCTTGGTTACCACCGGGGACGCTGTGCTGGTGGTCACAGAGGACAAAGCACAGCGCCGCGCGGTGACGGTGATCGACTGGCCCGCTGCCCGACTGATCGTGACCGACGGTTTGGCGGCGGGAGATGTGGTGATTGCAGATGCCACCGGCCTGACCGACGGGCAGGCGGTCAAGGTCGCGCCCTGATGCTTTATGCCATGAAGATCGCCACCCGCTACTTGACCGCCAGCAAGGCGCAGACCGCGCTTTTGGTCTTTGGCGTGGCGATTGGTGTCTTTATCTTCATCTTCATGTCGGCGCTGATTGGTGGCCTTGCCGAATTCATCATGGCCCGCACCGCAGGCGACATGGCCCATATCACCATTCAGGCCGAAGCCGTCGACCCCGCACTTTTGCTGCCCAGCGAAGGCCGCACCGTGCTTTTGGTGCAGGAAACCACCGCGCAATCCTCGGCCATCCTCAAGGACACCGCCGCCTTCATTCCGCTGATTGAGGGGTTGCAAGGGGTCATTGGCACCTCGCAGCAGATCAATGGATCGGGGTTTCTGACGCATGGCGGGCAAGTCACGCAAGTCTCGATCAACGGGCTCGAACCGGGGCGGGAATCCGTCATCGCCAATCTGGCAAGCTATATCACGGCGGGGACAGCCACCCTTGGCGCGGGCGCGGTCCTCTTGGGCAAGACCTTGGCCGAGGATATGAACCTTCGGCTGGGTCAGACCGTGCGGATACAAGGCACTACTGGCATTGAGGCGCTTTTGACCATCACTGGCCTCTATGAGATGGGGTCCGGCGGGCCGGATCGGCGGCAGGCCTATGTCAGCCTTGGCACCGCGCGGACGCTGTTCAAGATGCCGCAAGGTGTCACGCGGGTCGAGATCAAATTGACCGACCTTTACGCCGCCGATACCCTCGCCCCGCGCATCAAGGCGCTGACGGGGCTGGATGCCAAGTCATGGACCGAACAGGCGGCGCAACTCCTCGATGCGCTGCAAGCGCAGGCGCAGACGGGCTATATCCTGAAGGCCTTTGCTTTGTTGACGATCATCATCGGCGTCGCCTCGGCGCTGCTCTTGTCCACCTATCGGCGCAGGCCTGAGATTGGGATCATGCGGGCGATGGGGGCGGGGCGGTGGTTTGTGGTGGTGGTCTTTGTGTCGCAAGGCGCGCTGATCGGGCTGATGGGGGGCCTGTTTGGGGCGGCGGCGGGATATGGTGTGCTTTTGGCCTTTCCGGGGCGTGACAGCTTTGCGCCGGGGCAAAGCGGCCTGCCGATTGACATCACCCAAGGTGCCTATGGTCTGGCGATTGTGCTGACAACGCTGGGGGCCATCCTCGCCTCAATCCTGCCTGCCCGTGCTGCGGCACGGTTGGACCCCGTCACGGCCATCGGCCAATGACGGCGCTTTTGGCAGTGGAGGGGTTGGTGAAAACCTTTGGCAGTGGCGAGGCTGAAACCCGCGTGCTGCGCGGCTTGACCCTGACGATGCAGACGGGGGAGCTTGCGGCGCTGCTCGGCCCCTCGGGTTCGGGCAAAAGCACGCTTTTGACCATCCTTGGCACGCTGATGCAGCCCACCTCGGGCCGTCATGTGATGCTGGGCATGGATTTGACCACCGCCACCGACCACGCCTTGACCACCTTTCGCAATCTGCACATCGGCTTTGTGTTCCAGTTCCACAACCTGTTGCCGGATTTCACCGCTTTGGAAAACGTCTGCTTTCCCACGGCAGTGCGCGAGGGGCGCGAAACCCCGGCAGCGCGGGCGCGCGGGCAAGAGTTGCTGGTCCGCATGGGGCTGGCGGAACGCGTTCATTTTCCCACCGCCAATCTGTCGGGCGGGCAAAAGCAGCGCGTCGCCGTGGCACGGGCCCTGATGAACCGCCCCGAATTGGTGCTGGCGGATGAGCCGACCGGCAACCTTGACCGCGCCTCTGCCTTGCAGGTGATGGACCTGATCGCCGAGATCAACCGCGAGGAGGG
>JAIYDR010000284.1 GCA_027487395.1 Rhodobacter sp. | reverse complement strand
CGTCATAAATCATGACGTTGGAGCCGGGTTTCACATAGCCAGACAGGATGTCCCAGGCCGAATGCACAAGGTCATTGCCTGCCGCAAGCACCGCCGTATGGGGCAGGCCCCCTGTGGCGATGATCACCTCATCGGGGTGTGTTGCCAGCACCGTTTCCGCATCGGCGTAGGTGTTGAAATGGAAGGTGACGCCCTTCTTTTCCGCCTGCGCCATGCGCCAGCCGATGACGGAAATCATCTCACGCCGCCGTGGATCTTGCGCCGTCAGGCGGATTTGACCGCCGGGTTGATCGGCAGCCTCGAACACCGTCACCACATGGCCGCGCTCTGCCGCCACGCGGGCGGCTTCCACCCCGGCCGGACCTGCGCCAACGATGGTGATGCGCTTCTGCACAGGTGCCGCCGGGATCAAGTGCGGCATCGTCTCTTCGCGGCCCGTGGCGGGGTTGTGCAGGCAGAAGGCATGGCCGCCTTGATAAATGCGATCAAGGCAGTAATTCGCGCCGACGCAGGGGCGGATGTCGTCTTCGCGCTTTTCCAAAATCTTCCGCACGATGTGCGGATCGGCCATATGGGCGCGGGTCATGCCGACCATATCCAGCTTTCCGCTGGCGATCGCATGGCGTGCCGTCGCCACATCGGGGATGCGCGCAGCGTGAAAGGTTGGGAATCCGGTCGCGGCGCGAATCTCGCCTGCGAAATCCAGATGCGGCGCGCTTTTCATCCCTTGGATCGGGATCAGGTCAGTCAGCGCAGGGTCGGTGTCGATCCGCCCCCGCACCACGTTCAGGAAATCCACCAAACCGCTGTCGCGCAGCTTACGGCTGATCTCCAGCCCTTCATCCCTCGTCGTGCCGCCCGGTGTGACTTCGTCGCCGGTATAGCGCAGGCCGACGATGAAATCGGTGCCGCAGCGCTGCCGGATGGCGCGCAAGACGTCAAAGGTAAAGCGCAGGCGATTGTCGAGACAGCCGCCATAGGGGTGGGGCAGGTCGTTGGTCAGCGGTGACCAGAACTGCTCCAGCAGGTGTCCGTAAGCCTCAAGCTCGATCCCATCCACACCTGCGGCCTGCATCCGTTCGGCGGCATCGGCGAAATCCTCGACGATGCGCGTCATGTCCCAATCTTCGATCCGCTTGGGGAAGGCGCGGTGGGCGGCTTCGCGTTCATGGCTGGGGGCAACGACCGGAAGCCAATCGCCCTTGTCCCAGCGGGTGCGGCGGCCAAGGTGGGTCAGTTGGATCATCACGGCCGCGCCATGGTCGTGGCATTCATCGACCATCTGGCGCATCCAGCCCACGACCTCATCCTTCCAGGCAAGGATGTTGTTGAACACCGGCGGGCTGTCCCGCGCGACCGAGGCTGAGCCCGCCGTCATGGTCAGCGCCACACCTGCCTTGGCCCGTTCCACATGATAGGCCCGATAGCGGCCTTTCGGCATTCCATCCTCGGGGTAGGCCGGTTCGTGGCTGGTGATCATGATCCGATTGCGCAGGGTCAGATGCTTCAACCTGTAGGGCTGCAAAAGCGGGTCATTGGACATCACGGTCTCCTGTCTTTGGCCGAATGTCGCGCGAAATGTTCAGGCAAGTCAAGTTTGCCGACGACGTCGACCAGTCCTGTCCAGGCTGCTTTGGGACTGGAACAGCGATGCCGGAAAACAGCCACAGCGCAGAGCCTGCGGTCGCGAATATTGCTGCCGTCTCTGGCGAATACCCAGCCATCTGCAAAATCGGGGGTATCTGGTCATTTCGACCAAACGGCGGTGACCGCTCCGTTAGGCACCCCGGAGGGCCACCGCTCAAGCCCGCCGTTTAAGCGGCGCGGACAACTTCGGCGGTTACGGCATGCGCTTTGGCAAGCGCTGACGCACCGGCGTCTGTATCTTTCAACGTGGCGCGCAAGGCGTCACATAGCTGCGGAACCAATGCGGCAAGTTTCGCAAGGTCCAACTCATCTTCTACGATCCGCTGTTCCGTGATCTGGACATCGAGGAAGTGGAAAAAGTCCGTACCAGCCTTATCCATCACCGAATCTCCGAGCCGTCGTTATCACAGCATCGCCCATCTATTAGCCAGTAGTGTTTTGTAGGAAAGCGTAGCATTCGTACTATTCTTTTCCTGCTTGATCCATGCGGCCCATGCGAAAGCATGGGTTGATCTGGAATGTGACCTCATCCGTCCGAATGGCAGATTTGAGTCACGCGTTCCTGCGGTTAGCGGTGCTGAACAGCCAGCTCATCTTGGCACTGACGCAACCTCGCTGACCCAACCCACTGGATCGACCCATGAAACGCTTTGTTTCGTCCATTTTGCGGCCGTTCGATCTGGTCGTGTTGATGGCGCTTTTGGTCTGTCTTGCAGGTCTTTTGGGATCGGCCGAGACGGCAACTGCAGACACAGCTTTGACGCAAGACCAGACGGTTAGCGTCGGTTTGGCCAACGCCGAGTTGAATGGGCGTAGCCTGATCCGCGAGATCGCAATCCTGCGTGATCCTGTCGGGACGATGACCATTGATGCAATGGGCGGGCAAACCTTTAAGCCGAGCGGGAAAATGATCACCGAAGGCTATACGGGTGACGCCTTTTGGGTCCGCCTGACCGTGCTGCCTGCTCCGGGTGGTGCGGAAACGGTCCTGGTTGTTCGCCCGCCGACCTTTGATCGCGTCACGCTTTACGCGCCCGATGAAGACGATCCCGGGCGCTGGGTCGCGCGCACACTCGGTGGAAGGGTCGCTGTCGGCACGGAAGAATGGGCCTCGTCACTGCGCGGGTTTGGTATTGAGCCAAAGCCCGAAGGAACAGTGTATTACCTGCGGCTGGAAACGATGGGGTCCTTTACCGCCTATATCGAAGCGCTGCCAAAATTCGCGGCCTATCGGAAGGGCCTGCTGCTCGATTTTGTCCAGATCACCTATCTGTCGATGATGTTGGTGTTGATGCTCTGGTCACTTAGGATGGCCATTCTGATCCGCGAAGGCCTGTTCGCGTGGTTTGCCGTTTTGCAGGCGGCGTGGATATTCCACAACGTCTTTTTCTTTGGCTACATCAGTCTTGCGGCGCCCAACCTGCTGCAAGAGGCAGTGTTCATGATCTATCGCTCGGCGGTGATCTGTGCATCAGCCCTGTCGATCGTCTTTCATCGCGTCCTTTTGCGCCGCTTTGATCCACACTGGGCCACCCTGCGGCTGCTTGAAGCGATGATCCTGATCATTCTGGTTGCCTTTGTGATCTTCTGGGTCGGCGATCGAACAACAGCGTTGAGGATCAATGGCTTGACCATCGCCGCGACGCCGTTTGTATTCTTTGCTGCGGCCTTCACGGCGCGCACAAGCGCCTCTCCGGGGTTGCGGGTGATGCGGATTATCTATGCAATCTTGTCCGGCGCATTGCTTCTTTGGGTGCTGACCTTGGTTGGTCTGTTTCACATCGGGACATTCACGCTATACGGAACGATGATTCATGGCACCGCGACCGGTGTGTTGATGGCGATTATCCTGCATCTGCACGCGCAAAACCTGCTGGCCGAGGCACAGCGGGCGCAAACGGCGTTGGCGGCCTTGCAGGAACGCCGCGCCATCGAGGAAGAGCAAAAGCACACCTTGATGCGCTTCATTGACATGCTGACACATGAGACGAAGAACGCGATGGCCGTGATCAATATGTCCGTCTCTGCCCCCAATTTCGGCGCACGGCAGCGGTCTCGTGTGTCCGATGCGATCCGTGACCTGACGACTGTGATCGACCGGTGCAACCAATCCGTGCAACTGGACAATGTCGAGCAATCGATCACTCTTGTCGCCTGCGATCCGGCATTGATCCTGCGCGAGGCATGCTCCACCCATCTGGCGGCGGAACGGACTGTCTTGCGCGCGCCTGAACGTCTTGCCTTGCATAGCGATCCGGTCCTGTTGCGGGTGATCCTCAGCAATTTGATCGAGAATGCGCTGAAATACTCTCCCGTTGGGTCGCGTGTGGATGTGGCGTTGGCCAAATCACCGGAAGGCCGGGTGGAAATCACGGTTGAGAATGAGGTGGGCCAGACCGGATTGCCGGACCCGGCCCGCGTGTTTGAGCGCTATTATCGCAGCCCGCGCGCCCTGTCGCAGATTGGTTCGGGGCTTGGGCTTTACCTCGTGCAGGGTCTGGTGCGGATTTTGGGCGGTGGTATCGCCTATGAACCCGATGCCGGCCGTGTGCGCTTTCGCTTGTGGTTGCCATGCTGAACCTTGTCATTGTCGAAGATAACGGCGCCTTGCGGGAGTCACTGGTCGATGTGTTGTCCGCCGAGGACCACCACGTCGTCGCCTTTGAAAGCGCCGAGGTGTTCTTGGCCAATTGCCGCATCGCCTCTGTGGATATCTTGCTGTTGGACCTCAATTTGCCGGGTGAGGATGGCATGTCGCTGGCGCGGCGGCTGCGGGCAGATTGGCCTGAACTGGGCATCATCATGTTGACCGCGCGCGGCGCGCCGACGGATCGCAGCGACGGCTATGAAAGCGGCGCAGACATCTACCTGACCAAGCCCAGTTCTGCGCCGGAACTGACAGCCTCGATCCGGGCCTTAGCGCGGCGACTGAGCAAAGAGGCGCGGGGGGCTGTGACCTTGTCCGCAGAGCCAGAGGCACCCCTGGTGCTGAACCGCAAGACGATGACCCTGACCGGCCCAGTGGGCGCGCAGGCACTGACCTCCAGCGAGACGGATTTGTTGGAGGCATTTATCACCGCGCCTGACAACCGATTGGACTTGGACAGCATTCTGCGGCTCGGTCCGACGACCGTCCCTGTCAGCAAAGCGGCGTTAGGGGTCAAGATCGTGCGTCTACGCAAGAAATTGACCGCGGCCGGAGCTGAAGGTCAGTCGCTGAACGTGGTGCGGAACTGGGGATACCAGCTGTCGGTGATGATCACACTCATATGATTAGAGCCGCAGCTAATCTACCACCTCAACGTGTCGTATACGATTGTGAACCCTTAAATGGCAGGACAATACATGACAGAATTTGCCCCCGCCCGTCTTCCGTCGAACGAAGCCACGCGCCTTGTTTCGGTCCAGCGCAGCGGGCTGATGGACCAATCGCCTGATCCGCGTTTCACGCTTTACACCGATCTGATGAGGCAGATTTCCGGCTTCCCCGTCGCTTACTGCGGTCTGATCGACACGACGCGGCAGTATTTCCTGTCACAGAATTTCCCGGATTGTCTGAATCTGCCAGAGGTCGGGCGCGATGGAACCTTGTGCCAATTCGCCCTGCTGGCCCCGACGCCACTTGTCTTTGCCGACATGCGATTGGACGAGACCATGTCAGTGCATCCGTTGGTGGTGGGAGAGCCGCATTTTGTCGCTTGGGCGGCCTTTCCACTTGTGACGGAAGATGGGCATATCCTTGGCACATTGTGCGTTGCGGATTATGTTCAGCACAGCCTCTCCCACGCGCAGGTCGATCTGATGCGCCGTGTCGCGGCGGAACTGACTTTCACAATCGAATTGCAGATCGCGCAGCGCCACGAAAGCCTGCGCCGCTTGGCAAAAGCCGTTGAGCAACTGACCGGTATCGCAGGTCTGGAGACCACCGAGCAGGCTGCGTCCTTTCTTGCAGTTTGTGAGGGTTTGCCCGGCCAACCTGACCGCTTTTCCGCCTTGCAAGAGGCTGGCCTGATCAATGCAGATGGTGGTCTGAGTGCCCAGGGAATTGCCGTTCAGTCCTTCCTTGGTCTGTCGCCCACTGGGTTCCGCACGGAGCGGTCGATCCTTAAGTCACGGGCCTTGGCGGATGCCTTGTTGGACATGTTGGCGGATTAACACATGCTTGCTAAGGTTTATGTGCTTCGGTTCACCAACCTGAACGACGCCCGCAGTGCCGCCACACATGTTTCAGAGGCGATGGGAAAGAGACTTGGCAGCTATGATGTGTCCGGCCTGACGGTGCTGTTGCGCAAGGAAGGGATCGTCAAGGTGATCGCCCGCTTTGATTGCCAAAAGGCCTTTCAGCGGATGCAGACCGCCCGGCCGGATGTCCTAGCCGAAGTGCAAAACCTGTTTCCGTGCATGATCGAAGATGCCTCTGCGGTCACTGTGTTCAGCTATGAGCGAGACGCGACGGTGACGGTCTGAACCGGAACGCCCCCTGCCGATGCGACAGGGGGGGGTCAGGGTGTTAAAGGGGCAGGCTCAGCCCGCGCTGCGCGGCGGATTGCTCGGCGCGATCGAGCATCATTTGCAACTCTGCGCCCCGCGCAAAGATGGGGTCGGCAACGCTTTCGCCCCGGATCGCCGCGATGAAGCGCTGGTAGATGGTGGGGACGGCGGGGCAGTCCACCTCATGCCACGTCGCAGTTTTCATGTCCGGTTCCAGACAGGCGAAAAGGCGGCTGACCGCCTTTTCAAACTGCACCTCAAGCCCGCCCTTATCGCCATAAAGCCGCAAGCGCAGGTCGTTCAGATGGCCGCTGGCAAAGCGGGTGGCTGCCACTGTGCCAAGCGCGCCATTGTCCAGCACCACCTGCATCGTCGCAGAGTCGTTGGCGTCCAGCACATAGTCGCCGATCTTGCCGCCGGGGGCCTTGTCAAAGGTGGCCAGACGACAGGAAATCTCTGTCACCGATTGGCCTGCGATGAAGGTCGCGTAGTCGAGGATATGGATCCCCACATCACCCAAAACACCCTTTGACCCATGCGCCGTGGACAAACGCCACAGCCATTGGCTTTCTTTATCCCAAGCGCCCCAAGCATCCTGTGTCAGCCAGCTTTGCAGATAGGAGGCCTCAAAATGCCGGATGGTGCCGATGGCCCCATCGCGCACCATTTCGGCGGCGTGCTGCAAGGCCGGCACATTGCGGTAAGACAGGTTGACCATGTTCACCACACCCGCCTTTTCCGCCGCTGCGGCCATCTCGGCCGCCGCAGTTTCATTGGTGGCGAGTGGCTTTTCGCACAGCACATGCTTTCCCGCCGCAAGGAAGGGCAGGGTGGTGGCGTAATGTGCCGCATCTGGGGTGACGTTGGTCACCGCGTCAAACGCGCCCCAGCTTAGGGCTTCGTCTATGCTGGCAAAGCCGTGCGGTATGCCATGTGTTTCCTGGAAAGCGGCAAGCTGGGCAGGCCGCGTATCCACTCCACCTACCAGCGTGACGCCGGGAATGGCGGCGAAACTTTCGGCATGGTTCTTGGCCATGCCGCCGGTGCCGACGATCAGCAGACGAACGTTAGCCGCCATCACCGATACCCCGCTTCGCCGTCTTGGTGCAGGCGCGGGCCGCGTTCGACAATCGGCTCCAACGCCACCTCAACTGGCACGTTCGGCGCGTCATTCGGATTGGCGATACGCGGCGCGGGGTTATGCGCCCAACGGACACCATTGGCGATCACGCGCTGGATATTGGCGTCGTGATAGGTCGGATAGGTTTCATGGCCGGGGCGGAAGTAGAACACGCTGCCCGCGCCGCGCTTGTAGGTCAGGCCGGAACGGAAGACTTCACCGCCCGCGAACCATGAGACGAACACCGTCTCCATCGGCTCGGGCACGCCGAAGGGTTCACCGTACATCTCTTCCTGTTCCAGCTCGAAATGGTCGGGCAGACCGGCCGCAATCGGGTGGCTGCGGCTGGTCAGCCAGATGCGCTCGCGCTCGCCCGCCTCGCGCCAGGTCAGGTTGCAGGGCGTGCCCATCAACCGCTTGAACGGCT
>JAIYDR010000341.1 GCA_027487395.1 Rhodobacter sp. | reverse complement strand
GATGGCTGGATGACCAAAGACCTCGCCTTGCTGGTGGGCCCGGATCAGAAATGGCTGACCACCATGGGCTATCTGGAAAAGGTCGACGAATACTTGAACAAGGCACTGGCGGGCTGATTTATCCGACGCTGGATCAAGGGCCGGGGGGAAACCTCCGGCCCTTTGCTTTTGTGGCACCACCCCCTCACCCTGCCCTCTCCCCCAAGGGGAGAGGGGGGCGATGACCTGCGGGCGGTGTGGATGCGGCGGGCGTCGCAGGGGGGGCTGTCTGCCCCCCACGGCGCGTACCGCGCCTTCCCCCCGAGGATATTTCAACAACGGGGAATGGGGGATCACCAACGCACCGGAATGATCGGCTGCTGCGGTGGGGAGCCGCGCGGCGGCAGGCCGATATCCTTGCGCAGGTGATCGGGCAGGCTGTCGATATCCGGCGCGCCGGGGCGGATGGCCTGCCGCAGCAGGGCGATCAGCGCGGCACCGAGCACGCGCCAAGGGCCATGCGCAGCGATGAGGGCGGAAAGGGGCAGGAGCGCCCCGTTTTGGCTTTGGGTCATGGAATGCGCCGGACGGTGGAACGCACCGGGCCGGTCCTCTGGTTTGGGTGGGGTTGGGCCTGAGGGGAACCAAGGCACAGGTGCGCGGGGCACGTATGCAAAGGCACGGATCAGGCGGTCAGGTCAGTGAAAGCCCCGATCAGGGGCCAGCGGGATCAGGCGCGCGACAGGCCCGTAGGTCGAAGCGTGAGGCCAAAGCGGTTCCCGGCATCCAGCGCAGTGCAGGTTCGAGCCGACGATACGGTATATGACATCGCGCCCTCCCTGAGTGTTCGCGTTCTAGATGTATTTTGCTAGCGCGACTCACCGCGATGTTTCAAGCCCTGCCGATCAAATCGCCTTTGCTGCGGCATAAGGGCCACAGCGGTAAGAAGGTCAGCAATATTGACGCGATTATAGGTCACATGCTATGACCCATCATCCGCAGCGCAGAGGCCGCCATGACCGACCCCACCCGCCATTCCTTGATCGAGGACATCCAAGGCATCGCTTTTGGCATTCTGATGGCGGGGTTGGGCATCCATGTCCTGATCCATATGGGCTGGGTCACGGGCCAGACCACGGGGCTGGCGGTACTGGTGAGTTACGTCACCGGCTGGCCCTTTGCCCTCGTCTATTCAGCGATTAACCTGCCCTTTCTCCTGCTCGGCTGGTGGTGGAAAGGCACGCGCTTTGCCCTCAAGACCTTGATCAGCACGGCGACGCTCTCGGCCCTGACCGCGATCCTGCCGCAGTGGATCGCGCTTGGCGCGATTGAGCCCGGTTTTGGTGCGATGCTGTTTGGGACGCTGTTCGGAATAGCCGCTTTGGCCGTGGTGCGGCATGGCGGGAGCTTTGGCGGCTTTGCCATCCCCGCGCTGATGGTGCAGGAGCGTTTCGGCATTCCGGCAGGCTATGTGCAGCTTGGCGTCGATGTGGTGATCTTTGCTGGCGCGGCGCTGATCCTTGATCCGGTGATGCTGGGTTGGTCCGTTCTGGGGGCCGCGACCTATGCGCTGTTTCTGGCGGTGAACCATCGGCGCGACCGGTATATCGCGGCCTGACCCCTCTGGCACAATGCAACGCAAGGCGGTAGGACGCGCCCCATGACCGATCCGAAAGCACATTCCCTACTGGAAGACGCCCAAGGTCTGGCCTTTGGCGCCACGATGGCGAGTTTTGGCATCATGATCCTGACGCATCTGGGCATGATCACCGGACAGACGGCAGGGCTGGCGGTGCTGATTGCCTATGCCACCGGTTGGGGTTTTGGGCCGGTGTTCTTTGCGCTGAACATCCCTTTCTACTGGTTTGGCTATCGCCGCATGGGGCTGGCCTTTACCGTCAAGACCTTTGTGACCGTGGGCATTCTGTCCGCCCTGTCGGTGCTGATGCCCGGATGGGTGGATTTCAGCCATCTGAACCCGGCCTTTGGCGCGGTGCTCTTTGGCTTTGTCTCAGGCGCTGCCCTTCTGGCGATCTTTCGCCATGGGGCGAGCCTTGGCGGTATCGGCATTCTGGCGCTTTATCTGCAAGACAAGACCGGCTTTCGCGCAGGCCAGACGCAGTTGATCTTTGATATGGGGCTGTTTGCCATCGCTTTGACCCTCTTGCCGCTGGACAAGGTCGGCTGGTCCTTTCTTGGCGCGCTGGTCGTGAACCTTGTCATCGCCATCAATCACCGGCGCGACCGCTACGTCGCCACCTGACCCGCTTTCGCAACCGCAGCAAGGTTTCGCTGGCCTTTCCGGGCGATCCGGGCTATGGCCCGCGCGGAACCCAAAAGACATGAAAAGAGACGCCTCCGATGGAGCTTCGCAACATTGCCATCATTGCGCACGTTGACCATGGCAAGACCACGCTGGTGGATGAGCTGCTGAAACAGTCCGGCTCCTTCCGCGACAATCAGGCCGTCAGCGAACGCGCCATGGACAGCAACGACATCGAACGGGAACGCGGCATCACGATTCTGGCCAAGTGCACCTCGGTGGAACACTCTGGCATCCGAATCAACATTGTCGACACTCCCGGCCACGCCGACTTTGGCGGCGAGGTGGAGCGGATCTTGTCGATGGTGGACGGCGTCTGCTTGCTGGTCGATGCCGCCGAAGGGCCGATGCCGCAGACCAAGTTTGTTCTGGCCAAGGCGCTGGCTTTGGGTCTGCGCCCGATTGTTGTGCTGAACAAGGTCGACAAGCCCGACGCCGAGCCGGAACGCGCTTTGAACGAAGTCTTCGATCTCTTCGCCAACCTCGGCGCAACCGACGAAC
Organism: Rhodobacter sp.; assembly: GCA_027487395.1. GTDB lineage: Bacteria > Pseudomonadota > Alphaproteobacteria > Rhodobacterales > Rhodobacteraceae > Paragemmobacter. The sequence goes on along the minus strand of JAIYDR010000341.1, from coordinate 860 downwards.
AGCTTGATTTCCCGCATATCTACGCCTCGGGCCGCAATGGCTGGGCGGACGAATCGCTCGACGGGCCGCGCAAGAACCTTGACGCGCTGTTTGACATGATCGTGCGCCATGTGCCGCATCCCAAGCAGATCGCCCGTGTGGATGAGCCGTTCCAGATGCTGGCCACCACCCTGTCGGCGGACCCCTTCATCGGCCGTATCCTGACCGGCCGGATTGAGGCGGGTCGCCTGACCGTCGGCACCCAACTCAAGGCGCTGACACGCAATGGCGAGCGCATCGAAGCCTTCCGCGTGACCAAGGTTCTGGCCTTCCGCGGCCTGAACATGACCGCGGTGGATGAGGCTTTGGCCGGTGACATCGTGACCGTGGCCGGCATGACCAAGGCCACCGTGGCCGATACGCTCTGCGATCCGTCGATTGACGTGGCCCTGCCCGCCCAGCCGATTGACCCGCCGACCATCACCGTGACCTTCGGCATCAACGATTCGCCCCTTGCTGGCAAGGATGGCACCAAGGTCCAGTCCCGCGTGATCCGGGAACGCCTGATGAAGGAAGCCGAGATCAACGTCGCGATCAAGGTCGCCGACACCCCCGGCGGCGATGCGTTCGAAGTCTCGGGCCGTGGTGAATTGCAGATGGGCGTGCTCATTGAAAACATGCGCCGCGAAGGGTTTGAACTGTCGATCTCGCGCCCGCGCGTGATCTTCCAAGACATCGACGGCGTGAAGCATGAGCCTGTCGAAGAGGTCACCATCGACGTCGATGACGAATACACCGGCCCCGTGATCGAAAAGCTGACCGGTCCGCGTAAGGGCGACCTGGTCGAAATGAAAGCGGCTGGCGTCGGCAAGACCCGGATC
>JAIYDR010000166.1 GCA_027487395.1 Rhodobacter sp. | reverse complement strand
CGAGAATGACCACGTCGCCGGTGCGCAGCGTCGGCGCCAGTTGGGTTTTGATGTAGAGGTCGAACATCTCGCCATTCATGGCCCCGTCGATGACCCAAGGTGCAGCCATGCGGTCATGCCGCAGCGCGCCGACAAAGGTCTGGGTGCGCCAGTGGCCGAAGGGCGCGTGGTCGACCAGACGCTGCCCGCGTAGGGCCCAGCCCGTCATGCGTCATGATCCAGCCGCCGGCGCCATCGTCATCATGCTGCGCAGCCTCAAAATGTATGGCATGGCTCAAGCCGTGACCGACCTGATCGAGCAGGGCGCACCGGCCTTTGAAGCTGCAATCCCGATGCTGTCACAACTCCTCAAGGCCGAATTCGGGTTGAAGAGGGTGGGTTGCCCCATGTCGGGCCACAAGGTCAGTTCCTTGTTTGATGATCTTCAAGCCAAAGACATCAGCGTGAACGAGCCGCAGTTGCGCCCAGTAAGCTTCAAGCTTGGCAGAGGCAGACAACGACAACAACCGAGCCTTTTGGGCAGACCTCGTCCCCAGAGCCTGAACGATCCTTGGGTAGGTGTAATGGTCCAGAAGGTCAGCGGGGACCCGTCGAGAATAGTAGAAATAACCATCTCGAACGAAGGTATAGGGAATCGAATTGGTCAGCAATTTGGTCATCACCCCAAGTTACCCACACCCATGCGGGGCAGGAATTATCAAGGGTTATTAACAGGATGCTTTAATCTGGCTCGCCGTTTAAGCCAGTAAATGGCGGACAGTGAGGGATTCGAACCCTCGAGACGGTTCCCCGCCTACACACTTTCCAGGCGTGCGCCTTCGACCACTCGGCCAACTGTCCGTGCGGGAACTCCCTAACGACTGGCGATAAGGGGCGCAAGGGGGCAAAGGGGGAAATCTGTCGGATGGACTGAGACGCTGCGCCCCCCGCAAACCGGACAGCGACGGAAGCTACGATCTGTGGTCTGGTGATCCCCAATCCGAGGAGATCAGGATGTATCGAAACGCAGGAACCATGACGCGGCGTTCAAGGCGCATGTTGCGTTGGAGGCGCTGAAGGGCGCGCGCAGGCTGTCGGAATTGGCGGCGGCCTACGAAGTCCATCCGAGGATGACCCACCAGTCGATCGCGCCTTGGTCCGCTATTGATGGCGTGGATGGCTCCCGCTCTTTGCATCGCAAAATGGCATCTTGGGTGCTGTCACACAAACCCATGATGAGAGCCATCCATGGAAGAGATTACCGCTGTTGCGCTAGATCTGGCCAAGCGCGTTTTTCAGGTTCATGCCGTAGAGGCCGAAGGTGTGGTGGTGCTGCGTCGGCAGGTGAAGCGGGCGCAGCTTGTGCTGTTCTTTTCCAGTTGCAGCCCGCCCTGATTGGCATGGGGGCCTGCGCAGGCGCGCATGACTGGGCGGGAGAGCTGCGCACTTTCGGTGAGGACGTGGGATTGATCCCACCCTCTGGCGTGAAACCTGTCGTCAAGCGGGGCAAGACAGACGCGGCGATCTGCGAAGCGGACACGCGTCCCTCGATGCAGTTTGTGGCGGTAAAGACCACCAGCCGGCAGGCCGTTTTGAGGCAGCACCGGACCCGAGACTTTCTTGTGCGCCAGTTGACCCAACTCGCCAACGCGATCTGCGTGCACAGGGGAGAGTTCGGACTTGTGGTGCCGAAAGTCGTTCACACCACAGTCCGCCTTTTGACCGAGGCGGAGACCGCCGACCTGCCGACTGAGGCGCGCGTGCCACTCGATCTTCTTGCCGGGCAGTTCCGCGACACGACAGCGCGTGTCGAGACCCTCACCCCCAGCATCAAGGCGCTGGCCAAGGCGGATGAGACAGCGCCGCGGCTCCAAACGGCTACCGGGAACGGGCCGATCACAGAGAGCGTGCCAGCGGCAACCCTACACGACCTATCGGCCTTCCGGTCTGCCCGCGATCTGACGGCCTGGCTGGGCGTGCAGTCCGTCTCTCGGGCGGAAGGAGCGGCTGAGTTCGATCTCGAAGATGCGCAACAGATACATCCGGCGGCTCATCTGTCTTGGTGCCCGTCGGTCATCCCTAAGCGCCGAAAATCTGGACCGAGCAGCGACTGGCTCGGCGGCATCATCGCAAGCAAGCCCCTCAAGGTCGCCGCCATCGCCTTGGCCAACCATATGGCCCGCGCCCTCTGGGCGATGCTGAAAACGGGCGACGACCGATGCGCAGATCGGCCCGCAGGCTGACCGGAATGGCGAGGGCAAAGTGAGATGATGGCAAATGGACGGAAACGAGGAAGAGACACCCCGTTCGGCCAGGAGCGCATGAAGCGCGTGCCATGGATAGGGCCCTGATCTCGCGCGGACGTTCATCAGGGCGCGCGGGCAAACCGCGGTCGATACGCCGAATACCTGGCTGCTCCCGACCCGTCGCCGAAAGCCACCAACCCCGTGGCCCCGCAGAAGCCATCGATACAGGGCCCGAAAGGCCAGAATCAACTCATCAGCGTAATCGAGACCCGCCGGTTCTGGCGGCCCTTTTTCTCGATCTTGCCAATCTCGACGCGGCCAATCTCGGCGGTGCGGGCGACATGGGTGCCGCCGCAGGGTTGCAGATCGACTTGTGATGCCTCGGTCCCGATCCGGACCAGCCGCACCCGGCCCTGCCCCATCGGCGGCATCACCGACATGGTTTTGACCAGCCCCGGATTGGCCAAGAGTTCGCCATCCGTGATCCATTGATCCGTCACCGCCAGATCAATCCCGATCAGCTCGTTCAGCCGCGCCTCAAGGGCCACGATGTCTCCCGGCGGATCGGGCATGTCAAAATCCAGCCGCCCTCGCTCTGCCCCGATCTGGCCACCGGTGACGGGCAGCGGAATCACCACGGACAGGAGATGCAATGCGGTATGTACCCGCATGTGGCGGTGGCGGCGGTCCCAATCCAGCCTTTGGCGCAAGATCGTGCCCACCGGCGGCAGGGCCACGGGTTCACCGGGGACAAGCGCCACCAACCCACCCTCGGCCTTTACCGCTGTGGCGATGGCCACTTGCCCGCCTGACCATGCGACTTGGCCAGAGTCACCGGGTTGGCCGCCGCTGGTGGCATAGTACACGGTCCGGTCCACAAGGATGCCGCCTTCCGGCGTGGTGCCGGTCACGATGGAGTCGCACTCGCGCAGATAGGCGTCGGCGCGGAAGAGAAGGTCTGTGGTCACGGCGTGCTCTTTCAAAAACCCTGGCATCACAGCGAGGGTGTGCCATCGGCACGGGGCAAGGCATCGGTAGACTCAGGCTTGGCCTTGCGCGGGCGCTTCTGCTGGGTCTCAGGTTCGGGGGACTTAGGTTCGGGTGGCTCAGGCGCAGGTGGCGGCTGCAACAGGCCGGGGCGCATTTCCACCCCTTCGGCGGCGAAGCGCTGCACGATCAGGTGGTTCACCTCGCTGCGGACGGTGACCGAGAAGTTCACATCGCGCAGGATCATCCGAATTTCAAACTGGATGCCTTCCAGCGTGAACCCCATCAGCGCAATCACCGGCGGCGGGTTCAACACGACCAAGGGTTGGGCCTCGGCAATCTCGCGCAGGATGCGTTCGACTTTGCGAGTGTCGGAGTTATGAACGACCAGCACCGGCACGATCAGCCGCCCTGTCAGGTTGAACCGCGTCCAATTGGTCACCCGGCCGGTCACCAGATCGGCATTGGGCACGATCACATCCGAGCGGTCGAAGGTTTGAATCCGGGTCGATCGGACAGAGATCGCCTTGACTATGCCTTGCACCGTGCCGACCTCGATCCAATCGCCCTCAGACACCGGACGTTCGACCAGCAGAATGATGCCTGAGATGAAGTTGGACACGATGTTTTGCAGACCAAAACCGATCCCGACCGACAGGGCACCAGCCACGATGGCCAGACCCGACAGATCAATCCCCGCGGAATTGATGGCGATCAGCGCGGCAAGGAAGATCCCGACATAGCCGACACCCGAGACTACGGCGGTCTGCCCGCCCGGATCAAGCGTGGTGCGTGGCAGGACCGATCCGCGCAAAGCGCCCTGCACCGCGCGGGTGACGGCATAGCCGATGGCGAACACGACGACGAACACCATAAAATCGGTGGGCGAAACCCGCGTTGCCCCCAGTTGGAAGCCTTCAAGGAAACGCTGCCAAAGCTCCGTCAGGTCATCGGCTCTTGCGCCCCAGATCATGGCGAACACAGGCAAAGACAACAGCACCATGGCAAAGCCGATCAGCACCGGCACCAGCCCGTCCTGATCCGCCGCATCCGATCCGGTGATCAGGCCGTAAAGGTCGGCCACAAGTCGTTGCAGCACGATCAGGAAGGCAATCAGCCCGATGGACAGCGCCGCCGAATAGACCATGGCCGAAGCGGCCGAGACATAGCCCACTGCACCAAGCCCGGTGCCGAGCACACCCAACACCATCACCCCGCGCCCAAGCAACCCGACAAAGCGCCCCGATGCCGCAGCATCCAGGGCCCCGCCAACGGGTTGGGCATGGCGATAGAGCAACTGCCCAAGCCGCAAGAGCAACACAGCGGCGGTCACCAGAAACGGAAAGCTCAGAACCGAAATCGCAGCCTCACTGCGGGGGATGCTGGATTGCAACAGGCTTCGCAAGCCCTCGGCGGCGACGACAGTGCCCAAGGCCACCGCCAAAAAGCGCCCCTCGCCCCGGCGCTCTTCGGGCACAGTGAATTGGCCTGTGCTTGCCTCTGTGCTGCCAAAGACCAGACTGCCCAGCCAGAGGGCGGCAAAGATGGTCAGACCGGCACCCGGGATCGCCTCGACCAGATTGGTCGCAATCGGCCCGAGCACCCCCGACAACAGCGGGGCCGAGGCGATAAGCACCAACCCAAAGGCCGGGATCAACGCCCGCAGGACCGACCGCAGGAACGCCACAACCCGCCTTCCCCGCGTGCTCGCGGGGCGCAGGAAGCGGGCGATGAGTTGATCGAGCAGCCCTTGTCCGCGCCACATCATCACAGCGCCGACCACCGTCAGCACCACGATGGCGGGCAGGTTATCCAGGAAGGACTTTTTCCCCGGCCCCTTCCAGCGCGCCGCCGTTTCGGTCCAGACCGACAGGGCCAGATCGCGCATCGACAGCGCCGCCGTTGGCCAGTTGGCAGGGTTCAGCGGCGAGGGGTATAGCTCCAGCAACTGATCCGCCTGCCGTTCGCGCAGGGTGCGGTCAATCTCACCGATCAGGCCATCGGCGCGGTTATACGCCTCTTCCGCCGCGATGCGCGGGGCTTGCAGGCGCACCAGCGTTTCGGTCAGTGTCTGGCGGCGTTTGGCAATCTCGGGCGCTTCGGTTTCGCCTTCCGCCGGGGCGGGGCCAAGCGAGTCGATCTGCTTGCGAAGGGTGGCAATACGGGCGGAATTGGCATTCTGCTGGCTCAGGAACGCCGCGCGCCAATCCACCAATTGCGCCCGCAGGAAATCCAGCGTGGATTGCCCCGTATCCGCACTGGCGAGCGTGCGTTCGGATCGTTCGGCAATCCCCTCCCACGCCTTGTAATCCGGCGCGTCGGCGCGGTCATCGGTGGGTTTGACGGTGAAGGTGCCGCCCTTGCCTGCGGTCTGGCTTTTGGTCGCGGGTTGGGCAGGGGTGGTTTGCGTCGTCGGCGGTGTCGCCGTGGTCTGGGCCGCCAAGGGCAGCACAGAGCCCAGCATTACCGCCAGCGCCGCCGCAAGCAGCCCCGCGCCAAAGCGAAAGGGCCTGCGCCCCCGGATCATGCGTCCTCGTAGACCGTCGGGATGGCGCGCGGCGCGCGGTCCAGCCATTCCGGCACGGGCAAACCCTTTTCCTTTAGGAAGGTGGGGTTATAGAGCTTGGACTGATAGCGGTTGCCGTAGTCGCACAGGATGGTGACGATGGTATGCCCCGGCCCCATGTCACGCGCCATGCGGATGGCCCCCGCGATGTTGATGCCGGACGATCCGCCCAAGCAGATGCCCTCATCCTCCAGCATCTCAAAGACCAAGGGCAGCGCCTCGGCGTCGGAAATGCGATAGCTGTAATCGGGGGTGAAGCCTTCGAGGTTGGCGGTGATCCGGCCCTGACCGATGCCTTCGGTGATCGAATTCCCCGGCGAGTCAAAGGTGCCTTGGGTGTAGAAGGAATGCAGCGCCGCGCCTTCGGGATCGGCCAGACCGATCTTCACGCCTTTGGGTTGAAGCGCGATGCCAACCCCCGCCAGAGTGCCACCCGACCCCACCGCGCAGATGAAGCCATCCACCTTGCCATCGGTCTGGTCCCAAATCTCTGGCCCCGTGGTCTCAACATGGGCTAGGCGGTTGGCCACATTGTCAAACTGGTTTGCCCAGATCGCGCCATTGGGTTCGGTGCGCGCCAAGGCCTCGGCCAGACGGCCGGAATAACGGACGTAGTTGTTAGGGTTGCGATAGGGCGCGGCAGGCACCTGCACGAGTTCCGCCCCCGCAAGACGCAACATATCCTTCTTTTCCTGCGACTGCGTTTCAGGAATGACAATGACGGTCTTGAAGCCCATGGACGAGCCGACCAGCGCCAGACCGATCCCGGTGTTGCCTGCCGTGCCTTCGACTATCGTGCCACCGGGTTTCAACGCCCCCCGCGCCACCGCGTCCTTGATGATGTAGAGCGCCGCGCGATCCTTGACCGATTGGCCGGGATTGAGGAATTCGCATTTGCCAAGGATCGTGCAACCCGTCATCTCGCTTGCACGTTTCAACTTGATCAGCGGGGTGTTCCCGATGGCTTCGGCCAGATCGCCATAAATCCGCATCGCGCGTTCCTTCTTCGCTTTGCCAATGGTGTAGGCGGGCGGCGCGGCAAACTCAAGGGCGGCAGCGAGATCATGCCAAAGCCCTGCCGCTCTTCTTCTGCGAAGAACTGCAGCAATCGGGTTTTCTGCAAAAACTCAGACGCCAAACCTGATCTTTCGCAAAAAGGAACGCCCTTGACGTTCTTCGCAGAAGAACCGGCCCACATGCGGTCACCCACAGTGGGCCGTGTCTCGTTTACTCGGCCTTGGAGACCATCAGACCTTCGGCCTTCAGGATCGCGTAGCTTTCGTCCAGCGATTTCGTCGCGCGTTCGATCAGCACATCAATCTCGGCCGTGGTGATCACCAAGGGCGGCGAGATGATCATCCGGTCCCCGACATGGCGCATGATCAGGTTGTTGGCAAAGCAACGCTCACGCGTCTTGAAGCCCACCGTCCCCGCCTCAGACGCAAACTTCGCCCGCTTGGCCTTGTCCGGCGTCAGCGCGATAGACCCCATCAGGCCGACCAGCTTTGCCTCCCCCACCAGCGGGTGATCGGTCAGTGCGTCCCAACGCTCTTTCAGATAGGGGTGCGCGACGTTGCGCACATGGTCGATAATGCCCTCTTCCTGAATGACGCGCAGGTTTTCCAAGGCCACTGCCGCCGCCACCGGATGGCCGGAATAGGTGTAGCCGTGGAAGAACTCACCACCTTCGGCCACGACCGCCGCCACATCGTCACAGACGATGGAGCCGCCGATGGGCTGATAGCCCGAGGACAGACCCTTGGCGATGGTCATGATATGGGGGCGGATGCCAAAGGTCTGGCTGCCGAACCAGTTGCCGGTGCGGCCAAAGCCGGTGATGACCTCATCCGCAATCAGCAGAATTCCATACTTGTCGCAGATGCGCTGGATCTCCGGCCAATAGGTCGCCGGGGGCACGATCACGCCACCCGCGCCTTGGATCGGTTCGCCAATAAAGGCTGCGACGTTTTCCACGCCCAACTCAAGGATCTTGTCCTCAAGCTGCTTCGCACGCTCCAGACCAAAGGCGTCCTCAGTCAGATCACCGCCCTCGCCCCACCAATAGGGTTGGTCGATGTGAACGATCCCGTCGATCATGCCGCCATGCGCATGGATCGGGGACATGCCGCCCAAAGACCCGCCGCCCATCGTAGAGCCGTGATAGCCGTTCTTGCGCGCGATGATCACGCGCTTGTCGGGCTGGCCCTTGACCTGCCAATAGCGGCGCACAAGGCGGATGTTGGTGTCATTGGCTTCCGATCCAGACCCGGCAAAGAACACATGGTTCAGATCACCCGGTGCCAGTTCGGCAATCTTCGCCGCCAGCGCGATGGCCGGGACATGGGTGGTCTGGAAGAAGGTGTTGTAATAGGCCAACTCCTCCATCTGCCGCGCGGCCACCTCGGCCAGCGACTTGCGGCCATAGCCGATATTGACGCACCACAGGCCCGCCATACCGTCGATGATCTGGTTGCCTTCGCTGTCGGTCAACCACACACCCTTGCCGCGCGTGATGATCCGCGCGCCCTTTGTCGCCAGACCATTGGCATCGGTAAAGGGATGCATGTGATGCGCCGCGTCCAGCGCCTGAAGCTCTGCCGTGGGCAGGTGGTTGGTAATCATGTTCATGTCGGGCACCCCTCAGGCGGAATCAACAGCGCTGTCGCGCGGATCGGCTGGCTATGGTGCAGTTTATGATCAAATAAACAGGCAGGCAAGAAATTTGATCAAATTCAAAAGCGACAGATCAGACAGCACCCTGAGCCTGCGCCAGACGGATTTGGTCGATGCCCTGCTGGATGTCATTCTGGATCGCCAGCGCCAATGCCATCCGATCGCCCGCGCGCATTGCGGCCAAGGCTTCCTCATGCCGGTCCGGCAGGTTGGTGGCCCCCTGCCGCTGGATCACCACACGCAGCGACGGACCAAAGCGCAGCCAAAGCGAGCGGGCCATATCCAAGAGAATTGGCGCATCTGCCGCCTCATAAAGCGCAAAATGAAAGGCGTGGTTTGACCGCAGATACCCCGGTAGATCCTCACTGCGGATGGCGTAATCCACCTCTGTGTCAATCTGATCCAGCCGGTCGATCAAGGCAGGGGTCAGGTTGCGCAGCGCCAGTTCGGCCAGCTTGGGTTCCAGTGTCAGCCGGGCGAAAGCCACCTGTTCCAGCGCCGAACCGTCCATTTGCGGCACCGCGACGCGCCGGTTGCCCTGCGGCAGCAACGCCCCTTCGGCGGTCAGCCGCCGGATCGCCTCTCGTACCGGGGTCATGCCGCTGTCAAGGTCGCGGATCAGGCCTTGGATCGTCACCGGCTGGCCGGGTTCGAGAAGGCCATAGAGGATCATATCCCTGAGCCGACCATAGGTCAGCTCATGCGAGGGGATTTTGCGCGCGCTGTCATCTGCGGTGTCGGCCATCGTCATCCTCGTCCCCAAGCGACCCCCGTTATGCCGCATGGGGCAATTTGATCAAGTCGCTTTTGGCTGACCCGTTAGAAGCGGGGGGCCAGCCCCCCGCAGCCCCCCGGGATATTTGAACAACGGGGAAGGGATCAGAGGGTTTGGGGCAGATAGTCAAAACGGGTGAAGTCCGCCGTCCACCCCTGCCCGGTCAGGTCATGGGCCACCATCCCAACAAACGCGCCAGTGAAGGAGGCATGTTCCCCGCGCCCCCCTTCGTCGCTGATGATCCGTGCATCGAGTTCTGGGCCTGCCGGCTGCATCGCGCCGCCCTCGGGACCGACTAGGAATCTCTGCGTGGCACCTTGTACGGAAACCTCAATGCGGATCGGGCCCTCTGGCAGCGGAAGTTTGGTGTGGAAGGTCAGCGCCTCGCCCGGCCAGTCGCCAAGACATGAGACAACCGTCAGGCAGCGCCCAATCTCCGGCTCATGCGTGACAAGGGCGGCATGGAATTTGTGGCGGTTGTAATAGGTGATCAGCCCCGCCGCGCGCTGCCAGTTGGGGGGCACGCAATCGACCACAGTGGCAGCCGCATAGGCATGATGTTCCTGCCGCCGCGCGACAAGGGATTGTTCGAACCACGACCCAAGGCTTTCACGTCCGGTCAGCCGCAAAGCGCTGCCGGTCAGCGTGAACAGCCGTTCCGGGTAGGGCGTGCGCAGCCATTGGAATTCGGGAGGAAGTTCATCAGCGAAGATGCGGTTGATCGGCGCATCCGGCGCGCGTTCCGCCAAAGCGGGCAACGTCAGAGGTGGAACCGTGCCGCCGCCTTTCAGGTATAACCAACCATCCGCGCGCCATTCGCAGGCGGCGAGGCCGGTTTCGCGGCCCAAAGGACAGAACCCACCCGGCAGGGGGCGACCGCAGAGGAAGCTGTGATAAGCCTCGCCTAGCGGCGTTTCGACATACTGGCCGTGACCAACACGCTGCAATGGGCTGGCAGGCACATTCACCACGGTCAACAGGTGCTTTTGCGGATGAGTCTCATAGGGGCCGGTGATGCTGCGCGACCGCGCCATGGTGACGGCATGGTCGTAGCCGGTGCCCCCCTCGGCGGTGGTCAGGAAGTACCAGCCGTCCCGCTTGAAAAGATGCGGCGCTTCTGTCAGGCCCCGGTCCGTGCCGGTGAAGATGGTGTGGACCGGCCCTGTCAGGCCACGCTCAGGATGCCATTCCTGCAATTCGATCCCGTCGAAACTGTCATGTGCCGGGTTCAAGCCTGTTCCCGGCCCACGATGGTTCCAACGCATGTTGAGAAACCACTTTCGCCCGTCGTCATCATGAAACAGCGACGGGTCAAATCCCGAGGAGGTGACATAGACCGGATCGCTCCAGTCCCCGTCAATCGTGTCGCAGGTGGTGATGTAATTGTGCGCATCCTTGAACGCGCCGTCGAAGCGTTTGACGTCGGTATAGACCAGCCAGAACTTGCCATCCGCATGGCTGAGGCAGGGAGCCCAGACGCCGCAACTGTCCGGATTGCCGCGCATGTCCAAAAGGGCGGCGCGGTTCAGGGGGCGGGCCACCAGACGCCAATTCACCAGATCGGTGGAGTGGTGAATTTGCACGCCGGGATACCATTCGAAGGTGGAGGTGGCGATGTAGTAGTCGCCCCCCACCCGGCAGAACGAGGGATCGGCATTGAAGCCGCGCAGGATGGGGTTCTCGATCATCGTCAGCCTTACGAGTTTTCTTGCGAAAATTCCGGCCCCCTGTGACGGGGACCGGAATGCGCGGGGGAAGAGCCTGATTTTTCGCAGAAAAATCGTGGCGAATTAGGCCAGCAGCGCCTGCGCCTCGGCAATGCCCAAAGCCGCGGGGCGGGTGCAGGTGGTGGTCATGGTCAGGAATTCGCCGCGCTCACCGGATTTGATGCAGGCGGTCATCACCTCAACCCCGTGCAAAGTCCGCTCGAGCGAGCAGCGCGCGTCGCGGCCATCGCGCAGGGCGGCGACCATGTCGGCAAGGCCAGCGGTGCGGTAATTGGCCAGATCGCGCCCGTTGTGGTGTTGGTTGATCTTGCCGAAGGGGTGATCCCATGCGTCAAGCGCGGTCAGGCTGCCATCCTTGCCGCCAATTTCAACGCCACCGCCAAAGAAGTTGGGGTCAGGCACATAGAGCGTGCCTTCGGTCCCATAAAGCTCAAAATGGTTGCGCTTGTGGTGCCAGACATCCCAGCTGGTGGAGAGGTTGATGGTCGCGCCGCTGTGGAATTCCAACAGCGCATGGATGTTGGTCGGCGTTTTGACCGGGACTTTCTCGCCCAGACGGGGGCCGTTGGCGATGGTCCGTTCGGACACCTCGGACGAGGTGAGCGCGCCGACGCGACGGACCGGACCCAAAAGGTTGATCAGGTTCGCCACATAATACGGCCCAAGGTCCAGCATCGGACCAGCACCCGGCAAAAAGAAGAAGTCTGGGTTCGGGTGCCAATGCTCCATCCCGTGGTTCAGCACGGCTGCGCAGCCTGCGGTGATGGTGCCGATGCGGCCTTCGTCCAGCACGGCGCGGGCTTGCTGATGCGCGCCGCCAAGGAAGGTGTCCGGCGCGCAGCCGACCGCCAGCCCTTTGGACGCGGCGAGGTCGCGCAGGGTGGTCCCCTCTTCCAGCGTCAGGACCAGCGGCTTTTCGGAATAGGCGTGTTTGCCCGCCTCAAGGATGGCTTTCGTTACCGCGAAATGCGCGCCGGGGACGGTCAGGTTGATGACGACATCCACGGCGGGGTTGGCGAGCAAATCCTCAACCGATTGCGCCTTGGTGTTGTACGCCTCGGCCTGCGCCGTTGCGCTGGCCATGTTCAGGTCCGCGATGGCCCGCACTTCCAGCCCTTTAAACATGGGGGCAAGGCGTAGGTACGAGGTCGAGATATTGCCGGCACCGATGATGCCGATACCCAGTTTTTCCATGTCTCAGAAGCCTTTCACAGCGGCGATCGACGCGGCGGCAAAGCCTGCGTGATCCTTGGGGTTGTCATGTTCCATCACGAAATGCTGCACCCCGATGGCGCGCAGCGCGGTCAGCAGGCGCGCCCAAGGCACAGTCCCCGCCGCAACATCCGACCAGCCATCCTGATCAAGGTTCTGCCCCGCCGGGGCGATATCCTTGACATGGGCGGCGGTGATGCGGGATTTTTCCGCCTCGATCCACGCAAAGGGATCAGCACCGCCGCGCACGACCCAAGCGACATCCATCTCCCATTCCAGATCGGGACCGCCCTTGAACAACTCTTCTTGCGGCAGGGACCCATCGCCGCAGCGGATGAATTCAAAGTCGTGGTTGTGCCAGCCAAAGCCCAGATCGGCATCCCGGATCGGCGCACCCGCCTTTTGCAGCCGCGCCCCGAGCGCACGCCAACCTGCGCCATCCGTGGGGCGCATGTCGGGGTGGATCCAAGGGCAATAGACGCGCTGGATGCCCAGACGCTTGGCGATGGTCACCACCTTGTCGGGGGCGGCTTCGATCATATCCAGACCGAAATGCGCGGTGGGCATGGTCAGCCCGGTAGAGCGGAGGCCCGCCTCCATCGCGTCCACCGCCGCATCGTCGCCGTAAAGCCCGCCGTAGCCTTCGACCGCGCCATAGCCTGCGGCGGCCAGCATGGTCAGCGTGTCAGACAGCGGCGGGAAGTTGCGCGAGGAATAGAGTTGATAGGAAAACATCGGATGTCCTTCTCTCAGGGCTGCGACACGGCGGCACCGGGGCCGTAGGTCGCCGAATGCAGGTCACGCAGGGTGAAACGCGGGGTTGCCACCGGATCCTCAGGGGTGAAGGTGACGGTGGCCGGATGGCCGGGGAAAAGGGTGAAGGCGTTCTGCGAGAACCGCCCCGGAACATCCGCCTCGATGGCAACGAAGGGAGCGAGCGCCTGCGCGGTCAGGGTTAGCTCAAGGTGCCCTGCCCCATGCATTTCGGTCAAAGCAACAAGCGCCGGGCGCAGGTCATAGGCCTTCCACGGACGCGGGGCGAAAATGTCGTTGCCTTGCGCGTCGCCTGACCATGTAAAGGCCAGCACCTCATCTGGTGAAAGTGACATGCGTGTCAGGCGCAGAACCTCAACAGCGGCATCGGTGGGGATCGTGATCTCGGTCTGCGACATGGCGCGGGTCTGGCCGGTTGTGGTGGCTGCCGTGGCGCTAACCGACAGACGCACGGGCGCGCGGGTGTCGTTGATCGCCTTCAGCACCAGATCGGCACCCTCGGGGATGCAGACCACAGTGACGGGGGCGAAAAATCCCTTGGCCATGTGGTGCATCAGCTTCCACCCGCCGCAATGATCCAGCGAGGACCACGAACAGACCGGCCATGTATCATTAAGCTGCCAATAAAGCGCCCCCATGCAATGCGGCTTCAGGCTGCGCCACTGGGTGACAGCGGTCTTGATCGCCAGACCCTGCTGGATTTGGCTGAGGTAGACGAAGTTCGGGAAATCCACCGGAAAGCGGAAATAGCGGAACATCGTCTCTGCAATACGGGCATTGCCGCCTGCGTTTTTCTGATGCGCCTCCATCACCGGGGCGGCGATATTGAAATCGGCAGGATCGGCAAATCGGCGAATGACATCCATCGACGGATAGGATTGAAGGCCGAATTCAGAGCAGAAACGCGGGTTCACATCGCGGTAATGGTCAAAGTCGCGGCCTTCGTGCCAGACAGACCAGAAGTGCATGTCACCGCTGCTGTCAT
>JAIYDR010000289.1 GCA_027487395.1 Rhodobacter sp. | reverse complement strand
GCGCCTCAGGTCCTGAGATCGGCACGCGCAGGCCGGTGGTGCGGTTGTCGCGGCCCCATTCCAGATTGATGGGGGCGGCGAAGTCGGGGACATAGCGGCGGTAGCTGTTGACGTAAGGGGCCAGCAGGGCCACCGCACCCGGCAGATGTTTTTGCATGCCCGCAATGAAATGCAGGAAGGCCGGGGTTTCGCTGCCATCCTTGGCGGAGAAGATGTTCTTGCCGGTGCGCGCATCCACCACGGAATGGTGGATGTGCATCGCTGATCCCGGCTCACCCTCGATCGGTTTGGCCATGAAGGTGGCAAAGCAGTCGTGGCGCAAGGCTGCTTCGCGGATCAGGCGCTTGAAGAAGAAAATCTCATCCGCCAAGCGCACCGGATCACCGTGGGCGAGGTTGATTTCCACCTGACCCGCGCCGCCTTCTTGCAGGATGCCGTCGATTTCCAGCCCCTGCGCCTCGGCGAAGTCATAGATGTCGTCGATGACCTTGCCGTATTCATCTACGGCACTCATGGAATAGGCCTGCTTTCCCGCCGCCCGCCGGCCAGAGCGTCCCATCGGCGGGATGATCGGCATGTTCGGATCAATGTTGCGCGCGACCAGAAAGAACTCCATCTCTGGGGCGACGATGGGTTGCCAACCCTCTTTCAGGTACAAATCCACGATGCGTTTCAGCACATTGCGCGGCGCGGTCGGGACCGGCACGCCCTTTTGATCCTGCGCATCATGGATGATCTGCAAGGTCACATCCGCCGTCCAAGGGGCGGCGCAAGCGCTGCTGAAATCCGGCACAAGGATCATATCGGGCTCGGTGAACGCGCCTGAAGGCGGGTCCGCCCATTCCCCGGTGATGGTTTGCAGAAAGATCGAGTTCGGCAGGAAATAACTGGTTTGCGTGGCGAATTTGCTGGCGGGCATCGCCTTGCCCCGCGCGACACCGGCGATGTCGCCGATGATGCACTCTACCTCGTCAACCCGGCGGCCAGCGATCCAATCGCGGGCGGCTTCGGGCAGTTTTTCGGTCCATTTCGACATGGGTCACACTATGGTTTTGGGGTTCCCCCGGCCCATCAGCGGGTGCGGGGTTCCTTGAAAAAGGCGGCAATCCGTCCCGCCATGGTCTGTGAATTCAAAGGCCTGTCCAAGCGCGCCGCGGCATCGGCCATCAGCGCATCGGGCACCAGCCCCTTGCCCCGGGTCTGCATCAGCCCATCGACGAATTCGGGACGAAACTCGGGATGGGCCTGCACCGTGAGGGCGCGGTTATCGTACACCAGCGCGGCATTGGCGCAGAAGTCATTGCTGGCGATCACTGTCGCATTTGCGGGCTTTTCCACCACTTGGTCGCGGTGCCATGCGTTCATCGTCAGCGTCTCACCGCCGAAGTCATAGTCAGTCGCACCGATAGACCAGCCACCGGCGTAGCGTTCAACCTTGCCGCCCATCGCTTGCGCCACGATCTGGTGGCCAAAGCAGATGCCCACCAGCGGCACATGCGCAGCATAGGCGTCGCGGATGAATTGCTCCAGCGGGGGGATCCAGGCGTGATCCTCATAGACCCCGTGGCGCGAGCCGGTGATCAACCAGCCGTCGGCGTCATGGACATTGGCGGGAAAGTCACCCTCCAGCACGCGCCATGTTTGAAAGGTGAAGCCTTGCCCGTCCAGCAGGCGGGCGAACATGTCGGGGTAATCGCCCAAGGTGGGGGCAAGGTCGTCAGGGGCGAGGCCGGTTTGCAGGATGCCGATACGCATGATGTTCTTTGGATAGGGGTTTTCAGATAGGTGTCACCTGCGGTGGCGTTCGGCAAGGGGGCGTGATTTTTCGCAGAAGAATCGTTGGCCCCTTGCCGCTCGCATTTGTGCGCCCAGCGAATCTTCGTGCGAAAACTCAGGCGCGGTCAGACCGTGTCGAGGTAGAGTTCCACCCGTTCAGTCTCGGTCAGCTCGCCGATGTAATGCAGCTCTTGCCGTTTGGTGCTGATCAGGTTCTTGATCAACTCCGGGTGCAGGAAGCGCGGCACGATCTGGCTTTGCTCCAGCGCGTCGATCGCCGCCTCCCAGGTGTCGGGAATCTGCGGCAGGTCTTCGATGGCGTAGGAGTTGCCCGTGACTGGCGCGGGCGGTTCCATCGCTTGCGTGATCCCGTCCAAGGCTGCACCCAGAATGGCCGCCAGCATCAGATAGGGGTTCACATCCCCCCCCGCCACGCGATGTTCGATCCGCCGTGCCGAGGGTGCGCCTGCCGGGATACGGATCGCGCTTGTGCGGTTCTCATATCCCCAGCAGATCGAGGTCGGCGCATGTTTGCCCGGCACCAGACGTTCGTAGCTGTTCTGATGCGGGGCAAAGATCAGCGTGGAATCGTGCATCGCATTCAGGCAGCCCGCCACGGCAGAGCGCAGCATCGCCGTGCCTTTGGGACCGCCGGAGTCAAACACATTGCGCCCATCCTCGTCGATCAGGCTGAAATGGGTGTGCAGGCCAGAGCCGGAGTATTCCGGATAGGGTTTCGCCATGAAACTGGCCGCAAAACCGTGCCGCCGCGCCAACCCCTTGACCAGCATCTTGAAGAGCCACGCATCATCGGCGGCGCGCAGGGCGTCGTCGCAATGCATCAGGTTCACCTCGAACTGCCCCAGACCGGTTTCCGAGGTGGAGGTGTCGGCGGGAATATCCATCGCCTCGCAGGCATCATAAAGATCAGTAAAGAAGGTATCGAAGGCATCCAACGCACGGATCGACAGGGTCTCGGCGGCCTTGCGGCGCTTGCCGGACCGGGGCGAGGGCGGGACTTGCAGCGTCTTGCCGCTGTCGTCGATCAGGAAAAACTCCAACTCCATCGCGCAGACGGGTGTCAGGCCGCGTTCCTTGAAGCGGTCCACCACATGGCGCAGCGCGTGGCGCGGATCGCCCTCATAAGGCGTGCCGTTTTCGCGGAACATCCAGATCGGCAGCAGCGCCGTCGGTGCCTCAAGCCAAGGCATCGGCATGAAGCCGCGTTCGGTGGGTTTCAGCACCCCATCCTGATCGCCCTGTTCAAACACCAAGGGGCTGTCGTCGATGTCTTCGCCCCAGATATCCAGGTTCAGGACCGAGAACGGGAAGCGCGTCCCGTTCTTGGTGACATTTTCGGCGAAACGCGCCGGAATGCGCTTACCGCGCGCCTGTCCGTTCAGATCCGCCGCCGCCACACGGATCGTTCGGACGTCAGGATGCTTTCTCAGCCAGTCCTTCATCATCATGTTCACATCAGACAGGTCGCAGCCGCCCCATGGGCGCGGACCCGATCTTTCCCCTGTTTTCGATCCCGTTCCGCGTCAGGCCCCATGCCCCGCGCCGCCACTTTTGCGGACCCCAGCGCAGGCCGGAGGAATTTGATCAAATGTAGGCTACTATCGGATGAGCTGCGGACGCAAGCGAATTCTCGCGCGTTGGTTTGACGGCAAGTGCCGATTCAGCCTGCGGTTTACCAGCGAAAAGCCAAAGGTCAGCAAGAGCGTCAGGCAGATGAAGTAGAACCCAACGATGGGGTAGGGGATGAAGGGGTTGTAGGTCTTGTCGGCGAAATACCCCGCGTAATACAGTGCATCGCCCTGTTGTTTGAACGCGGGGAAGCTGGAAAAGAACACCAGTGTCGTGGCGTGGAACAGAAAGATCGCCTCATTGGTGTAGGCAGGCCAGCCAAGCCGCAGCATCGTGGGCCACAGGATGCGGCGAAATCGGGCAAAGCCGGTGATGCCGTAAGCATCGGCCGCTTCAAGATCGCCCTTGGGCACGGCCATCAGCGCACCATAGAAAATCTCGGCCGAATAGGCGGCGGTGTTCAAGAACAACACAAACAGCGCTCCGGCCCAGGCCTTGGTCAGCCAATCGGTCTGCAGGGTGATCCCCCACAACTCGATCCCTGTTTTCGGCAGTAGCACAAACAACTGATAGCCAAGGAAAAACTGGATAAACAACGGCGATCCGCGGAAAACGAAGATGAACCATTCCGCCGGTTTCCGGATCCACAAATGGCGCGAGGTTTTGGCCAGCGCCAACGCATTGGCCAGAAAAAACCCAAAGGCCAGCGCCAGCACACCGAAATAGAGGTTCCAGATCAGCCCGGACCCGATCAGCGTGAATTGCTGGCACAGGGTGAAGTCGGATTTCGGCAGCATCCGCTCGCCATAGCCCAGCGACCGAAAGGCATAGGCCCCAATCGTTTCCCAACAGGTCATGCCGCCGCCTTTCGCATCGCTTCGCCCGCCATCGTGGCCTGCCCGCGCGACAGCCGCCGCGTCAGCCGCGCCAAGACCACCTCTGACACCCGCGTGAAGGCGAGGTAAAACACCAACAGCCCAAGGAAGTACCAAAGTTTCCAGTCGCCATGCGGATAGGCGAAGGTATCGGTCTTGGATGATCCCAATTCATTGGCCCAATAGACGATGTCCTTGACGCCGAGCAGAAACAGCAAGGGCGTCGCCTTGATCAGGATCAGCCACAGGTTTGACAGGCCGGGCAGGGCATAGACCCACATCTGCGGCACCAGCACGCGGCGAAACACCTGACCCTGCGACATGCCATAAGCCTCAGCCGTTTCCAGTTGCGCGCGGGGCACCGCACTCATCGCGCCATAGAGCACATTGGCCGCAAAGGCCCCAAAGACGATGGCAAAGGTGACCACGGCCAGCGTGAAGCCATAAACCTCATGCCAGATTTGCGCGGCAGAATTCGGGGGCACCTTCGCCTCGGGGCAGACCTTGAATTCCAGCCCTGTCCGGATGGGATCGGTCCAGTCAGGGCACAGCACCTGATGCAGACCCCATTCCAGCGCCTGATCCAAGGCGATGACGAAGAACATGAAAAAGATGATGTCGGGGACACCGCGCACCATCGAGGTATAGCCTTTGCCAAAGAGCCGCAGCGGCGCATTCTGCGACCGCGCCGCCATCGCCCCGCCAAAGCCAAAGGCGAGCGCCACCGGCGCCGTCACCGCCAAAAGCAAAAGCACTGTGCCAAAGCTGGAGTAAAACAGCAAATGCTTGCCCGAGGTCAGGTAGCACAGCATCCACCTTGTGCTGTCCAGCGTCGATGGGTCGGCGCAAAAGCTAAACATCGCAGATCCGTTGCAAGGGGCGGATGACAAAAGGGGGCCACACTTGGCGGCCCCCCAAAGATCATAAGGTCAGGGGCCGATCAGAACAGAACGGCTTTTTCCTTGAACCACTTCTTGATCAGCTCATTGATCGAGCCGTCAGCCTTCATCTCGCCCACCACCTTGTCGAACTTGGCGGCAAGCTCGGTGTCCGACTGGCGGAACGCGGCACCCACGCCATCGCCCAGACCAACGGTTTCAACCACGACCAGCGCACCGCCCGAGGCGTCGACGATCGGCTGCAGGTATTCACCATCGGCCAGAACGGCATCGGCTTCGCCATTCTGCACGGCGGCTACGGTTTCATCCGGGGTCTTGAATTCCAAGAGTTGCGCGCCCGATTCCGCGACATAACCGGCTTGGATCGTGCCGGTCTGGGCCGCAACGATCCCGGCTTTGATGTCAGCATCGGCCGAGGTCGCGACGAAATAGGACACTGCCGGCGGCATGTAATTCTGGCTGAAGAGACGGTCCTTCTTGCGCTCTTCCGTGATCGACATGCCGGCCATGATCACATCGAAGTTGCCCGAGTTCAGGTTGGGCATCATCGAATCCCAGTCGTT
>JAIYDR010000209.1 GCA_027487395.1 Rhodobacter sp. | reverse complement strand
GGCGACCCACAGCGCAGGCGAACGCCGCGCGCGCTGGGGGGATGCAGTCTCACCTGGGTTCCTGCGCCTGTCTATCGGGGTGGAACCGGTGGAGGCGCTGTGGGCGGGCATGGCAGAGGCTTTGGCAGAGGTGTAAGGGTCTGCTGGGGACGGTGATCCGGCAGAGCAAGGCGCAAGAGGCGCCTTGCGCGCTTTTGCGCTTTGCCCCGCGCTTTGGCGCGGCGCAAAGCAGAAGGGGGCTTCGCAGCGCCCGTCACCGCGATGGCGGTGACTCCCCCGGCGGGATGTTTGGGCAGAGAAGATGACGGCGTTTCAGGGCAGTGCGGCCAAGATCCGCTGCGCCTCAACCTTTACATCGGCGAGTTTGGCACGGTCCTCGCCCGGGAAGAACCGCGCGCGGGTGGCGGTGGGAAGGGGGGCTGGGGTTTCGATAAGCACCCGGACGGTGTCAAGTTTGGCGGTCTCGGCCTGCCAAGACCGGGCCAGCGCGATCTGGGCGGCCTTGGTCGCGCCATAAGCGCCGAAGAAGGGCTGACCGGCGCGGGGATCGTCGAGCAAGAGCGCGGTTCCCTGTCCACCTGCGCGCAGCAAAGGTTCCAGCATCGGGATCAGCATGCCCGTGGCGCGGGTGTTGATGGCGATGGATTTCTCCCAATCCTTCTGGTCAAGGCTGCCCATCGGGGCCAAGGGGGCGGCATGGATCGCGGCGTGCACCCACAGGCCCAAGCCAGCCCAGCGGTCATGGATCGACCGGCACAGGTGCCGCATCGCATCGTCATTGGTGATGTCCATCGGTGCCAGTGTCAGCGTACCGGCCCCGGGCAGTTTGGCGGCCTTCACACGGTCGTCGAGTTCTTCTAGGCCACCCACAGTGCGCGCCACAGCGACCACATGCCAGCCGCGATAGGCCAGCTGCTCGGCTAGGGCCGCGCCAAGCCCGCGCGAGGCCCCGGTGACCAGCGCCACGCGCGACGAAGTTGCCTTTGCCATGTCAGCCCCCTTATCGCTGCCGACCACCACCGGGTCCGATGCCGGGGGGTGGACCATTCCTGACGCGGCAAGTCAAGGCGGCGTTCCGCGCCGGTTGGCCGGGGTGGGGGCACAGGCCCTAACCTGCGGCGATTTCCGCCAAACGCAGCGCCACGATCCGCGCCACCAGCGCCTCGGGCAAAGGATGCGCGGGCGTGAACAGCACCCCGGATTTTGAGGTTTTGAACCCCGCACACTCTGCGTCAAGCTGTGGGAGGATGCTGCCAGAATGCGGATAAAGCCCCAGATGGCGGGCAAAGGCGGCGTAGCCTGCCACCATCTTTCCCTTCGGCCCCGGCTGGCGAAAGCCCGGCATGGCGTAAGAGATCACCTCAAGGTGACCGGGCAGCAGTCTTGCCAACAGCGAACGCAAGGCGGTCAGCGCTGCGCGTTGGTCGGTGGGCAGGGCGGCGAGGTAGGCCGTGACCCGCGCTGCGCCGTCCATCTTACTGGGCGGCCTTCATCTCAAAGCCTTCCTCGACCTTGTCTGACGGAACAACAGGATAATCGCCCGAGAAGCAGGCGTCGCAATAGGCAGGCGAGGCGGGATCGCGGCCGTTCATCTCACCCGCCGCGCGGTAAAGCCCGTTCAGCGAGATGAACTTCAGGCTGTCCACCCCGATCCAATCGCGCATCTCATCTTCCGACATGGTGGCGGCGAGGAGTTTCGACCGCTCCGGCGTATCCACCCCGTAAAAGCACGGCCAAGCGGTCGGCGGTGAGGCGATGCGGAAGTGGACCTCTGCCGCGCCCGCCTCAAGGATCATGTCCTTGATCTTGCGGCTGGTGGTGCCGCGCACGACCGAATCGTCGACCAAGATCACCCGCTTGCCTTTGATCAGCGCGCGGTTGACGTTGAGTTTCAACCGCACGCCCATGTTGCGGATGGACTCGGTCGGTTCGATGAAGGTCCGGCCCATGTATTGGTTGCGCGTGATGCCCAGACCAAAGGGGATGCCCGATTCCGCTGCATAGCCGATGGCCGCAGGGGTGCCTGAATCCGGCACGGGACAGACCAAATCCGCGTCCACCGGCGCTTCGCGGGCCAGTTCCACACCGATCTGGCGGCGGGTCTCATAGACTGACCGACCGCCGAGGATGGAATCAGGGCGGCTGAAATAGACATGTTCAAAGATGCAAAAGCGCGATTTGGCGGGGGCAAAGGGGCGGAAGCTGTTCAGCTTGCCATCCTCGATCACCACCATTTCGCCGGGCTCAATCTCACGGACGAAATCGGCGCCGATGATGTCCAGACCGCAGGTCTCCGACGACAGCGCCCAGCCGTGATCGCCGACCTTGCCCAGCACCAAGGGGCGCACGCCCAAGGCATCACGCACGCCGATCAGCTTTGTGCGGGTCATGGCGACAACCGAGAACGCGCCCTCGACCCGGCGCAATGCGTCCTTGATCCGTTCGGGGATGCTTTTCTGGATCGAGCGGGCCATCAGATGGATGATGCATTCCGAATCCG
>JAIYDR010000308.1 GCA_027487395.1 Rhodobacter sp. | reverse complement strand
GAATCCCACGGAATGGAATAGACCGCATCACCATCGCTGCCTGCGGCCCAAGTCCAGTCGATGAACTTGTCCTTCACGTCATTGGCGCCATAGGGCCCAAGGTCGGCGAGCGCCTCAAGCGCCCGGAAACTGGGGATCGAGTTAAACTCCATTTGCGCCACGTCCGGCAGGCCGGACCCCGCTTGAATGGCGTTGCGCAATTTGTCGTAATGCGGCTTGCCACCGCCTTGGTTTTCGATCTTGACCTTGATGTTGGGGAATTTCTTCATGAACATCTCGGCCTGAACCGCCGTATCCGGCGTCCAAGCCCAAACCAGAAGTTCTACCGCGTCTTGGGCCATGGCACCCTTTGGCAGGCCCGCCATCATTGGCAGGGTCGCCGCCGCAGCCGCCCCCCGCAGGAAATCGCGCCGGCCGAAGCCGAATGTTACCGGCAACGTATTCTTATTGTCTGCCATTCTGGTCGTCCTCCCTTGAGCAATCCCGGCATTTGAGACCGGAACGGTTCTGTTGCGCGGCGCAGCGCCGCTTGGCCGGTTCATTCGTCCATGTTCCAGCCCGGACGCTGTGCGCCGCAGCCAAGTCATGCCCAAAGCCGGACGATCACAATTCATCAAACGCAAATTGCTCTGTCAACACGCAATTTGCAATTTGCGCAATTTGCGTGATCTTGCGAATGATGTTGGAAGGTGCGAATGTTTCCGCAGGGCGCGCAATCGTCCAAGGTTAGAAGTACATAGCGAAGGCAAGGGGTCCAATGGAGCGTACCGCAAATCAATTGGATGTCGCCCGCGCAGCAGGGGTTTCTGTCAGCACGGTGTCGCGGGCCCTGTCGAATCAACCGGGCATTAGTGAGGACGTCAGGTTAAGAATTACCAAGCTTGCCCAAGAGCTTGGCTATCGTGCGCGCGGTGATTCCGGGCAGGCGGCACGGATCATTCGCACCTATGTGACGGGCAATGCCGTGACGGGTGGGCTGGTTCCGTTCTACAATGCGATCGTCGAAGGGCTGAACGTGGCGGCGATGACGGCTGGCCTGATTCTGGAGATCCGGCTCATCCAAGACCGGGTTCTGGACCCGCGACGCTTTGACCGTGACGCCGAAGAGGCGGCGGCTTCGGGCACCATGCTTGTGGGGATCGACCCGTCGCCCGAAATTGCTACACGGTTGATCGCGCAGAAGAAGGTGGTGCTGGTCAACACATTTGACCCAGAGATGCGGTTTGATTGCGTCGGGCCGAACAATTTCTACGGGGGCGCACTGGCCACGAACATGTTGATCTCTGCGGGCCACCGTTCGCTGCTGCATGTCCGCGACCACCTTCGCCCGACCACCTTTCAACGTCACTTGGGGTTTCAGTCGGCCGTCGCATGGGCTGACGGCGCACGGGGTATTGTGGTGGATGCGCCGGATGCAAACGAGGCGTTCATGCTGGAACTTGTCAGGAAGAGGAAGGAGCAACAGACTGATTGGACGGGCGTTTATTGCGTCCATGACCTTGCTGCGATCCGTTTGATTCAAGCGCTGGAGGCGGAAGGCTTTCGCGTGCCGCAGGATATCTCCGTTGTTGGCTTTGACGATTTGCCGGCGGCCTCGATGATGTCGCCACGGCTTAGCACGGTGAGGGTCGATTGTCAGGCGATTGGCGCGCAGGCCATTGCCTTGATGCTGCGCCGCCTTTCCGACCCCGAGGCCGGAGCTGTTCAGGCTGAATGTGGCGTCTCTGTCGTCGCTGGCGGCACGATTGCGCAAATTGCGATAGAATAGCAAAATTGCTCTTTCGCCTTGCCGTTTTGCGGAGCGCATGCAATATCGGAGATCAGGATTGCATGACGCAACGGAGACAGGTTCATGGCTGCAATCACGTCAGTTGCCGCTGCATTGCCGCGCCCAAAGCTGGCCCTTGCGTATCGTCCGGCGCTGGCCCGTGACGTATTCGCCGCTGAACACATGCGCCGCCTGCACAGCCTGAGTGATGTGCTTGACCTTGACCCGCTGCAGGCATTCGATGACGATCGTGCCAAGTCCATTCTGTCTGAGATCACGGTTCTGGTGACCGGATGGGGCTGCCCGCGCATCGACGCGGCTGTGCTTCGACGCGCCCCTCATCTGCGGATGATCGCCCATGCTGCAGGCACGGTGAAATCCTTCATTGCACCCGAAGTCTTTGACGCGGGCATTGTCGTCACCAACGCAGCCGCCGCCAATGCCATTCCGGTGGCCGAGTTCACGCTCGCCGCGATCCTGTTTTCCAACAAAAACGTCTTTGGCTTTCAAGACTTGTACCGACGCAAGCGCGATCAGACCCACCCAGAGCAGTTGACAGACGAGCCGGTTGGAAACTGGCACAAGACCGTCGGTATCATCGGCCCGTCACGCATAGGTCGGCGGGTGATCGACCTGCTGCGCCCTTTCGATCTGTCCGTGGTGGTGCATGACCCCTATCTTTCGGCCGCAGAAGCATCAGCCTTGGGCGTGATCAATCTACCGCTGGATGATGTCATCGGTCGCGCAGATGTGCTGTCTTTGCATGCCCCCGCCCTCGACTCGACGCGGCACATGATTGATGCGCGTCGGCTGGCCCTGCTGCGCGATGGTTGCACCTTGATCAATACCGCCCGCGGCAGTCTGGTCGATCAGGCTGCGTTGACCCGCGAACTGGTCTCAAGGCGGATCTGCGCCGTGATTGACGTCACAGAGCCCGAAGTCCTGCCCGCCACCTCGCCACTTTACGATCTGCCGAACGTGCTTTTGACCCCTCATATCGCCGGGGCGGTCGGGCACGAACGCGAACGTCTGGGCGAGATGGCCGTGGCCGAGGTGGAGCGGTTTCTGAAGGGCGAGCCGCTCGCCTATCAGATCGCCGCCGCCACTCTTCATCTGCAGGCTTAAAATGGAACGTCGCGCATTGATCCCTTGGGGCGGTTGGGCCGGGCACAGGCCCGAAGAGGGCGCGAATGTCGTTGCCGGGCTGCTGTCCGAGGACGGCTTTGCCGTCACGTTGACCGCCGACTACACCGCATTTTCTGATGCCGCCGCGTATGATCTTGTGGTGCCGGTGATCACCAATGACAAGATCGAGGATCATCTGATCGACAGTTTGACCCGTGCCGTGCGTGCGGGAACGGGCTTGGCGGGCTATCATGGTGGGCTGGCGGCATCCTTTCATAGCGCGGTGCGGTTTCACTATCTGTGCGGCCTGCACTGGGTTGCGCATCCGGGGGACATGGCCGCCCGCTACCGGGTGACGGTGACCCGACCGCATGACCCGGTGATGCAAGGTATCGCGGATTTCGATTACCAATCCGAGCAGTATTACATGCTCTACGACCCTTCGGTGGAGGTTCTCGCCACCACCAGCTTTTCGGGTGAACACGACCCCACAGCCCGTGGCGTGACCATGCCGGTTGTCGTCAAACGCCATTTCGGCGGGGGGCGCATTTTCTACACCGCCTTGGGCCATGTGCCCGAAGAACTCAGTCATCCCGAGGCGCGACTGATCTTGCGCCGTGGCCTGAACTGGGCCGCACGCACTATCCAACAGGATCAAAATCCATGACCAAACTTGCACCCTTCATAGAACCGCGGAAAAGCGATCCGCGCTTTGCCGCACCACTGCGGTTCAAGATGCTGATCAATGGGCAAAGCGTCGATGCCGCCAGCGGCGAGACACTTGCCCGCGAAAGCCCTGCCTATGAAGGCGTCATCGTTTCTGAGATTCCGAACGGCAGCGCCGCAGATTCCGAACGCGCGATTCTGGCTGCCCGCCGTGCCTTTGATGAGGGTCCTTGGCCTCGGATGAGTGGGGCAGACCGCGCCAAACGCATCGCGCGATTGGGCGAACTGATCACCGCCCATCGCGAAGAACTGGCCCTCATCGAATGCCTTGAGGTCGGAAAGACGCTCGAGCAAGCCCGGAATGAGATGAACCACTCGGCCGAGCTTTGGTCCTATGCCGCAGGACATGCCCGCGGGCTGGAGGGCGAAAGCCACAATGATTTCGGCGCTGGCGCACTGGGTTTGATGCTGCGCCAGCCCATCGGCGTTGTGGGCATTGTCACGCCTTGGAATTTCCCGCTGCTGATCGGGTCAGAGCGGGTGCCATGGGCAATCGGTGCGGGCTGCTGTGTTGTGGTCAAGCCGAGCGAGTTCACCTCGGGGTCGACCATTCGCATGGCCGAACTGGCGCGTGAGGCCGGGATCCCGGATGGCGTCATCAACGTCGTCACCGGTTATGGCAACCCGGTTGGTCAGCTTTTTGCCGAACACCCCGCCTGCGACATGATCAACTTCACTGGATCTTTCCGGGTGGGTCAGATTGTTGGCGGCTTGGCGGCAGCGCGCATCAAGCGGGTGGGGCTGGAACTTGGTGGCAAAGGACCGGCGATTGTCTTTGCCGACGCCAACCTCGACGCCGCCGCCGATACGATCGCCCGCTCGATCTTTGGCGGTCAGGGTCAGGCCTGCATCTCGAACAGCCGGATGATCGTGCAGCGTGATATCAAGGACGCGATGCTGGAGCGCTTGGTGCATATCGCCAGCAATGTCACGGTGGGCGACCCATTGGACCCGCGCACCAAGATCGGCGCAATGATCCACCGGCCACATTTGGAAAAGGTCGAGCACTATGTCAGCGAAGGTATCCGCGATGGTGCCGGGTTGGTGGTGGGGGGGCGTCGTCTGGGCACGGTCGGCAACTATTTTGCGCCGACGATCTTTGCCGAGGCGGGGGCCGATATGTCGGTGACCCGCGATGAAATCTTTGGGCCAGTCCTTGCGGTGCAGACGTTCGACACTGCGGAAGAAGCGATCCGCTTGGCGAATGACACCAACTATGGCCTGTCAGCGAATGTCTGGACCAATGATCTGGGCAAAGCGGTTCAGACCATCCGCGCGGTGCGGGCCGGACGAACTTGGATCAACGGTGCAGGAACGGGTGGACCGGAAATGGGAATCTCGGGCTTCAGGCAAAGCGGCATGGGGCGAGAATTGGGGCGACACGGATTCGACGAATACTCGACATTGAAAAACGTCTATATCGTACTCGATCAGGGCGGCTCTTGGATTTAACTGGCAGTCCCCCCATTTTGGCGGGGTACATCCGTAGAAGTCACGCGGCCATCTTCAGTGTCTGTGCGGGTGTGATGCTGCCGATGCCCATGTTTGGGGGGGCGATGCGGTCAGTCCAGAGCCCTTGAGTGGCGAAGTCAAATGGACTTGTTGAACTGATGTTGTGGATGGATACGGACAGATACCGCCCCAACGTCAGGGCGAGGTCATCAAGACGCTTC
>JAIYDR010000059.1 GCA_027487395.1 Rhodobacter sp. | reverse complement strand
GGTAGAGCACTCCCTTGGTAAGGGAGAGGTCGAGAGTTCAATCCTCTCTCACAGCACCACCTTAACTCATTGAACCAGAAGAAAACCCTTGCGTTCAAGGCGTTGGTGCCAGAACCGGTGCCAGAGTGGGGTTGTGTGATGGCGGCAAGGCGGCGTCATTGGAAAGAGAAGAACGGTCGCTTCTGGGCAAGGCTTTCGAACCCTCAACGCCTTCGACCTGCCTTCGGGGGCAAGTCAGAACTCCTCGAACCTCTGGGTGGCGATCTGCGTCTGGCCGACCGCAACCATGCCGTAGCGGTGGCACGTTTGCAGAAGTTATTGGATGGCGCAGCACAGTCACTGTCGCTTTTTTCCGACGCTGATCGCCATGACGACGCCCATCGAGTACCGAAAACTGACCTCACCGAAGAGATTGCGACGTCGCTGCTCTGGGACCGGTTTGCCACCCTGTTGGATGACGACACTGCGAAGCGCACTGCCATGCCAACCAACGACGACATAGAAGCAGAGCGTGAAAAGGTCTTCACTTGCATCGAGGCAAGCGAACTGGATGCATCCACACCGATATCGGAGCAGATCAACGGCTATCTGGACTTCAATTTGGCTGCCGGTGCGCGCTATATCCATGAAGCTGCTCGGAAAAGACGCCTCTAGCCGGAGAGCCGCCGTTGCCGACGGCGCAACGCGCCCAGTCGATCAGATCATTCAGCAAGCGGTCACTGAAAAAGGGATCGGTCTAACAGCCGGAACGCGCGAATGGCGTGGCAATCCTCCGTGTCTTTGTTGCGCAAAGGGAAACAAGTCAGCCGAAGTTATTGGCGACAGAGCCTTGGTTTTCCCCTGCAAATCGTCCAGTGTCGCGGATGTTGGTGTAGTGATGGTGCCCAGTGATGTCGCTTCGTGTTTTGATCGTGGTTGAGAATCTTCCTGTCCCTTTGGATCGCCGGGTCTGGCTAGAAGCGACGACCCTGACCAAGGCGGGCTATCAGGTCAGCGTGATCTGCCCGATGGCGCGCGGCTGGAACGCGGCCTATGAGGTGATCGACGGCGTCCATATCTACCGCCACTCCATGCCCGCTGAGGCGCATTCCGGTGCGCTGGCCTACGCGCGCGAATATGGCGCGGCGATGTGGCATTGGTTCCGCCTGTCCCATCGCGTGCGGCGCGAGCGCGGGTTTGATGTCATCCAAGGCTGCAATCCGCCGGACCTTGTGTTCCTTTTGGCGCTGTGGTGGCGTCTGCGGGGCGTGCGTTACCTGTTTGACCATCACGATGTCTGTCCAGAGTTGTTCGAGGCCAAGTTCGGCAAGCGTGGCCTGTTGTGGCGGGTGATGATGATCTGGGAACGGCTGACCTTTGCCACTGCCGATGTCTCGATCGCAACCAATGAAAGTTTCCGCGCCATCGCCCTGCGGCGCGGAAAGATGGCGGCAGAGGATGTCTTCGTGGTCCGCTCTGCCCCGCAGACCGACCGTTTCATCCCCGGCCCCGGCAATCCTGACTGGCGCAAAGGTGCGGCTTGCGTGTTGGGCTATGTCGGCGTGATCGGCCAACAAGAGGGCATGGACCTGCTGGTCGCCGCCGTGGACCATCTGGTCAACAAGATGGGGCGGCCGGATATCCATGTTCTGATCGTCGGCTTTGGTCCGCACCTGCCGGTGGTAGAACAGGATGTCCGCGACCGGGGGCTGTCGGCACATTTCACCTTTACCGGCGCGCTTTACGACAAGGCGCTGCTTGAGGTGCTGAATGTGATCGATATCGGCGTGGCACCGGACCCGAAAAACGCGATGAACGACATCTCGACCATGAACAAAGTGATGGAATACATGACCTTGGGCAAACCCGTGGTGCAGTTCGACCTGACCGAAGGCCGCGCCTCGGCGGGGGAAGCGTCGCTTTATGCCGCAGGCAACGACCCGGTGCAGATGGCCGATTGCATCGCCCGCCTCATGGATGACCCCGACCTGCGCCAGAGGATGGGGGAATTGGGCCGCGCCCGCGTGCTGGAAAGCCTCAGCTGGTCAAGCTCTGTCCCGCATCTGCTGGCCGCCTATGACCGCATCGCGCAAAAGCGATCTGCCAACAGCTGAGCACCATTTTGCCGCGCCTTGCAGCGTGTGGCCCAGAAATTGCCCTCATCCGGCCATACGCCAGCCTCTGAGTCTTGTTCAGGTGGTGGCCGTTCGGAAAGGGGTGCGCATGCGCGGCTTTGTCTTCACTTCGTCTGTCCTCTTGGGCTGTGTGCTCGTGTCAGGGCATGGGACCACCGCGCAGGCCAAGACCGGCGCAGGGGGGATTTTGTTGCTGTCCTACCTGCCCGAGGCTGAGGTGATCGAGGAAAACCGCTTCTGGCGGTATCTCATGGGTCAGATGACCGATTGCGAAACGACCGCAAGTCCTGTGGCTGACGATGGGGCGATCACCTTGGGCTCTGGCTGTCATCCGGCGCAAGCCCCCCAAGCCCCTGCCCCGCAAGCAGGCGAGGCCGGGGCGTGATGGTCTGACAGCACCGGTCGCGGTCAGCGGTCCACGTAATCGGGCAGGATCGGATTGACCTGCCCGGCAAAGCGCAGCAACCGTGCCTCAGCCTCAGCGTCGGATTCGCCGGGCATCACCGGGGTGGTCAGCCGCACCAAGGCCCCATCCCGCCGCCCTGTCGCCAGACCATCGCGGATCACCGACAGCTTGACCGCAAAGGCGCTGGTCATGCGTGTGCCGCGTTGGGCAAACCAATAATGCACGATCATCCGGTCCAAGCCCTTTTGGATCACAGCACGATTGACGGGAACAGGAACGCCATCCACGCCGGCCACCTCAACCGGGCCAATTGAGACCACTTCCCACCCACCGACGGGCAGACAAACTTCGGGCGAATGGATGCCGGACCCCACGCTTTGATCGGCATACCAAGCCGAGAACAGGTTGACCGGCGCCGCCTCGGCCGGGTCAAAGAAATCGCCAAGGATGTAATCACTGGCCTGCAAAACGGCCACAGTCTCGGGGTCCAGCGGGCTAAAGCGGCCTGTCCAGGCACCAACCTGTGCGGGAAAGACGCCAAAGCTGTTACGCGCCGAAGGCTGCGCCACGGGAGGCGCAAAGGTCAGGACGAACACCGATGCCGCAACAGCCAGCGCCCCGGTGGCAGCCATCGCCCCCCCAGCCCGCAAGGACCGCACGCGCGCAAGCTGTTGGCCAAGACCCGTCACATCCATGTCAATCGCCTCTGACAACGGCAAACGATCTGCCGTCATCCGTTGCAGCACAGCCGCCGTGGCAAACAGGATGGCGATGCACAGGCCGAAAATCACCCAGCCTTCGAACACATGCAAAAACCCTTCGGCATGGGCGATCCCGTAGCGGTCCACCAGAATGCCGATCACCCCGATGCGGATCGAATTCATCACCACCGTCAACGGTGCCGCCAGCAGCAAAAGTACCGCCTTTTGCCACATCGGCCCCCGGTAGAGGATGGCGAAAAGGTAGGAAAAGCTGAGGATCGGGAACAGATAGCGCAGGCCCGAGCATGCCTCGGCCACTTGCAGCTTGTAGACCCCAAGGTCGATGACGTTTCCGTCCAAGTAGACTGGGATGCCCGCCAACCGGATCAGCGCGACCCCGATTTCAGAGGAGATCAGTTGCAAAAAGATCGACATCTGCCAGTACAGCATCTGCGGCAGCGGCAGCATGAACACCAGATGCAGCACAGGCGCCCAATGTCGCTTGCCCCGGTCCCAACCAAAGCCAGTCAGCACCATGCCTCCGACCCAGAGGATCAGCCCGTAAGCGACGATATCGGGGATGCCCGCCAGCGTGCCAAAAAGCCCGACGGCCAACGAGAGCAGAACCAGCAGGCCCCCCGGCCAGGTCCGGCGCGGCACGCCGGGCGGCGGCGAGGTGCTGTCGCGCGACATCTCGCGCAGCAGAAGATAGGCCGACACCACGGGGATCAACGGACCGTGGCTGTATTCCGGCGTCAACCAGACCCGGCCAAGTTCGGCCATGCCCGGCGCAAAGACCGGGATCGCGGCCACGATCGCCAGCCCCAGCAAGGCAGACCCCAACATCGACCGCCCCGAGGATACGGAAACCCCGCCCATAAGCCGACCTATGGCCCGCCAGCGGGGCGCAAACTGGCCAGCCGCGCTTCGGCATCCGTCACCTGCGCGGCAGGTGCCGAAGCACGTTGCGACAAGAACAGTTCATATTGCGCAATGGCGGCGTCCTTGCGGTCCGCGGCTTCCAAGGCACGACCGTAGCGATACTGAACCAATGGATCACCGGGCAAGGCGCGCGCCGCTTCGGACAGAGCCAGCACGGCATCGCCAAAGCGCCCCTCACGATAAGCCAGCCAGCCCAGCGTATCGCTCACCGCCGGATCCTCAAGATCAGCGATCTGGCGCGCGAATGTGGCCGCTTTCGCCAGACTTTCCGCATCGTCGCGAGTCCAGACCAAAAGGCTGATCAAGTTGTTCGCGGCCAATGGGTTGTCACCGCCCGCAAGGATGGTTTGATATTCCGCAATCGCCGCATCAGTCTGTCCCTGCGCCTCGAGACGCAGCGCAAGCATTCCACGAAGTTGGGCAGAGGCGGGGTCGCTCTCAACCGCCTGACGCAAAGCCGCTTCGGCCTGATCCGCTCGGCCATTCGCAGACATATGGTCATCGTAAAGCGACAGAGCCGGAACAAAGCCGGGGAAAGAGGCGATCAAGGCCGATAACACGGCCTCAGCGTCCTCGGTCTTGCCGAGTTGCAACAAGAGCGCAGCATTGAGGGTAATCAGACGCGGATCGTCAGGAAATCGTTCAGACGCTTCATTCAGTTGCGCCAAGGCGCCATCTGTATCGCCAAAGGCCACCAGCCGGTTCACCAGTCCGATTTGGGTGGCGACAGTGCCGTCCGCGCTTTGCGCCAACTCGCGCAGCAAAGCGATGCTTTCTTCGTTACGGCTTTCCGACTCCAACAGCAGAATGCGGAATTGTTGGGCCACAGATCCTGCTGCAGGGTCCGGAAGAACGGCGATACGTTCGACCAGTTCCGCGGCTTCATCCCGGCGACCATCGCGGAGCATCAGATCGGCGCGTGCCGTCAAGAGTTGCAAGTTATCGGGAAACAGCCGGAGCGAGTCTGACAGCACCGCTTCGGCGGGGCGGGTGCGGCCCTGCGCAACAAGGAAGCCAGCATAGCGCAACGCCACATCCGCCGCATTGCCGCTGGCGGCATTGGCTTCGGCCAGACGTTCCCCGGCAAGGTCCGCCGCGCCATCCGCCTCATGCGCCTGAGCGAGCAACAAGAGCGCCTCAACGTCGCGCGAGTTCTGGTCCAAAGCCGCGCGAAGGTCGTTGATGGCATCGGACGGGCGGTTGTCATCCAGTGCCATTGCGGCCCGCAGGCGCAGAGCATCGGCAAAGGTGCGGTCAGCCGCAATCACGCTGTCGACCGTCGCACGCGCCTCGGCGGTTTGGCCAAGCGCAAGTTGCATCCGCGCCAGACCCGTTTGCAGAACCGGGCGGAACGCGTCGGGTGCGGGCAGGTCGGTGATTGCCGCGCGCAGCACATCGGCCCGCGCCGTTTGCGCCGCCGTGTCCGTCGCAGTACCCGTCCCAGCCGCGTTTTGGGCATCATCAAATTCAAACAGTGTGCGCAGACCACGATAGACTGCGCCTGCGGGTGTTGGCCCTGCAGCGGCCTCGGCAGCTTCGATCTGGCGCAAACCTGCGTCAGGCCCGCGATGGGTGCGCAAGAATTGGATCAGGGCAAGGTTGCCCTCGATATCCACATCGGGGGGGGCGGTGCGGTCGCGCAAGAACGCTTCGGCGCGGTCGATTTCTCCATTCCGAACCAAAAGCTCCAGCAAGGCAGGCGCCAATTCGCGGTCCTCGGGGAAAAGTGCAACCATCCTGTACAGTTGCGCTGCCACCGCCTCCATGTCGCCGCTTTGTGAAAGCAATTGCAGCTTCAGCCCGTTCAGCGGGTAATCCTCTGGCTCAGTCGTCAGGGCGGCCTCGACCTCGGGCAGGGCCTTTAGCGGATCAGGTCCGGTGATCAGGTAATCGATGGTCACGCGGCGGGCGATCTTATCGGACGGCGCGAGGCGCAAAATGGTTTCGGCCGCATTGAACAACTGCTTGCGTTGGGCCTCTACCTGCCCGGCCTCGATTGAGATGGCCAGACGGTAGTCCAAGGCGATGCGGATCGACGCGGCGCCCGCTGCATCAGGTTCCAGCCGCAATGCCTCGCGCCCATGGCGTTCGGCTTCAGTCCAATTGCCACCGATAATCGCCATCTCAGCCAGTTTGCGGCGGATTTCGGGGGAATCGGGGCGATACTCGACGTAGCGCACATATTGCACATAGGCGTCGGAGGGCTTGCCCTCGCGCATCAGGGCATCGGCATAGCCAAGCCGCGCTCCATCATGAGATGGCATGAATTGCAGGGCGTTCAGGAATTCGACCTTGGCCTGTGCGTCCTTTCCCGCCTCCAGAAGTGCGAGGCCGGATTGATAGTACTGCTCTGCCCGCTCTTCGGCGCTGTCACAGCCGGTCAGGAAAACACTGGCAACGGCGGCAAGGACAAAGCCCCGCAAAACTGGCAATAAACGCAATTTCACCCCGGTATGAACGTCTCAGCAGCCGGTCCCGGACGCAACAACACGCACGGTCCGCAGCAAGATCGACAGATCATAGACCAATCCGTGCCGGTTTTCATACTGGTCATCAAAGATTGACCGGTCGGCGAAGGTGGTCAGGTGCCGCGCGCCAATCTGCCATGGTCCAGTCAGGCCGGGCCGCAGGCGATAATAGGCGGTGCCGGGATATTGGTTGCGCTGCGTTTCCATCATGGGACGCGGACCGACAAGGCTCATGTCGCCACGCAACACGTTCCAAAGCTGCGGCAACTCGTCCAAGGAACTGCGGCGCAGGATCGCGCCAAAAGCAGTGATGCGTGGATCATGGGTCAGTTTCTGGCGCAGGTTCCATTCGGCCCGCGCTGTCGGATTGGCCGCCAGATACTCGGCAAGCCTGTCATCGGCATCGCGCACCATCGTGCGCAGCTTGAACATACGGAAGGTGCGCCCGCCCAGACCAACCCGCTTCTGAACATAGATTGGACTGCCCCCAAACAGAGCAATCACGGCAGCAAGCACCAAAAGCACCGGCAGAACCACCGGCAAAGCCAACATGATCAGGCCGATATCCAGCACTCGCTTGCCTAGGATAGAGTACAGCCCTCTGCCTTGTCGGCCGACGACACTTTGCGCGAGACGATTACTGCGAGAGGGTCTTTGCGCCATATCATTCGGGACGACCACGCCAACGGGAACAGATTTCACGTCACGCAGATCAAGGTTCACTGTCATTGCAAACACACACACACTACTAGATGCTGCGGGGTGGGCGTCGTCGCGGCAGGCTTTCCACCTCGACAAAACCCATACTTCAGCCAGAACAGATACATACCATTTGAGGTGAACTTTTGGAGAATTTTAGGCAGTCTGAGATTGTATCAGGCCAAGATGTCTTGTTTTCGTGACAGGGGAGCGCCAAGATTTGCCTAAATTTTAATCAAACTCTCGATTCGAATTGGATCGTTTTCGCTTTTGGGTTGATCTGCGAGAAGTGCAACCGATTCTGCGGGGCCAATCGAAAAAAACATATCGTGGTTTGGCTTTTGTTGCGCGATTCTCTATATATTGTATCGCTGAACGAGCGGCACCTCGCGCGCAAGGCACAACGCCACCGCGACATAAGTTCTTACGAGTATGAACAGCACATTGAATATTTATACACAGCATTTCGGTTTGACGGAGCGGCCATTTTCGCTGGTTCCAGATCCCGCCTTTGTCTATTGGTCAGGCACCCATACCCGCGCCTACACCATCCTTGAGTTCGGCCTTTTGACACGGGCACCGATCACACTTGTCACCGGGGATGTGGGGACCGGCAAGACCACGCTCGTCCATCACCTTCTGAACAGCATGTCCACCGAGGTGCGGGCCGGTCTGGTCGCAAACGCCCATGGCGCCCGATCAGAGCTTTTGCGCTGGGTGCTTTTGGCCTTTGGCGTGCCTGCCGGGCCACATGAAAGCTACGTCGATCACTTCGCGCGTTTTCAGGACTTTCTCATTTCGGAATATGCCGAAGGCCGCCGCGTTGTGCTGATCTTTGACGAGGCGCAAAACCTGGCCATCGACAGTCTGGAAGAGTTGCGGATGCTGACCAACATCAACTCCAACAAGGACGAGTTGTTGCAGCTCATACTTGTCGGCCAGCCCGAACTGCGCGCCGTGGTGCAGCGGCCAGAGATGACGCAATTTGCCCAACGGATCTCATCGGCCTATCACCTCTCGCCGATGGATGCCGAAACCGTGCAGCGCTATATCGAACATCGCCTGCATGTTGTGGGCGCGACGGTGCAGATCTTCACCCCCGAAGCCTGCGCCTATGTCCATGCCAAGACCGGTGGCGTGCCGCGCCTGATCAACAAGCTGTGCGATCTGTCGATGGTCTACGCCTTTACCAAGGGCGAGGTTTGGGTCGATGTCGAAACCGTGGAACAGGTCGTCAATGACGGCGTGTATTTCGCGGTTGGAACCCCAGCCCTGCCAAAGCCCGAGGATCAAAGCGGTGTGCCGGAGTTCCGCCGCGTCCGCACACCGCTGAACGGATGGACCGAATAGGCACATTATGCAGTATTATGTGTCGCTTTTCCTGAGACGCTTACACATTGTCATTGGCTTCTTGGCCTTAGGCGCGCTGATCAGCATTCTGCTCATCCGGATCCTGCCACCAGTCTATATGGCAGATGCGCTGTTGGTGGTAGAAAGCGAACAAATCCCGGACGATTTGGCGTCTTCGACCGTTCGCACCCAGCCAACAGAACAGATGCAGATTATCAGGCAGCGTGTGCTGACCCGGGAAACCATCCTTGAAATGGTCAATCGGCTGCAAGTCTATGCCCCGGTGGGCGACCGACCGGTCAAGGCAATGACTGCGGATGAAGTCGTCGATAACATGCGCAACCGCATTTCGATCCAGACGACGGGTGGCACGGTGCAGCGCGGCGCGCAGGAAGCAACCCTCGTTCGCGTCAGCTTCGAAGCCAATAGCCCGGAATTGGCGGCATCGGTCACCAATGAGGTGGTGACCTTGATCCTGAAAGAAGATGTCGAAATGCGCACCCGTGTCGCGCGCGACACGCTGCAATTCTTTCAGTCCGAGGTTACGCGGCTGGAACAAGACCTCGTGGCCCGCCGGGCCGAGATCGTGAAGTTCAAGGAAACCCACCGCGAAGCCCTACCTGACACACTCACTTTCCGGCAGGAACAGGTCGTCACGCTGGAAACAGAACGCCTAACCCTCGCGCGTGAGATTTCCGATCTGAACGCAGAGCGCGACCGCTTGCGCCGTGTGCATGGCGCTCAGACGACGACGTTGAGCGGCACAGAAGAAGCCTTGCGTGCCACACTCGAAGCGCTGCGTGCCGAATTGGAGTCGCTTCCCGCCGACGATCCGAAAGCGCCCGAACTGCGCACCGAGATCGCAGTGACTGAAGCCAGACTGTCCACCGAAGACTCCGGCAATCGCCAGCCGCGCAACGCCTTCGATTTGCGCTTGACCGATCTGGACGAACGTTTGAGCTCATTGGAAGGCCGTCGTGCCGATCTTGATGCGTTGATCAAGAAACTGCGCGACACCATTGAGGCGACGCCCTTGAACGGCATCGCACTGGAGACGCTGCAACATGACTATGACAATGTTCGCGCGCAGTTCGATATGACGATGGCAAAAAAGGCAGAGGCCGAGACCGGCGATATGATTGAGGCCCTCTCGAAAGGGCAACGTATCACCGTGATCGAACCCGCCGTCCCTCCCCAAGACCCGCAGCGGCCCAGTCGGATGCTGCTCGCCGCAGGCGGCACTTTCGGCGGGCTGATGTTGGGCATCGGTGCTGTGCTGGGGCTGGACCTGCTGAAGCCCGGTATCCGCAGCGCCGCCGACCTGACCGCACGATTGGGGATTGCACCGCTCTCCGTAATCCCAATCCTGCAATCGCGGCAGCAGCGGCGCAAGCGAGTGCTTTTGATCACGCTGGCGCTGTCCTTTGTGGCGGGGCTGCTGCTGGCGGGCATGATCTTTGTGCATCGCAATTATCTGCCACTGGATATCTTGTTCCGTGGGGTGTTCGACATGTTGAGAAACCTTGTGACCCTTGACTGGCCGGCCGCTCCGGCAGGGTCTTCTGCCACGACCGTTGTGTAAGGTGCCGCCATGGATAGACTGAGCGAAGCGATCAGCAAGGCCCGCGCCGCACGGGGTGAGAGTTCGTCGCAGACCCTGCCCGCTGTCGTCGCGAAAGCGCCGGCCCGGCGCAGTCACCCCGAGGATATTGCCGCGCGCTGGCAAGCGCTCAAGCAGGCTAGCCTAAGCCGTCGCCAACTGGACCGGTCCTTGTTGGTGGCCAAGGATGGCGGGCCGAACTCGGCCCCCTTTGACATGCTGCGCACCAAGGTCTTGCACCTGATGCGCACCAATGGCTGGCGGCGGATCGGGATCACCTCGCCGCTGATGGGCTGTGGGAAAAGCACCATCGCGCTGAACCTGGCCTTTTCCTTTGCGCGAAATCCCGAAATGCGGATCATGCTGGTGGACGCGGACCTGCGCCGTCCGTCAATCGCAACCATGCTGGGAATAACGCCCAGTGCGAGCCTGTTTTCGGTGCTGGCGGGCCGCGT
The DNA here is from genome assembly GCA_027487395.1 of Rhodobacter sp. Lineage (GTDB taxonomy): Bacteria > Pseudomonadota > Alphaproteobacteria > Rhodobacterales > Rhodobacteraceae > Paragemmobacter. Next base: position 7,264 of record JAIYDR010000059.1, on the reverse strand, counting down.
CGCGTTCGAAGGTTGTGCCTTGGCCTTTGGGCCGAACCTGTGTTTTGCAACCAATGGCCGCGCGCATCGCAGCCCGTCCGAACTGTTGCAACTCAATCAAGTGGCCGAAGAGTTGGACCGGATCGATGCCGACTATGAGCCGGATGTGATGCTGTTCGATCTTGCGCCGATCCTGCAAACCGATGACGCCTTGACAGTGCTGCAACGGCTGGATGCGGTGATTATCGTTGCGGCGGCAGAGGTGACCTCGATCAAAGAGTTGGACCAGTGCGAGGCCGATGTGGCGGCCAATACGAACGTTCTGGGCGTGGTGTTGAACAAGGCGCGCAGCCTTGGCCAAGGCTATGGCTATGGCTATGCCCCCGGCTGACCGCGCAGCCCGCAAACCCGGCAGAGCGGTGCGCCTGATGCGGGCGGCGCGGTCGTTTCTGCACCCCGGCGTGCTGCTGCATCCGTTTCGCATGATCCATTACTGGGGCTACAGCCATGTGCTGCCCCGAGCCGAAATGACTCTCGGCCAGAGTTGCCGCATCGCGCCCAATGCCTCTTTTCGCAACGGTGCGCGGATCAGTCTGGGGGATGGCGTGCAGGTGGGAGAATTTGTCTCGCTCTGGGCGGGACGCTCCAGCGGGCGCATCATCGTGGGCGCACGCACGACCTTTGGCCCCGGTGCCTTTGTCACGGCAGCGGATTACGGGCTGGCAGCGGGACAAGAGCTGACGGACCAGCCGATGGCCGAGCGGGACATCACCATCGGTGAAGGCTGCTGGATTGGGGCAAAGGCCGTGATCACGGCAGGCGTCACTTTGGGCGATGGCGTTGTTGTAGGGGCAGGTGCAGTGGTGACACGCGATGTGCCTGCAGGGGCCATTGTTGGCGGCGTGCCTGCGCGCATCTTGCGCCAGCGGGTTTAGACGCTAAAGCCCCGCCTGCCCCGTCAGCGCCTGTCGCAGCATCCACCCAGCGCGCGCGAGGCGCAGACGGACCAATGTGGCAAGACCGGTGGCCCTCTCCCCTTTTGCCAAAGCAGAAGAGGTCAGCACCCGCAGCCCATGCGGCAAGATGCTGGCCACCACGGCTGCCGCGCGCAGGGCCCAGACGATGCGGGATTTCAGCGTAACGGGATACAGACCAAAGGTTTCCACCGTCAACCGCCGCCATTTGCGCGCCAAAGCGTCCCAATCCCCGCGCGAGGGGTGGCTGACCTTCAGGTCATCGGCATAGGTCAGGCGGAACCCGGCAGCGGTGGCGCGCTGGCACCAATCCTTGTCCTCAGAGATTCCAATCCGAAATCCACCAATGCGGCGATAGACCTCGCGTCGCGCCAGAAGATTGGCGGTGACGGAAAATCCCTTGGCCAGCACGTAGCGGCGGTTGTCAAAGGCAAAGACCGCCTCGAACGCCTGCGCGCCGGTCCGCGGGCCGGGGGTTTCGTCGAACACCGCGACGTTGCCCCCCACCAGATCAGCACTTTCCGACAGCGCAAGCGCCGTTGTCAGCCAATCAGGCGCAGGGATACAGTCGCAATCCAGAAAAAACAGCCGCTCTGCCGTAGTTTCGGCAATGCCGCGATTGCGGGCCTCGGCGGCACCGCGCCGGGGCTCGAGCAAAACACGCAGGCCGGGAAGCACGGGCAGTGCCTCGGCAAAACCAGGACGACTACCATTGTCGATCACCACCACCTCGACCTCTTGCCCATGCGCGGCCAGTTGCGGGGCAAGGGCAGTCAGACAACGGGCAAGTCGGGCGGCGTCCTCGAAATGCGGGATGATGATCGCAGCCGTGGGCATCAGGCCAAAAGCCCGCGCAAAGCGTCGCGGTAGACCGCAAGCCGCGCACGCCCCAGGTCCCCCGCTTGGCGCGCCTCGGCCGCGAGGTCCGGCAGACGGTCCAGCGCGGTTTCCGTGGCCTTAAGAATGTCATCGGCGCTCAACGCGCGCAGATCCAGCGTATGGCCATAGCCCAGCGCCCCGAACAGCCCCGCAAACTTGCGGCTATAGGCCAAGGGCAAGACCGGCACGCCCGAGGACAGCGCTGCAATACAGGCGTGCATCCGCGCGCCCATGAAGAAATCGAGGCCTGCGATAAAGGACTTCGCCTCAGATGGGGTGGCGAAATCGGGGGCGAGGGTCAGTCCCGGGACCTCTGCCGCCAGTTTCTGCGAGGCGCGGGTATCATCCTCTTTCACCATCGGCCCGGATTTGACGATGACATGGGGGACCAAAACCACCTCGGCCCCGCGGGACTGAAACAGCGCCACCAGATCGCGCATCAACGCGGGATAATCCAAGGACAGGCCGTAGTCGTTGGCGCCGCCATATCCGCCGTGCATCAACAGGCCCGACAGGTTCAGCCCCACCCGCAACGGTCCCGGCGGACGGGGGGCCGGGGGATCATAGGGCAAGAGCATCGCCACATCCGACGCCTCTACCACCGGGCGGGTGACGCCCAGATCACGCACCGCGGCGGTGGACATCGGATCGCGGGTGGCGACAAGCGCCGACAGGTTCAGCGTCCAACGCGCCAGCCGCGATGATAGGCTTTGCGTGAAGGGGCCTATTGTCTGCGGGGCTACCACCAAGGGACGCCGCGCCAGATGCGTCAGGAATTTCATCGCAAACAGCCGCCGCAGACGGCTGGGGCCGTAGATGTCAGCAAAGCTGTCCCCCGCGCCGATATCCACCACCGCGTCCGCCCGGCGGACTGTCGCGAAATAGCCGAACGGGTTCAGCAGAAACTTGGTGTCCAAAGGCACGATGCGGATATCGTCGCCGGTGATGTAGGGGGGGCGGGCGTCCTTCCAATCAATCACGGTCAGGGTCAGCTTGCGCCCCAGATCAGCGGCGACCCCGCGCAGGATTTCCACCTCGGACCGCGTAAGGGCACCGACGCCCAGATTGTCCGACCGGGTGGAGTGCATGATCAGGCACAGGTGAAGCGGTTTGGTCATGTCTCTGTCCTTGCCTTGTCCCGTCCAGCCCCGCGCCACGCCCGCCGCGCCATGCCCAAGAAGGCCTTGAGCAACGTCAAAGGCCGTTCCTGCCGTGCCGCCGCCAGCAGCGTCATGCCGCGATAGTCTGGCACCGGTCGTCCCAAAAGGCGCAGCGCAAGCAACCGTGCCAAAAGCGTCCGTCGGCGGTTGCGTTGGCCCGGCTGGATGGTCACCAAGCCCGCCACATCATAACCAGTGCTTTCAACCGCGCCGGCTTGTTCGGCTGCGGCCAAAACCTCGGCCCCCAGGGCAGTGCGGATCACCACAAGGCTTTGTCCCGGCGCATCGGTGAACAAAGGATAACCGTGCGCATCCGTCTCCCACGGGTCACCAAAAGACAGGTCCGCCGCCGTGCCAGTGCCATCGGCGCAGATTTTGCAGCGGTGTTGCAGATGCTTGGACAGCACCCCGCCCCAGCTGTCATGGTATCCCATCACGCGTTCCGACCCATCGGCCAGTTGCGCCACCGCCTGCCCCGGCCAGCCATGACCGCGATAGCGGAAGGCGGTAACGTGTTCCGGTTCCGCCCCCATTGCCCGCAGCAGCGCCTCATTGCCACGGCGCGACGGCACCCCCGCGCAGAAGAAGGACAGGATCACCGGAAAGGCCCGCGCCACGCCATGATCCTGCAAGGCCAGTGCCCGCAGTGCCGCTGCATCGCAGGGCTTGCCGACGAAGGCAAAGCGACGGCCATCGGCCACCCAAGCGGTCAAGCCGGTCAAGGGGGACGAGGCCGCATAGCGCGACCCCGCCGCTGCGGCGATGTCCTTTACCCCGGTGCTGACGATGGTGCGGTTGGCATGGGCCGGGTCTGGTGGCAGTGCGGCGGTACTCTGGATCACCGCATCCACGCGACCCGAGGACAGAAGATGTCCCAACACTGCCGACAAAGCCCCGCCCGAAGCCGCGCGATGGCGCAAATCGGCGTCAGTGGCCCAAGCCCGGCGCATGTCATGGAATGCCCCCCACAGCGGATGCGCGGGCTGCTCAGATGGCAAGGCGCTTTGTCCCAGACCGGGACAGAAGCCTGCCAGTTCGGCATCCTGTGCGGCAGTCAAAAAGGCGATCGCCTTGGGGCGCGGCCATGCGTCACCGGCTGGCTGCATTTCAATCATTTTGGGAAAGCGCCCGGCGCAGGCGCCACACCCGGCGCAAAGATCGCCACGACCAACCCGCGCAAGCGCGACACTGTTTACCACTGACATTTACACGTCCCGCAACCACGCGCGCATCTTCGCCCGATGTCACGCAAAAGATCAAGTCCCCTGCAGCGCACCCTTGACCGAAGGGCAGGGAACGCGCTTTACAAGACACCTTACCACGTTTGGTGGGGCCAAGTTTGGCTGGGTTTGATCGAGTGCGATTGCCGATGTTCCATGCCTCTGCTGTGATCCTCTCCGGCAATGCCGCCTCTGCCATCCTGCTTTTGGCGCGCAACCTGATCCTCGCGCGGATGATCCCCGTTGACGATTACGGCGTCGCGGCGACCTTCGTTCTCGCGCTGGCCGCGGTCGAGATGGTCACGGCACTGGGATTGCAGCAACAGATCGTCCAGTCGCGGCAAGGCGATGATCCGCACTATCAAAATGCGTTGCAGGGGTTTCAACTGTTGCGCGGGGTGGCAGCAGGGCTGGTGCTTTTTGTGCTGGCAGCCCCTGTGGCGCAGTTTTTGGGCACGACCGAGGCAGTCTATGCCTATCAGATGCTGGCGCTGGTGCCGGTGCTGAATGCACTTCAGCATTTCGACATTCACCGCCTGAACCGCCAAGATCGCTTTGGGCCCTTGATTTTGACCACCACCCTGCCCTCGGCGCTGTCGCTGGTGGCCATCGTGCCGCTTGCGTGGTGGTTTGGCGATTGGCGGGCGATGCTTTGGGCCACGATTGGGCAGTTGGTCTTGTCCGTCGTGCTGTCGCATCTTCTGGCGGAACGCGCCTTCCGTCCCCGCCTTGACCGAGGGGTGATGGCGGCATCCTTGCGCTTTGGCTGGCCATTGTTGGCAAATGCGCTGCTGATGTTCATCGTGTTTCAAGGGGATCGCCTGACGGTCGGCCACCATCTGGGGATGACGGACCTTGCCATCTTTGCGATGGGGGTGACCCTGACCCTGACGCCGGGGTTGGTGATCACGAAATCTGGCCAGACCCTGCTGCTGCCGCGCCTGTCGGCGTCTGAGGGGCCAGAGTTTGACCGTCTGGTATCCTTGTGCATGAACCTGCATCTGCTGTTTGGTGTTCTGTTGGCGGCGGGGGCGGCGCTCTTTGGGCCTTTTGCGGTGCTTGTGCTTTTGGGGCCGAACTATGCCGCGCTGGCCATGTTGATTGCGCCCTTGGCCGCCATTCAGGCAGTCCGGATGGTCAAGGTGGCCCCGGCCATCGTCGCCTTGTCGCGGGCGCGCAGCCATGTTTCGCTATGGGGCAACGTGCCGCGCGCCCTGTCGTTCGGGGTGGCGTGGTGGCTTTTGGATCAGGGGCACGGGTTACACAGCGTGATCCTCTGCGCGCTGATCGGAGAGGCGTTGGGTGCGCCCTTGTCGCTTTGGATGATGCGCCGGACGACGGCGCGGGGCGTCGGGCGGGATGAGGCTGCGGCCTTTGCCCTGCTGGCACTGGCGCTGGTGCCCGCCTTGGCACCGTTGTGGGAAACGGGCAGCGCGGCATGGGGGCTGACGGCTGTGGCGGCTGGCTGTCTCGGGCTAGGTCTGATCCGTCTGGCGGCGTTGCTGAAAACCCTGCGCGCGCTGCCACACCGCAAAGACGCCTCGAGTCCGGCTGGCACCGGGGATGGCGGCGGACTGGCTGAGTAAGCGAAAAACGCGGCGGCTTGGACACAGGCAGGAAACACGCCCTCAGGCACTGCATGCATTGTTTACCAAAAGTTTAAAAACATTTATACTTTCGTACGTCTCGACCGCTTGACATCCTTTGGCAGGATGGGCGCCACTTTGTAACCGGGTGATGGTGTTGTCCTTGTTTTTCAGTCTGCGCCGTTTTGACCTGCCCCGTTTGGGCCTGTCGGCACGACTGGCAGGTCTTGTGCTTTGCACGATGGCGGTCTGCGAACCCGTCAGGGCCGAGACCGTCAACGTCGATACGGTCGCGTCCTTGGGCCAAGCCTTGGCGGATGCGCTTCCCGGTACAGAGATCGTCATCGCCCCCGGCGATTATGGCCCGCTTCTGTTGCGGGGCGGCGGGGGCACGCCAGAAGCGCCGATCATCCTGCGCTCTGCCGATGCGGCGGATCCGGCCAAGTTTGACGCCATGAACCTGCGGAATGTGCAGTATCTGGTGCTGCAAGACCTGAACTTTGACTATGTGTTCACAGACGAGGATGATGCCGATCTGCGCCCATTTCAGGTGATCGAATGCGCGGGCATTGCCATCCGCGACAGCCTGTTTGACGGAGACCTCGGTCCGGTGATTGCCGATGGCACCGACCGTCTTCCCACCGCTTTTGGCCTTTCGGTGCGCGACACCCAAGGCTTTGAACTTTCCGGCTCTGAAATCCGCCTGTTCTTGCGCGGCGGGGTTTTCGCGCAGAGCACCGATCTGGTGCTGCGCAACAATGTGGTGCATTCGATCCGCTCGGACGGGCTGAACTTTGTGGCGGTGCAGCGCGTGCTGATCGAAGACAACACGATCCGCGATTTCCTGCGTTCGCCTGATTTGATGGACCATTCCGACATGATCCAGTTCTGGACCGCGGGATCAAAGTCCCCCAGCACTGACATCGTCATCCGCAACAACGTGCTGAATTCCGGCGTGGGGCTTTACACGCAGTCTATCTTCATGCGCAACGAATTGGTGGACAGGGGCTCGGCCGGGACGGACATGTTCTACCGCAATGTGGTGATCGAAGAGAATGTGATCATCAACGCCCACCTGCATGGCATCAGCATCGGGGAGACCGATGGCCTGACGATCCGCAACAACACTGTGGTGCGCAACGTGCTTTCGTCGGGGCAGGACGCCAATCCAAGCCTGTGGACGCCGCAAATCCGCGTGGCCGAAGCATCGCGGAATGTTCAGATTTTGCGTAACGCTGTCGCTAGGATCACTGGGCCGACGGGCCAGTCAGATTGGACCTTGGCCGACAACCTGAGTATTCAGGATCAGCGCCCGAACGAGCCGGGCTTTTACGACGATGTGTTCATGTCGGCGCGCCTTAGCGATCCGCGCGTGTTATCCAGCTTTGTCTATGCCCCCGGCGGGCCGCTCGATGGCACGGGCATCGGTGCCGCCCGGCTGGAAAATGAGGTGAGCCAAGGCCCGG
>JAIYDR010000429.1 GCA_027487395.1 Rhodobacter sp. | reverse complement strand
GGCATCGCACCGCGGTGCAGCTGATCGGCGTGATTGCGATTTTTCTCACCGGGATCTTTGGCATGTATCAGAACCTGCGGCTTGGGGCCCTGTGATCCGGCCCAAAGAAACATCCCCGTGATCCGGCCCAGCGCAGGACAGGTTGACCTTGGCGCAGGGGCGGTTATGTCGGGCGCATGAGCAAAGACCGTATCCTCCTTGGTGGCGCACCCGAAGGCTTTGACGCGCGACTCTTGGCGCGTGAGCTGGACCGTGGCCGCCCCGTGATCCACATCGCCCGGGATGACAAGCGGATGGAGGCGATGCGTCTTGCGCTGTCGGTCATGGCCCCTGCCGCCGTGGTGCTGGACTTTCCGGCATGGGATTGCCTGCCCTATGACCGCGTCTCGCCCAACCCCGATATCTGCGCGCGGCGGATGTCGACGCTCGCGGCCTTGGCCGATGGGGTGAAGGGGCCGTTTGTGCTGCTGACCACGATGTCGGCGACGATGCAGCGGCTGCCTGCGCGCGATATCGTGCTGACCTCGGCCTTTTCCGCCCGTGTCGGGGACCGGGTGAATGAGGGGCGTCTGAAGGGGTTCCTTGCCCGTATGGGGTTTTCGCCGGTGTCGACTGTGGCCGAACCCGGCGATTATGCCGTGCGCGGTGGCATCATCGACATTTACCCGCCGGGGGCCGGGGGGCCGGTGCGGCTCGACTTCTTCGGTGACGTTCTGGACGGCGCGCGGCGCTTTGATCCCGAAACCCAGCGCACCACCGAAAAACTCTCCGCCGTCGATTTCGCGCCGATGTCCGAGATTATCTTGGATGAGGCCGCGATCACCCGCTTTCGCCAAAGCTACCGCGCTGAGTTCGGCGTGGGCGGGTCGGATGATCCCTTGTATGAGGCGGTCAGTGCCGGCCGCAAACATCAAGGGATGGAGCATTGGCTGCCCTTCTTCCATGATCGGATGGAGACGCTGTTTGACTATATGGCCGACGCCTCGGTCATGTTGGACGATCAACTGACGCCCGCGCGCCTGTCCCGTTGGGAAAGCATTGAAGATCAATACGATGCGCGCCGCGACGCGATGGCGGCCAAGGGGCGGCTGGATACGGTCTACAAGCCTTGCGCGCCGGGTTTGCTTTATCTGGACGATACCGCGTGGGAGGCAGCCTTGGCCCCGCACCGCGTGGTGCAACTTTCGCCCTTGCCGCAATCCCCCGGTCCCAGCGTGCTGGACGCCTCTGGCCGGTTCGGAAGGTCCTTCGCGCCAGAGCGTCAGCAGGAAAACATAAGTTTATTTGGGGCATTGGCTGACCATCTTAAGGCGTTGCTTGAAGAGCGTCAGGTCGTCATCGCCTCATGGTCCGATGGCGCACGAGAGCGTTTGCGCGGGCTCTTAGACGATCAAGGGATCAAATTCGCGCGGGATGTGAAGGATTTCCGCGAAATCCCTGACGGAAAAGGCGGATTGTTCCTGATGGTCTGGCCGCTAGAGGCCGGGTTTACCGCCCCCGGTCTGGCCGTCATCTCGGAACAAGACGTGTTGGGCGACCGCTTGGTCGGCAAACCCAAACGCAAGCGCAAGGCCGACAACTTCCTGCGTGAGGTGGATACGCTTTCCCCCGGCGACTTGGTGGTGCATGTCGAACATGGCGTGGGCCGCTATCTGGGGCTGGAAACCATCACCGCCCTTGGTGCCCCGCATGCCTGCGTTGCGCTGGAATATGCTGAAAACGCGAAACTTTACCTGCCGGTCGAGAATATCGAACTCCTCTCCCGCTACGGCCATGAAGAGGGGCTGTTGGACCGTCTGGGCGGCGGCGCATGGCAGGCGAAGAAGGCGAAACTGAAAGAACGCATCCGCGAGATTGCGGATCGTCTGATGCGCATCGCCGCCGAACGGCACCTGCGCCACGCCCCCATCCTTGAGGCCCCGCATTCCATGTGGGAGGCGTTTTGCGCCCGCTTCCCCTATCAGGAAACCGACGACCAGCTGACCGCCATCGCCGATGTGGTCGCGGACCTTGAGGCTGGCCGCCCCATGGACCGCCTGATCGTCGGCGATGTGGGCTTTGGCAAAACCGAAGTCGCCATGCGCGCGGCCTTTGTTGCGGCCTTGGCAGGGATGCAGGTCGCGGTGATCTGCCCGACGACGCTTTTGGCGCGGCAGCATTACCGCAGCTTTGCCGAACGCTTTCGCGGATTTCCGATCAATGTCAAACCGTTGTCGCGCTTTGTCACCACCAAAGAGGCCAATGCCACCCGCGCCGGTTTGGCCGATGGCACGGTGGATATCTGTGTGGGCACCCATGCGCTCTTGGCGCAAGGTGTGAAGTTCAAGACGCTGGGGCTGTTGATCATCGACGAGGAACAGCACTTTGGTGTGGCGCATAAAGAACGGCTCAAGGAAATGCGGTCCGAGGTCCACGTTCTGACCCTGACCGCCACGCCGATTCCGCGCACGTTGCAACTGTCGCTGACCGGGGTGCGGGACCTGTCGATCATCGCCACCCCGCCCGTGGACCGTTTGGCCATCCGCACCTATGTGTCGGAATTCGACACCGTGACGCTGCGTGAGGCGCTTTTGCGGGAACGCTATCGCGGCGGGCAGTCCTTTTTTGTCGTCCCAAGGATTTCCGACCTGCCAGAGGTGGAGGATTTCCTGAAAACCCATGTGCCAGAGGTGACTTATCTGATTGCCCACGGGCAGTTGGCGGCGGGGGATCTGGATGACCGGATGAACCAGTTCTACGACGGCAAATATGATGTGCTGCTGGCCACGACCATCGTGGAATCGGGACTCGATATCCCCACCGCCAATACGATGATCATCCACCGCGCCGATATGTTCGGCCTTAGCCAGCTTTATCAGATCCGGGGCCGAGTGGGCCGCGCCAAAACTCGCGCCTATTGCGATCTAACCACCCGCCCGCGTGCGCCGCTGACGCCGCAGGCGCTGAAACGGCTGCGCTTGCTGGGGTCTTTGGACAGCCTTGGCGCGGGGTTCAACCTCGCGTCTCATGACCTTGATCTGCGCGGGGCCGGGAACCTGTTGGGCGAGGAACAATCCGGCCATATCAAGGAAGTCGGATATGAGCTGTACCAGCAGATGCTGGAAGAGACGATCGCCAAGATCAAATCGGGGGAATTGCAGGGGCTGACGCCGCTCGACGATCAATGGGCACCGCAGATCAATCTGGGCGTCCCGGTGCTGATCCCCGAGGAGTATGTGACCGATCTTGATGTGCGCCTTGGCCTCTATCGCCGCCTGTCAGGCCTGACCACCAAGGTGGAGCTTGAGGGGTTCGCCGCCGAGTTGATCGACCGTTTCGGCGCGCTGCCGAAAGAGGTCAACACCTTGATGCTGATCGTGCGGATCAAGTCGATGTGCAAGCGCGCCGGGATTTCTCGGCTAGACGCCGGGCCAAAGGGGGCCACGGTGCAATTCCACAACGACAAATTCGCCAATCCCGGCGGTCTGGTGGATTTCCTGAAAACCGAAGGCGCGGCAGGCCGGGTGTCGGGCAACAAGATCGTCCTGATGCGCGATTGGAAGTCCGAAGGGGATCGGATCAAGGGGGCCTTCGCCATTGCCCGCGATTTGGCCGAAAAGGTGGTGCGCCCGGATGCGCCGCCCAAACCGCCCGCGCCAGAACAACCCAAACCCGCGCCAAAGCCGGTGGCCAAACCCACCCCCGCGCCCTTCCGCCCGGTGGTCAAAGTGACGCGCAAGGCCTTGCCAAGGTTTGACAAACGCTAGCGCGGGATCATCCGCATCAGGGCATATCCCAGGCCTGAGAACACCAGTATCGCCACCATCAGCGGCACAGCGGTCCCGTCAAACATCAACCCGACTGGGGCCGCCAGCAGGACAGAGGCGATGGTGGCAATCGCCGCCGTGATGGAGGCCGCCATGCCCGCGATATGGCCCACAGGCTCCAGCGCCAAGGCGTTCAGGTTGCCGATGGTGGGGCCAACCATGTAGAACACACCAATCGTCCAGAGCAGATGCGCGCCGAAAGCCATGGCCGGTGGCCAAACTCCGGCCAGCAGTGCTGCCAGCATCGCGCCGGTGAAGATCATCTGCAACGCCAAAGCCCCCGTCACCATCCGCCGCATCCCCAACCGGCCCACAAGGCGCGAATTGAGGAAACTGGACGTACCGCCACAGACTGCGATCACCGCAAACCAGAACGGGAAATTGTCACCTTGGCCAAAGGTCTGGTCAAAGATCGGTTGGGTGGTCGACAGCGTGGCAAAGAGCGCCGAGAAAACAAGCGTCTGCACGGCGATGGAAATCTGGATCACGCGGTGCGACAAGACCTCTCGCGCCGCCGACCAAAGCGAGGTGACCGACATCTTGCGCCGCGCTTCGGGTGGCAGGGTCTCAGGCTGGCGCAGACCCAGCCAAAGACAAGCGATCAGCGCAAAGACCACAAAGGCAAGGAAGATCGACCGCCAGCCCCCGATGGCGATGATGCCCTGACCCATGAAGGGGGCAATGGCGGGGACAAGGGTAAAGATCATCATGGTAAAGCTGACGATCCGCGCCATATCGCGGCCCTTGTAAAGGTCGCGCACCAGCGCGATGGCGGCGATACGCGGCGCGGCGGCCCCCAATCCTTGGATCATGCGGGCGGCCAGCACGGTCTCGAGGCTTGGCGCGATATAGGCCAGCATTGCGCCGATGGAATAAAGCACCGCGCCAAAGATGATCACCCGCTTGCGCCCGTAACTGTCGGACAACGGCCCGGTAAACAGCGTGCCAATTCCCATACCCAAGACGAAAGCGGTCAGGATCAGTTGCGCCGCATTGGGGGCGTCGGGGGACAATTCCCGCGCGATCTCGGGCAGCGCGGGCAGCATCGAGTCGATGGAAAAAGCCACCATGGCAAAGAGCATCGCCATCAACGCGATGAATTCCGGCTGGCTGAGACGCGGGGCGGTGGGGGGGGAAGACATGCTCATGCGGCCTGCATAGCATCGCGGCAATGGCGGGACCATGACGATTGCGCCCCAGACCTTCGCCCTCTAGCGGCGCGGGCCAGAGGCCCGCACGCCCATTCCCCCCACCCGCGCCGCCGCGCGGGCAGGGCCCCGTCAGGGGGCGCTCGCGCGCCCTCTGGCCGCAAGGGCGGCCATTCACCCCCGAGGATATTTCTACAAAGGTGGAACGCGCCCTGTCTGCTCTCACCTTGGTTCAAATACCCTCGGGGGGTGCGGGGGGCAGACGGCCCCCCGTTCCAACCGCGCCGCTGCGGTAGGGGGTCAGACCCATCGCCCCCTCTTCCCGAACGGGGGAGAAGGACGGGGTGAGGGGGTTATTCCGCGACCTTGGCGGAAAGTTCATCGATCACGTCGCGCCACATCTCAGGTGGTTGCGCGCCAGAGACCACATATTGCTGGGCGATCAGAAACGTGGGCACCGCGGTCACGCCCTTTTGCCGCGCGTCCATGTCGCGCGATTGGATGTCATCGGCATCGGCATCGGTGGCGAGCAGGCGCGCGACGGCGGCGGTGTCCATTCCGACCTCTCCCGCCAGACGGGCGAGGGTTGCGGCATCGCCAATGTTCGCCCCCTCTTTCCAATGCGCGCGCATCAGGCGCGAAACCATCGGGGTCTGTTTCCCCTCAATCCCCGCCCAATGGATCAGGCGATGCGCATCCAGCGTGTTGGGCAGGTGGCGGCATTTCTCCATGTCGATCTCGGCCCCGGCCTTTTTGGCATGCTCGGCCACTTGCAGCATCATCTGCACCGCGCGCTGCGGGCCGCCGAATTTTTCAGCGAGGTAATCCACATGACCCACGCCTTCTTTCGGCAGGTCGGGGTTCAGTTGGAACGGGTGCCAAAAGACTTGGAACGGATGGTCCGGGCGGCTTTCCAGCGTGCGGTCGAGATGGGTCTTGCCGATCAGGCACCAGGGGCAGACGGGATCGATGAAGATGTCCAGGCGGATCGCGGCGGGCATCAGGGGTCCTTTCGGAAAAGCGCGGCCAGCGCGCGGCGGTTCAGCTTGTTGTTCGCCCCCCGTGGCAGGGCGTCAAGCCGTTGCCAATGGCGGGGCTGTTTCCATCGCGCGAGTGTGATGGCGGCATGGGCGTCTAGGCTGGCCACGGGCAGCGGTTCGGCGCCGGTGTAGAAACAGGCGATGATGCGGGTGCCGGGGGTCACTTCCACCTCGGTCACCGCGCAATCGGGCAGGAGCGGGGCAAGGGCCGCCTCGACCTCAAGCGGTGAAACTCGAAAGCCGCCAGGGTTCATCATGTCATCGTCGCGGCCAAGGTAGGTGATTGCGCCGTCATCGGCCATGGTGGCCGAATCGCCGGTCAGGAACCAACCGTTGCGCTGCTTCTCCGCCGTCGCCTCGGGTGCGTTGAGGTAGCCCAGCATCAGGCCGGGATCATCCGCGCTGATGGCAAGGATGCCTGCCTCCCCGCGCAGGGTGGGTTGGTCATCGGGGCCAAGGATGGCCAGTGTGCGCCCCGGTTGCGGGTAGCCGGTCGCACCCGCAGCGGCAGGGCGGGCGGGGGAGCCGGAGACGAAGGTAGAGACTTCGGACATGCCCAGCGCCTCATGCACCTGTGTCCCTGTCGCCTGTTCCCATGCGGCGCGCAAAGAATCGGGGAGTTTTTCCCCGGCAGACAGCGCATGGCGCAGCTTGGGCAGTTGGGGCATTGCGGCCCGCAGCATCTGGCGGAACACGCCGGGGGCGGCGGCGAAGATCGTGGCGTCAAAGCGTTTCAACAAGAGCGGCAGTTGCGCCGGGGTCACGCCCGCGCCGGGGATCAGGGCGGTGGCCCCCACGCTCCACGGGTCCAAAAGGCCAGTGCCCAACGTATAGGTCCAGTTAAACGCACCCGCATGGAGCAGGCGGTCACTCTCGCCCAACCCTTCCCATCCCTGATGCATCATCCCCCGCGCCCAAAGCGCGCGATGGGCATGGACCACCCCGCGCGGCAGGCCCGAGGTGCCAGAGGTGAAGACGATATAGGCCGGACGGTTGGGGTCCCCCATGGCGAAAGCGGTCGGGGGCAGCGTCTCCATTTGGCGCAGATCGGTGACAGAGAGCACCGGGAAGGGCAAGGGATCGGGCAGGGCAACGCCTTCGGCGGCGACGATCAGAGAGGGCGCGCAGAGCAGCGCCAGTTTGGTGATTTCAGGCCCGGTGAGCGCGGCAGAGGTGGGGATGGGGATCAGACCTGCGGTGATTGCCCCGAGGAAGAGGATGGGAAACTCTACCGTATTGGCAAGCCGGATCAGCACCCGGTCACCGGGAACCAAGCCCCGCGCCAAAAGCCCCGTCGCGCAGCCCTGCACCGCGGCGGCAAGACGGCCATAGCTCCAGCGTTCGGCCCCGGTGGTGCGCACGATCTGCAAAGCGTTCTTGTCGGCCAATGCCTCCGCCCACCGCAGCGCATGAGCGGCGAGGTTGAAGGGGGCGGGGCAGGGCGCAAAGCCGGGGTCGTGATGAAGGGACAACATGCCCGATGTGTCGCGCAGTCGCGCAACCGTTGCAAGGCGGGGTCTGTCCCGGTATGGCAGATATCATGACAGGCAGTGATCCGAAAAACCTGATCCGCATCGCCCGGGAGTCCGGCGGCGACACCTCTGTCGCACCGTTGAACCTTGGCGAGCGGGTGCGTGAGTTGCGCAAGGCCAAGGGCTGGACCTTGGAACAGGCGGCGGGTCATGCGGGATTGGCGCGCTCGACGCTGTCGAAGATCGAAAACGGCCAGATGAGCCCGACCTATGAGGCGCTGAAAAAGCTGGCCGAGGGATTGTCGATTTCGGTCCCGCAGCTTTTTACCCCGCCGTCGCGGGCGCAGGTTTCGGGCCGGATGGCGGTGACCAAGGCGGGCGAAGGTCAGGGCCATGCGACCGCCACCTATGAACATGAGCTATTGGGCGGCACGCTGCGTACCAAGCAGATGCTGCCCTACCGCGCCCGCATCCGTGCCCGCAGCTTTGAGGAATTCGATGGCTGGGTGCGGCATGACGGTGAGGAGTTTCTCTATGTCCTGACCGGGGTGATCCGGCTTTACACCGAGTTTTACGAGCCCGTCGACCTGCGCCGCGGCGACAGCGCCTATTACGATGCCAGCATGGGCCATAATGTGATCAGCCTGTCGGATGAGGACGCGACGATCCTGTGGGTGACGTCTTTGGTGTGACAGGCAGACGGGGCGCGGTCTGGTTCGTCAGCAGCAGGGGTTTCACCCCCCGCATCCCGGTGGGATGATTGTGCAACGGGGATTGCTTAGGAAAATGTCTGCGTGCTGCGACGCGGCCCTTATCCCCGCACCATCAGGCACCAATGCCGATGCGGCGGGGTCCATGAGGCATTGCCAACGGCCACTTCGCGGGTGACTTCCACAAACCCCAGCCGATCATAGAGTTTCAGTGCCGGGGCGTTGCCATCGCCCACGATCAGCGCGGCGCGGTCGGTGATGGTTTGCAAGAGCATCCAGCCGATGCCCTTGCGCCGATATTCGGGCAGCACCGCCACGGCGTTGATCAAGAGCCGCCCGCGCGCCAGATTCTCCAGTGCTTGGATTGGCTGGACCAAAAGCGGCAACCCCTCCAGCGACTGCGGCTCCAAGGGCAGAGGCCAGCACATCAGCATGCCCACCGCCCTGTCTGCCCATTCTGCAATGATCGCATTGCGCCAGGTAAAGCCGCCCCGATCGCGCAGGGCATGGCCTATGCCAAAGGCGCGCGGCTCGTCGGGCGCGTGGCTGGACCATGTTGCCAAGGGAAGCCCATCTCCGGCCATATCCACCAGATCGACCATCAGGGGCGCATCCTCGGGCGTGGCGGCGCGCAGATGGATCATGCTGTCTCCCTTGCCTCAGACGTGAATGCGGGCGATGTAGCGGGGTATGAGCCAGACACCAGACATCCTTTGTATCGGGTCCATCTTGTGGGACATCATTGGCCGTTCGTCCAGCGCCATGCGATTGGGATCGGATGTGCCGGGGCGCATCACCCGCCTTCCGGGTGGGGTCGCCATGAATATTGCCATGACGCTGGCCCGCTTTGGTCTGCGTCCTGCCATCCTGACGGCCATCGGCCGCGATGCCGAGGGTAACGAGTTGATCGCCGCCTGTCGCCGCATGGGGCTGGTGACGGACCATGCCTATCGCTCGGAGGATTTGCCCACAGACCGCTACATGGCGATTGAGGGCGCGAATGGCCTGATCGCCGCCATCGCCGATGCCCATTCGCTTGAGGCGGCGGGGGATAAGATCCTGCGGCCCTTGGCGGATGGCGCTTTGGGGTCTTTGACCGCGCCTTGGTCCGGTCCCATCGCTTTGGATGGCAATCTGACCACCCAGCTTTTGGCCGAGATCGCGGCTTCACCGCTCTTTGCCGCCGCTGATCTGCGCGTGGCCCCGGCCAGCCCCGGCAAGGCCGAACGTCTGGCCCCGTTGCTGACCCATCCGCGCGCCACGCTTTATGTGAACCTTGAAGAGGCCAATCTTTTGGCCCGCGCGCAGGCCAGTTCGGCACCAGAGGCCGCCGAGGCGTTGTTGGCGCGTGGGGCAGGCCGTGTGCTGGTCACGGATGGTGGGCGGATGGCGGCTGAAGCCACCTCTGGCGCAGGGGTCATCACCGGACAGCCGCCGCAGGTGCTGGTCACACGGGTGACCGGCGCGGGGGATACCTTCATGGCCGCGCATATCGTGGCCGAACGGGCAGGGCAGTCCCGCGAGGCCGCATTGCACGCCGCCCTTCAGGCCGCCGCCACCTATGTTTCAGGAGATATCGGATCATGACCCTGCCAGAGCTTTTGGTCTTTTCCCCCGAGGTGGCCCAGGCCCGCGCCGAAGGCCGCGCGCTTGTGGCGCTGGAATCCACCATCATCACCCATGGCATGCCGTTTCCGCAAAACGTCGAGACGGCGCGGCGCGTTGAGGCCACGGTGAGGGAGGCGGGCGCCATCCCCGCCACCATCGCCGTCATGGGGGGGCGCATCCATATTGGCCTGACAGCGTCAGCGCTGGACAGTCTGGGGCAAGCGCAAGCTGTGATGAAGCTTTCACGCGCCGATCTGGCTGCCTGTCTGGCCAGCGGCGCGACAGGGGCCACCACTGTGGCGGCGACGATGATTTGCGCCCATCTCGCGGGGATTGCGGTCTTTGCCACCGGGGGCATCGGCGGGGTGCATCGCGGGGCAGAACAAAGCTTTGATATCTCGGCCGATCTTTTGGAACTCGCGGCCACCCCGGTCACTGTGGTGGCGGCCGGGGCAAAAGCCATCCTCGATCTGCCCAAAACGCTTGAGGTGCTGGAAACCCATGGCGTCCCGGTGATCGCCTATGGTCAGGATGATTTTCCCGCCTTTTGGTCGCAGTCCTCGGGTCTGCGCGCGCCCTTGCGGATGGACAGCGCCGAGGCCATCGCCAAGGCGCATCGCCTGCGCGGGGTGTTGGGCCTGCCGGGCGGGCAGTTGGTCGCCAACCCGATCCCGCAAGCCGCAGAAATTCCGCGCGCTGAGATCACCCCGGTGATCGAACAGGCGCTGGCTGAGGCGGCGGCGCAGGGGATTGCGGCGAAGGCTGTGACGCCGTTCCTGCTGCAACGGATTTTCGAACTGACGTCGGGCCGGTCGCTGCACTCCAATATTGCGCTGGTCTTGAACAATGCCCGTCTGGGTTCAGCGATCGCGCGGGCCTTGATCGCCTGACGTCGCCCGTTCTGCCTGTGAAACGGGCAAAGCATGCTCTGAAGGGGGCGGATAAGGGCTTCCCCCCTTCCCACGGGCAATGTCCATGCTTAGGTTGCGCGCAGCAGCGGGGAAGACCATGAGTGACCAACCGATCAAGACGCGCCGCACCCTCTTGGGGGCCTTGCGTGGCAGTTTTCTGACCGGTCTGGTCGTGGTGCTGCCCGTTGGGCTGACGCTATGGCTGACCTGGTCGGCCATTGGCTGGCTGGATGCCTGGATTTTGCCGCTGATCCCGGCCGCCTATCAGCCCGAGGAACTGGTGCACCGTCTCTTTGGACCCGACACCACATTCCCGCTGCGCGGGGTTGGGGTGGCGGTGTTTTTGGTCTTCACCACGCTTGTGGGATGGATGGCGCGCGGACTGATCGGCCGCTCATTGATGCGGCAGGCGGAGCTTTTGGTCGAACGTGTGCCGGTTGTCCGCTCGGTCTATGGCGGGTTGAAGCAGATCACGGAGACCGTTTTTGGCCAGAAGGAACGCAGCTTTGACCGCACCTGTCTGGTGGAATTCCCCCGCGCAGGCACATGGGCCGTGGGTCTGGTCGCCAGCAAGGCCAAAGGTGAAATCGCGACCAAATTGCCTTCGACGGAAGAGATGATCGCGGTCTTCGTTGGTCTGACCCCGCTCACCTCCGGCATGTTGATCTATGTGCCGGCCAAGGACGTGATCTTCCTTGAGATGCGCCCCGATGAGGCGGCAAAACTGATCGTGTCGGGTGGTCTCGTCTATCCGCAAAGCCGCGACGGCGATTGAGCCCGCAATTTGGCGGCAAAGGCCGGCGGCCAGCGCCCCTGTGGACGGTCAGGGCCGGGCTTGCCTTTGGCAGAACAAACCCCGACAGTCGCGCAAACCTTTTTGCCGAGTATGTGACCGATGCCCAATCCCCGCCGCCGTTGTCTGATCGTTCAATTGGAACCCCGGCATGAGGAAACCTTGCCCTCGATGGTGGATGCGGCCAATCGGGCGGGGTATCGGCCCATCGTGATGCTGTCCAATCGCTCCAAGCGCCGGCGCGGCGATATCTTTGCCGAGGTGCCGGGTCTGGATGCCGATGTGCGTTACGAAGGGTTCAACGACGACAGCGGCTATGACCGGTTGACCGTCCTCGCGGGGGAATGCGACTTCGTGCTGATGAACTCTTTCAATCGGCGCAAGTCCATCGATTGGGCGATGGGGCTGAAGGTCCCGGTGATCATCCTTGTCCATAGCATCGAACATTTCCTTGAGGAGCCGCAGGCCCAAGTGGCGCTGGACAACCCGCGTATCCAATTCCTGACCCTGTCGTCGCATGTGATGTCGGAACTGGTGGCGCGGGTCGGCAAGGCGCGGATGGACCGGATTGACGTGATCGAGCCCTGTCTTTGGTCGGTGGAGGATCCCAAACCTGCCAGCGGCACCCCGCGTCGGGTGGCGATTCCAGGGGCGATTTCCTTGCGGACCCGCGATTACCCCGGCCTGATCCGGGCCGTGGCCGAGAATCGCAAAGCGTTCGAGGGGTATCGCTTCGTCTTGGGGTCCGGCGGCGAGGACCGTGAAGCGATTGAGGCAGAGACCAAGGCCAAGGAGTTGGAGCCGTGGTTTGAATATCTGCCGCTGTCGGGCGATCAGGTGGCGCAGGATGTCTATATGGACAGTTTGCGCCGGTCGCAGGTGATGCTGTCGCTGATTCCCGAAGATTTCGAGAAATACCAGACGCTGAAGATCACCTCCGCCGTGCCCACCTCGGTCGGCTTTGCCGTGCCCTTGATCATGGACCGCTGGTCCGTCGCCTGCTACCGCGCGCCCTTGATCGGGGCGGATCATGGCTTGCGCGCCAGTCTGGATCGGCTGCTGTCGCTGACCGAAGACGAATTGCAGGCCCAACGCGCCGCCTTGATCGCCTATCGGCGGGAGCGTTTGGCGCTGAATGGTCAGGCCTTGGCGAGGTTGGCCGCGCGGGTCATCTAAACCAAAGGCGCAACGATTGGGATTGCCCCGATGCCCAAAGCATCGGGGCGGGCGCACATATATGTGCACCCACCCCGCGGTGCGTGCGCGCCCCTTTGGCGAATGTCTGGTCTTTTGGGGGCGCCCAATCACATCGCCGTCCAACCCCCATCCACGCTGATCGTGGTCCCGGTGATCTGATCCGCAGCACCGGAGCACAAGAACACCACCGTCCCGCCGATTTGCGCCGTGGTGGCGAATTCGCGCGACGGCTGGCGGGTCAGCATGACCTCACGGATCACCGTTTCGCGGTCCATGCCATGCACCTTCATCTGGTCGGGGATCTGCGCCTCGACCAAAGGGGTCAAGACATAGCCGGGGCAGATGGCGTTGCAGGTGATGCCTTGGCCCGCCGTCTCCAAAGCCACGGTCTTGGACAGACCGACCACCCCATGCTTGGCCGCGACATAGGCGGATTTGAACGGGCTTGCCGTCAGACCATGGGCAGAGGCGATGTTGACCACGCGCCCCCAGCCATTGGCGATCAGGTGCGGCACCACCGCGCGCGCCACGATGAAGGGGGCGTTGAGGTTCACCTCCATCACCCGCCGCCATTGCGCGACCGGGATCTCCCAGCTCGGCGCATTACCGCCGGTGATGCCGGCATTGTTCACCAGGATGTCGATCCGGCCATGGGCCGCGAGCGTCTTCGCGGTGGCTTC
>JAIYDR010000206.1 GCA_027487395.1 Rhodobacter sp. | reverse complement strand
TCAGCGCCTCGTCCATCGGGGCAAAGGCTTTGCCCAGCTCGGTCACATGGCGATAGCGGTCTTCCCAGTCATCAAGGAAGTCGAAGGTTTCGGCGATCTCTTCGAATGCGGGGCTGGCCATCTGCGTCTCCGGGGTCTTGCTGGCGCAGAGGTAAGCCGATGGGGGGCAAAGGTCCACCCCGGCGCGATGATGGCGACGCTTTTCAAGCGGCCTCGGATCGGCTACCCAAGGGCAAAGCTCAAGGGAAGGCACACGGGATGAAACGCACACTTCTGGTCGCCCTCTGCGCGGGTCTGGTCGTGACGGGCTGTGCCCGCATTTCCGAGTCACGGCTGAACCCGTTCAACTGGTTTGGCGGGGCGCAAGGCGAAAGGCGCTTTGAATTGCCGGCCGAGGCGGCGGATGATCGCGCTTTGGCCCCCGAGGTGCTGGATTTGACGGTGGAGCCTTATTCGGGTGGCGCTCTGGTCAAGGCGGTGGCGCAGACACCGGATCAGGGCTGGTGGGATGCCGAATTAGTGGCGCGGCCTTTGGACGCCGATGGTGTGCTGGTCTATGACCTGCGGATGTTCCCGCCGGTGACTGCAACGCCGGTTGGCCCCAACACCTCGCGCCAAGTCACCGTGGCCGCAGCGATCAGCAGCGTGATGCTGGAGCGGGTGACGAAGATCGTGGTGCAGGGCGAAGGCAACGCGCTGTCGTCGGGGCGGTAAGGCGGGTGGGCGGTAAGGCGGTAACGGGCGTCCGGCGTCAGAGCCGGATCACCCGCACTTCGGTGCCTTTGGCGGTCAGGGCGATTTCGCCTTTGCACAGGCGCAGGGCGTCGTCGCCAAAGGCCTCAAACCGCCAGCCGGTCAACGCTTCAATGTCGCGCTCTCCGGCGGCGATGGCATCCAGATCAGCGGCCGAGGCGATTAGCTTGGACGCAACGCCGAGCGATTCCGATTTGGCCTTCAAGAGCACGCGCAAGAGGTCTGCCAGCGCGGGATTGACCTGCAACTGTTCGCGCCCTGCATCGACGCGCGGCATGTCTTCGGGCTTCATCTCGGTCGCGGCCTTGACAGCGGCGAGGATGCCTTCGGCGATGTCGGGCTTTCGGCCTTCGCGTAAGAGCAGGCGAGAGCGGCCCAATTCCTCAAGGTTGGTGGGCCGGGTCGAGGCCAGTTCCAGAAGCGCGTCATCCTTCATCACGCGCGAGCGTGGGACGTTGTTTTTCTGCGCATAGTCCTCGCGGAAACGCGCCAATTCCTTGACCATCGCAAGAAAGCGGCCCGAGGTGGTGCGAGTCTTGATCCGCTGCCACGCCTCATCGGGATGTACGGTGTAGGTGGCAGGATCGGTCAGGATGCGGAGTTCCTCTTGCACCCATTTGGTGCGGTCCGACTTGGCGATCTGGGCGGACAGGAACTCATAGATCACGCGCAGATGGGTAACATCGGCCAGCGCATATTCCGCCTGCGCCGTGGTCAAAGGGCGGCGCGACCAATCCGTAAAGCGCGAGGTTTTGTCGAGGTTTTCCTTGGCGATCTTCTTGACCAAGGTTTCATAGCCGACCTGTTCGCCAAAGCCGCAGACCATCGCGGCGACCTGTGTGTCAAACATGGGGTCAGGAAAGACATTGCCTTCAACAAAGAAAATCTCAAGATCCTGCCGGGCGGCATGGAACACTTTGACCGTCGCGCTGTGGCGAAAGAGGTCATAGAGCGGTTCTAACGACATCTCAGCGCCAAGGATCGGGTCGACCAGCACGGCGTCGCCGTCCTTGCCGGGAAGCGCCATCTGGATCAGGCAGAGCTTCGACCAATAGGTGCGTTCGCGCAGGAATTCGGTGTCGATCGTGACATAGGGCTGCGATTTGGCGGCGGTGCAGAAGGCGGCGAGGTCTTCGGTCGTGGTGATGGTACGCATGGGGGCCTTCTGCCATTGGACGGGGCACGGGGGTATCCCGCCCTTTCCCTATAGGCGGGGCGCGCTGAAATGGGAAGCGGTCTATCCTTATGCCTGTGTTGTCATGCGGCCTGCGCGCAAGCGCGCAGCGGTTTGGCAGCCCGGTTGCGCGCAAGGCGCACAACCGGGCGCAGCGGGGGCGCTTCGCCCCCCGCACCCCCCGAGGATATTTGAGCAACGGGGAAAAGCGGTTAGAGAAAAATCGGTGTGCGGTCGCCTGCCGCGAAACGGCGCAGGACAGCAGGGTAGAGGCGGTGCTCTTGGATCAGCACGCGGGCGGCGAGGCTTTCGGCGCTGTCACCGGGAAGGATGGGCACGCGGGCTTGACCGAGGATGGGGCCGTCGTCGAGGATCGGTGTGACTTCGTGGACGGTACAGCCGGCTTCGCTGTCGCCAGCCTCCAGGGCGCGTTGGTGGGTATGCAGGCCGGGGTAAAGTGGCAGGAGAGAGGGGTGGATGTTGAGCATCCGCCCCGTGAAGCGATGGACAAAGTCCGGCGTCAGGACACGCATGAAGCCCGCGAGGCAGAGGATATCAGGCCCTGCGGCGAGGATAGGGGTCAAGAGGGCGGCTTCAAAGGCGGCGCGGTCGCGGCCAAAGGGGCGGTGATCGACGGCGGCGGTGAGGACACCTGCGGCGGCGGCTTTGGTCAGGCCGGAAGCGGTGGGGTCGTTCGAGGCCACAAGCACGGGCTCCGCCGGATGATCCCCCGTCGCCATGTCGCGCAAGAGCGCCAGCATGTTGGAGCCGCCACCGGAAATCAGGATGGCGACGCGTTTTTTCACAAGAGGCTGCCTTTGTAGATCACGCCCTCACCTTCGACCACGCAGCCCAGCGGGACCACGGTTTCGCCTGCCTCGGCCAGCAAGGCGGTCAGTGCCTCGGCCCGGTCTTCGGCGACGACGAGGATCATGCCGATGCCGCAGTTGAAGGTCTTGAGGAGTTCGGATTGGGACATGTTGGCTTGGCTGGCAAGCCAGCGGAACACCGGGGGCAAGGTCCAGGACGACAGATCAATCTCGCAGGCCAGACCTTCGGGCAGGACGCGGGGCGGGTTTTCGGTCAGGCCACCGCCCGTGATATGGGCCAGCGCATGCACCCCGCCTGCACGGATCGCAGCCAGCGCTTGTTTGACGTAAAGCCGGGTCGGGGCGAGCAGGGCCGCGCCCAAGTCACCCTCGGCAAAGGGGCAAGCGGCGTCCCAACCGAGACCCGACAGCTCCACCACTTTGCGCACGAAGCTGTAGCCGTTGGAATGCACGCCGTTGGAGGCGAGGCCCAAGAGGATATCCCCCGCCTGCACGCCTGCGGGCAGGTCCGATCCCCGCTCCATCGCGCCGACGGCGAAACCGGCGAGGTCAAAGTCGCCGTTGTGATACATGCCGGGCATTTCGGCGGTCTCGCCACCGATCAGCGCGCAGCCGGATTGTTCGCAGCCGGTGGCGATGCCTTCAATGATGCGGGCGGCTTGATCGACGTCCAGCTTGCCGGTGGCGAAATAGTCGAGGAAGAGCAAGGGCTCCGCGCCTTGGCAGACCAGATCGTTGACGCACATGGCGACGAGGTCGATCCCGATGGTGTCGACATTGCCGGTGTCGATGGCGATCCTGAGTTTGGTGCCCACCCCATCGGTTGCCGCAACGAGGATGGGGTC
>JAIYDR010000111.1 GCA_027487395.1 Rhodobacter sp. | reverse complement strand
ATCATCGGACCTTCAAAGGTGGACATGCCGTAGAACCCGATGGACACCACCATCATCCGTATGATCGGATCGGTCCGCAGCTTGTCCCAAGCCCCCGACAGCGTCATCAGCCCGTTGATCATGCCACCCCAGGACGGCATCCACAGCATAACCGAAAACACCATCCCCAGGGTCGAGGCCCAATCCGGCAGCGCGGTGTAATGCAGGTGGTGCGGACCGGCCCAGATATACAGAAAGATCAGCGCCCAGAAGTGGATGATCGATAGCTTGTAACTGTAGATCGGCCGCTCGGCCTGTTTGGGCACGAAGTAATACATCATGCCCAGGAAACCAGCGGTCAGGAAAAAGCCCACGGCGTTGTGGCCATACCACCATTGCACCATCGCATCTTGCACGCCCGAAAACAGCGGCACCGAAAGCGATCCCCAGATCGATACCGGGATTTGCAGGTTGTTCCCGATATGCAGCATCGCCACGGTCAGGATCATCGACAAAAGGAACCAGTTCGCCACGTAGATGTGGGGTTCCTTGCGCTTGATCAGCGTGCCCATGTAGACGAACAGGAAGGCGACCCAGACGATGGCGATCCACCAATCAATGTACCAGACGGTCTCGGCGTATTCCTTGCCTTGCGTGCCGCCCAGAACATAGGACGTTGCCGCCAGCACGATCATCACCTGCCAGCCCCAGAAGACGAACCACGCCAGATTGCCGCCCCACAGCCGCGTCGCGCAGGTGCGCTGCACGATGTAAAAGGAACTCATGATCAGCGCATTGCCGCCAAAGGCAAAGATCACCGCGCTGGTGTGCAGGGGCCGCAGACGCCCAAAGTTCAGCACACCTTCGGTCACATTGCCCAGATTGAGCGACGGAAAGGCAAGCTGAAAGGCGATCACCACGCCGACAAGGAAGCCGACAATCCCCCAGAAAGAGGTTGCGATCACCCCGGCGCGCACGACACCATCCATGTATTCATTGGCGTTGACGGTCTTTGGGTCCCCCATCGTGCGGAGGGTCCAAAGGAACGTCACACCGGCGGCCAGCATCACCACGAGCGCGTTGACCTGATAGGCCACATCATGCGCGTGGTTGGCTGCAACGGCGCCGAAAAGGGCGACCGTTCCCAGTACGACCAGTTTCACATAATCCCACATCGTCTTCATGTCCCTTCGTCTCTGGTCCCGCAGACCCCGGGAATCGCGGGGGTTGGCGGGCACTTTGCGACTGATCCGCTTTTGCGGCAGGGACCGTTTCGCCGCATTGATCCATGTCAACCAAAGTCACAGGAATGTGCGATCAACCGCAAATGCGCCCCGCGACTCGGAGCCCGGTTTGATTGAGGTCAATGCAGCGCGGCGAAATGCGCCGATGATAGGTCCCATCCACAGCCGAAAGGACGTTGTCATGTTCAAGACCCTGCTTACCGTCGTGACCGAGGCCGCGCGGGCCGAGGCCACCATTACCGCCGCCGCCCGCCTTGCCTTGGCGCATGATGCGCATCTGGACATCCTCGCGCTGGGGGTGGACCGCACCCAACTGGGCTATTCCTACATCGGGACTGGGGCGATCGTGCTGCAAGCCTCGCTTGACCGTAGCGAACAAGACGCGCGCGAGATCGAGGCCGCCTGCAAGGCGGCACTTGTGGAACAGGACCCCACGCTGCGTTGGTCCATGGAATCGGTCGTGGCACAACTGGGCAGCTTGTCCGACTTGGTCGCACAGCGCGCCCGCTTTGCAGATCTGGTCGTGCTGCCCCGCCCCTATGACAAGGATCTGGGATCCGAGGCAGAGGCCGTGATCGAAGCCGCCTTGTTCGAAGGCCAAGCGCCCGTCATCGTGGTGCCCAAGACCGGGGTGGGACAGGCCGATACGCCGCGCCGCATCGTTTTGGCCTGGAACCAAAGCGCCGAGGTGATGACAGCCACCCGCCGCGCGCTGCCCTTGTTGCAACAAGCCGATGTCGTGGTGATCACTGTGATTGATCCGCCCAACCATGGCGCGGAACGGTCAGACCCCGGTGGCTTGCTGTGTCAGATGCTGGTGCGCCATGGCGTCAAGGCTGAGGTGTCGGTGCTGGCCAAGGCTCTGCCGCGTGTGTCAGACATCCTCGCCCGCCAAGTGCGCGATCAAGCAGCCGATCTGCTGGTCATGGGCGCATACAGCCATTCCCGCTTTCGCGAGGCGATCCTGGGCGGGGCCACGCGCGACCTGCTGGAACAGGCAGAGGTGCCGGTGTTTCTGGCGCATTAAGGGCGGTGAGACGCCTCAGAGCAACGCGTCATCGGGCGGAAAAGGAAAGGCACTGCCTTTCCCCGCACGCAACGACCACATCCCCGCTCTCGCGTTCCGCCAAACCGACAGAGGCCAGCGCCCGGCCGAGATGGGGTCAGCGGCATCGCGTGACCTTGGCGATGGCCTCGGCCAAAGACAGGGCTGCAAGTCCCCCTTAGCCCAGCAAGCGCTTCAGCGGTGGCACGGCGGAGAGCAGGACCAAATCCACCACCAGCACCGCCAAGAGTGTCAGCCCCAACATCGGGAACAGCATCGACAGCGCCAGCGCGATCAGCACCACGCCGCGCGCCAATGGCACATCGGCGGGCAGCGGCGGGGCAGCCAGCCGCAGCGCACCAGCAGGGCGGCGCTTCCACCACAAGACCACGCCCGACACACAGGTGAACACCACCAAAAGGCAGAACACCCCGTTCACCAGCAGATTCCACAGCCCCATCTGGCCTTCGTGCAGCGCAATCCCCACGGCCATCGCCTTGGCCCCCATGGCATAATCGGCATATTGCACATCCGTCAACACCCGCCCGCTGTATTGATCGACATGCACGGTGCGATCCGCCGCTGGGTCGGGGCTGTCATGGCTCATGGAATTTTGGCCCAGCGCCCAAACCCCGGTCTCCCCTTCAGGGAAAGACACGCGGAAACGGCCCTCCATCCCCAAGGCCCGTGCCAATCCTGCCATCGCGGTCAGGCCAAGCACCGCGCCGACCCGCGATATTCAAGACAAGCTCAGACCAGCAACCCGCCATCGGAATCATCGCCCGTCTCTTCCAGCAAACGGTCGAAATCCGGCACGACGATGTGGCGCTTGCCCTCCAGCACGATCACCCCGTCGCGCTTCAGGGCCGAGACTTGGCGGCTGACGGTCTCCAGCGTCAGACCAAGATAATCGGCCATTTCCTCGCGCGTCAGGGGCAGATCAAAGACGATATTGCCCTTGGCACTTTTCAGTTTCAGATGGGCATCCCGCCGCGCGATGATCGCCAAAAGCGAGGCAATCTTTTCCCGCGCCGTCTTGCGCCCCAAAAGTAGCATCCATTCCCGCGCGGCGTCCAACTCATCCAAAGTCATTTCAAGCAAGCGTTGCGCGACATGCGGCGTCTTGGCCATCATCTCTTCGAACGGTTTCTTGCGGAAACAGCACATCACCAGATCGGTTGTCGCAGTCACATCATAGGCCGCCACTTGCCGCCCCGGACGGCCAACAAAATCCGACGGCAGCAACAGGCCGACCATCTGGCGGCGACCATCCTCCATCGTCTGGGTCAGGGTGGCGATCCCGGTCACGACCGAGGCCACAAAGTCCATCCGATCCCCCGACCAGATCACCGTCTGCCCGGCCTGATAGCTGCGGTAATACTTGATCTGCTCCAGCGTTTGCAGCTCATCCGCCTCACATCTGGCGCAGACCGCCCTGTGGCGGATCGGGCAAGCACCGCAATCGTGACCGACATTCAAGACATCGGGAGTGTTCATAACGGACTTTCAGTTTGATGTAGGTCAAAGCGTGTCGCCCCATCTTTCCTAAGCTATAGGCATGACACAGGAATCGCAACTCATGCGGCTTGGTCTTTTTGACGCTCGGGTGCCACGGTACACATCGTACCCCACGGCACCGCAGTTTGGTGCGTCAGTGGACACTCGCCTTTTCTCGGACTGGATCAGCGCGATCCCGGCCGGGTCCGCCATCTCGCTTTATCTGCATGTGCCGTTTTGCCGCCGGCTGTGCTGGTTCTGCGCCTGTCGCACGCAGGGCACATCCTCGGACGCCCCTGTCCGCGCCTATGCCCAAACGCTCATGGCCGAAATCGCGCTCTTGAAAGCACGGCTGCAACCGGGGGTCACACTGTCGCGCCTGCATTGGGGGGGCGGGACGCCCACCATGCTGCCCGCCGACCTCATGCGCGATCTGGCCAAAAGCATCTTTGACGCCGTGCCGATGGGCAAGGGGGCTGAGTTTTCCGTTGAAATTGACCCCAATGAGATTGACGCCGACCGCCTTGACGCACTGGCGGCGGCGGGCATGAACCGCGCCTCAATCGGAGTGCAGGACTTTGACCCCGAAATACAAAAGGCCATCGGACGCGAGCAAAGCCATGAGGTGACTCGGCATGTCGCCGAGATGATCCGCGACCGGGGCATTCGCAGTCTGAACGCCGATATCCTTTACGGTCTCCCCCATCAAACCCGCGCACGCATTGCGGAGTCAGTGCAGAAATTGCTGGCCCTGTCGCCCGACCGGGTGGCGCTTTATGGCTATGCCCATGTGCCATGGATGAGCCGCCGCCAGCAGATGATCCCATCCGACGCCATGCCCACCCCAGAAGAGCGGTTGCGCCTGTTTGATACCGCGCGCGATCTGTTCGCAGCAGATGGCTATCAGGAAATCGGCATTGACCATTTCGCAAGGCCCGAGGATGGCATGGCCATCGCCGCTCGCAACGGCACACTGCGGCGCAACTTCCAAGGCTACACCGATGACACGGCCCCTGTGCTGGTGGGGCTGGGGGCCTCGTCCATCTCGCGCTTTCCGCAAGGGTTCGCACAGAATGCCAGCGGCACGTCGGACCACACCAAGGCGATCCGCGCCGGGCAGTTTTCCACCCATCGCGGCCACATCTTTGCCGGTGAAGACCTGCTACGCGCCCGGATCATCGAGGCGCTGATGTGCGACTTCCGCGTGGACCGCGCCGAGATGCTGCGCGATTTCCGCGTGTCCCCGTCGCGGCTGGATCATCTGTTCACCACAGCGGCAGCGGCTTTTCCGGGGATGGTGGCGGTGACGGATGAGGCGTTTGTCATTCTGCACCAAGGCCGCCCCTTGGCGCGGATGGTGGCGCGGGCCTTTGACGCCTATGACCAGACAAAGGCGCAGCATTCGGCGGCAGTGTAGCGGTCAACTCACTTCGGACCGAAGCTTTCCACCCAATCCACCGTGCGCGGCAGGCAGACCGATTTCAGATCATACCGCTCCAGCACCGTTTGCCGCGCGGCCTGCCGCAGAGCGGTGAAGCGTTCTGGATGGGCTAGGACTTCGATCAACGTCCGTGACCACGCGGCCACATCGAAGAAATCGACCAAAAGCCCATTTTCGCCATGCCGGATCACCTCGCGCACGGGCGCAGTGTCGGAGCCTACCACCAGCGCCCCTGCCCCCATCGATTCCATCATCGACCAAGACAGCACGAAGGGATAGGTCAGATAGGCATGCGCCCGGCTGACCTGCATCAGGCTGACAAAGGTGGGATAGGGCACCTTGCCCATGAAATGGACACGGGACATGTCCAAGCGATCCCGCACCTCGGAGAGGAAAATCTCTTTCCACTTGCCCTCTTTCGGGGGCTGGCCATAGCTGACGTCATCGCCGCCGACGATCACCACCTGCGCCTCTGGTCGTGCCGCCATCACGTCCGGCAGGGC
Source organism: Rhodobacter sp. (assembly GCA_027487395.1). Taxonomy (GTDB): domain Bacteria; phylum Pseudomonadota; class Alphaproteobacteria; order Rhodobacterales; family Rhodobacteraceae; genus Paragemmobacter. The sequence goes on along the minus strand of JAIYDR010000111.1, from coordinate 5,548 downwards.
GCGCATGAAGGTGTGATAGCCGCGATAGGGTTCCAGATTGCGGTTGACGAAGGTCAGCACCTCTTCCCCGGCGCGGATCACCCGGCCATTGGGCAGGGTGACTGCGGCAGTGGGATCGGGCTTCAGACGGTCGGTTTCCACACCATCAAAGATCACCTCAATACTCCGCCGCAGCGCGGGCGGATAGGTGCTGGCCTGCCATTCGGTGGGCGACAGCCCTGCATCGGCGTGCAGCAAGGATTGCCCCAGATGCGCGGTGCGGCCTTGGGCAATCATCACCTGATCAAAGGTCCGAGGCGAAAACTCCGGGTCAAACCCCACATCCGCACCGCGCCCCCTATAGTAAAACTCGGCATAGACCAGCAGCTTTGCCTCGGGCCACACTTCCTTGAGAAACAAGGTCTCGCCCCAGCCGGAATGACCAAAGATCACGTCGGGGATATAGCCCTTTTCCTCGCGCCAGCGGAGGGCGGCGCGGGCGACGGTGACGCCGCGATCCGACATCTGGGTGTAGTTGCGCCCCAAACGGCATTGGCCCGCATCGACGGTCTGCGCCTTGTGATCATAGCGCATCACCGGCACCGGGGCGGCGCGAGAGTTGTTCTTATCCGTCAGCGCCAGCACCTCATGCCCGCGCGCAGCCAAGGCCGGGGCGAGGTGCAGGAATTGTCCGGGGAAGTTCTGGTGGATCAGAAGGAGCTTCATGCCACCTGCCCGCCGAAGGCTGCCGCCATCAGCGTGCGGGTATAGCCGCTTTGGGGGTTGGCAAAGACCGTCTCTGCCGCGCCGGATTCAACCACATCACCGTTCCGCATCACCATCACCTTATGCGACAAAGCCCGCACCACGCGCAAATCGTGGCTGATAAAGATATAGGCCAAGCTCCATTTGCGCTGCAAGGCGCGCAACAACTCGACGATCTGGACCTGCACGGTCATGTCAAGGGCAGACGTCGGCTCATCCAGCACCACCAGTTTTGGCCGCAGGATCATCGCCCGAGCGATGGCAATACGCTGGCGCTGACCACCGGAAAACTCATGCGGGTAGCGGTCCATCAACACAGGGTCCAAACCGACTTCGGCCATGATGTCAGCCACGAGGTCGCGGCGGTTGCGGCCGGGTTCCACCCCATGCACGCCCAAGCCTTCGGCGATGATTTCTGCGGCCGTCATGCGCGGCGAGAGGCTGCCGAAGGGGTCTTGAAACACCACCTGCATATCGCGGCGCAGATCACGCATCGCGCGGCCTTGCCGTTCGGCAAGGTTCTGACCAAGGAAAACCACCCGCCCCTCTGACGGAATCAGGCGCAGGATCGCTAAGGCCAAAGTGGTCTTGCCCGACCCCGACTCCCCCACAATGCCCAGCGTTTCACCCGCGTGGACGGTCAGAGTGGCGTCATTCACCGCCTTCACATGGCCCACGACCCGCCGCAGCAATCCGGCATGGATCGGAAACCACACCCGCAGGTTCTGGGTTTCCGCCACAACGGGGGCACCTTCGGCCACCGGGACGGGCAGACCCTTTGCCTCGGCCGCCAACAGCTTTTGGGTATAGGGGTGTTGGGGGTTGGCAAAGACTTCGGCCGACGGGCCTTGTTCGACGATCTCGCCATCCTTCATCACGCAGACCCGATCGGCGATGCGGCGCACAATGCCAAGGTCATGGGTGATGAACAGAAGACTCAGATTCTCACGCGCTTTCAACTCGGCCAAAAGGTCAAGGATTTGCGCCTGAATCGTCACATCCAGCGCAGTGGTGGGTTCATCCGCGATCAACAACTCCGGCCCATTCGCCAGCGCCATCGCAATCATCACCCGCTGGCGCTGCCCGCCCGACAGCTGATGCGGATAGGCGGTCAGGCGGCTTTCAGCGTCGCGGATGCCGACCTTGCCCAACAACTCGATGATCCGCGCCCGCGCCGCAGCCCCGCTTAACCCCTGATGCAGGGCAAGGCTTTCGCCCAACTGCCGCTCAATCGTGTGCAGCGGGTTCAGGCTGGTCATCGGTTCCTGAAAGATGAAACTGATGTCATTGCCACGGATCGCGCGCAGCGCGGGTTCCGCCGCGCCGACCATCTGCGTCGCACCATAGCGGACCGACCCCGATACTTCAGCGCTATCGGGCAGCAAACCCACGGTGGACAGCGCCGTGACGGATTTGCCCGACCCGGACTCCCCCACCAAGGCCACGGTTTCCCCGCGCCCCACCGTAAAGGACACCCCGCGCACCGCGGGGCGGCTTGCGCCGTCTTGGCGAAAAGCGATCGACAGGTTTTCAACGATTAGAACCGCGTCGGTCATCGGAAGGTCTTTCGCGGGTCAAAGGCATCGCGCACGCCTTCAAAGATGAAAACGAGCATCGACAGCATGATGGCAAAGGTGAAAAAGGCCGAAAACGCCAGCCACGGGGCCTGAATGTTCTGCTTGGCCTGCTGCGTGAGTTCCCCCAGCGACGGGGCAGAGGCCGGCAGGCCAAAGCCCAGATAATCCAGCGTCGCCAGCGATGCGATGGCCCCGGTGATCAAGAATGGCAGCATCGTCAGCGTCGCAACCATCGCATTGGGCAGCACATGGCGATACATGATCACCCAATCCGGCACACCCAAAGCCCGCGCCGCACGCACATACTCAAAATTCCGCGCCCGCAGGAATTCCGCCCTGACCACCCCGACAAGCGAGGTCCAGCCAAACAGCACCGATAGGATGACCAAAAGCCAGAAGTTCATCTGGAAGATCGCAGCGACGATGATGATGACGTAAAGCGTGGGCGTGGCCCCCCACAACTCGATGATCCGCTGAAAGACAAGGTCCACCAGCCCGCCGAAATAGCCCTGCACCGCCCCTGCCGCGATGCCAATGACCGATGTCAAAAGCGTGGTGATCAAGGCAAAACTGACTGACAGCCGGAAGCCATAGATGATCCGCGCCAAGACATCGCGTGAGGTGTCGTCGGTGCCCAGATAGTTCATCTGATCCGGCGCACCGGGGGCAGCCCCGCCCTTGTCCACGATGGTGTTGTAGGAAAACGGGATGGGCGCCCAGAGGATCCAGCCTTGCTGGATCGCCTCCCCGCCTGCCGTGGATTCGGTTTCAGCCTGCAACAGCACGCCTTCGGGATCGTCCCAACACGCCTCAGACCCGGCTGCAACGATCAGGCATTGCACCTCGGGCTGGCGATAATCGGCCTCGGTCTTGAAATCGCCGCCAAAGTCGGTTTCGGGGTAGAAAAACAGGAACGGCGCGTGCAATTCGCCCTTGTAGGACGCCAGCAGCGGTTTGTCATTCGCCACCACCTCGGCACATAGCGACAGGCCGTAGAGGATGGAAAAGAACACCAAGGACCAATAGGCGCGGCGGTTGGATTTGAAATTGCGCCAGCGACGTTGGTTCAGCGGGGAAAGGGCCATTGCTTACCCCCTCCGCTCAAAGTCGATGCGGGGGTCGATCCAGACGTACATGAGGTCAGAGATCAACTGCATCACAAGGCCGATCATTCCAAAGAAGAACAGCGTGCCAAAGATCACCGGATAATCCCGTTCGACCGCCGCGCGAAAGCCCAACTGCCCCAGACCGTCCAACGAGAACACGGTTTCGATGATGACCGATCCGCCAAAGAACACAGACACAAACAGGGCCGGAAAGCCCGCGATCACGATCAGCATCGCGTTGCGGAACACATGACCATAAAGCACGCGCGGCTCTGATAGCCCCTTGGCGCGGGCGGTGGTGACATATTGCTTTTTGATCTCATCCAGAAAGCTGTTCTTGGTCAAAAGCGTCAGCGTGGCAAAGCTGGAAATGGTTGAGGCGACAACCGGCAACGTGATGTGCCACAGGTAATCCACCGCCTTGCCCCACAGGCTGAGTTCCTCCCAGTTTTCAGAGGTCAGACCGCGCAGGGGGAACACCTTCCAGTAAGACCCGCCCGCGAACAGAACCAGCAGCAGGATGGCAAAGAGGAAACCGGGGATGGCATAGCCCACGATGATTGCGCCTGATGTCCAGGTGTCAAAGGGCGTGCCGTCGCGCACCGCTTTGCGGATGCCCAAGGGAATGGAAATCAAATAGGCGATCAGCGTGGACCAAAGTCCCAAGGTGATGGAAACCGGCATCTTTTCCAACACAAGATCGAGAACCGAGATCGACCGGAAATAGCTTTGGCCGAAATCAAAGGTCATGTAGTTGCCCATCATGATCAAGAACCGCTCCACCGTCGGGATGGTTTCCTTGGTGCAGGCAGGGTCTTTCAGGTCCGGCGTGCCGGTGAAACCCTCAGTACAAACGATCCGGGCAAAGCCAAACTGCACTTCCAGCTTGGCCAAAAACTCGGGCGGCAGGCCGCGCGCGCCGATGTAGCCTTGATCCTGCTCCTGTTGGCCTGAGGCCGCCGCATCGCCACTGCCCGCGATGGATTGCAAGGAGTCGCCGTCGCCTTCCAGCCGTGCGGCGACCTGTTCGATGGGGCCGCCGGGGACAAACTGGGTCAGGAAAAAGTTCAAGACCATGATCCCGAACAAGGTCGGGATGATCAGCAACAGACGGCGCAGGATATAGGCACCCATCAGCCAGCGCCCCCGTCGTGGCCGCGTTCAGCGCGTGAAAAGATCACTTGATCGCGCCCGCCGCTTTCAGCTTTTCCGCCTTGGCGGCGTCATACCACCAGAAATCCAGTTCACCGAGCGCATAGGGCGGCAGGTTTTCCGGGTAGGAATACATGTCCAGATAGGCGGTCCAACTTGATGCCTTGAACCACTGCGGCACCCAGAAATACTGCGCCCGCAGCACACGGTCCAGCGCCTTGGTGGCCACAGTCAACTCGTCCTTCGACTTCGCCGCCATCACCGTCTGGATCACCTTATCCGCCGCCGGGGATTTCAGACCCATCAGGTTGAAGGCTGACACATCGGCAGTCTCCGACCCATAGAACTGCATCAACTCGGACCCGGAAATATAGCTCGACCGCGCATTGCCCACGATGATGTCGAAATCATAGCTTGGCGGGCGGGTGCGGCTTTCCATCTGGGCATTGTCCACACCGGTCAGGATGGCATCAACGCCCAGCGCTTTCAGGTTTTCGATAAAGGGCAGGATCACGCGGTCAAAGGTCGGGCTGTCGTTCAGAAACTCAACCCGTAGGGTTTCCCCCGCCGCATTGCGACGCAAACCGTCATCGCCCACGGCCCAGCCTGCCGCGTCCAGCAGGGCAGAGGCGGCACGCAGGTTGTTGCGGTCCAACTGCCGATCGCCTGACGTTGGAGCAATCACCGCCGTATCGGTCAGGATCGAGGCATCCAACAGCCCTTCGTCCACCAAAGGCTTCAGGATCGCGGCTTCTTCGGGCGAGGGTGCCCCTTCGGCGGCAAGCCACGAGTTTTCCCAGACCGAATTGATCCGGCTGTACAGCCCATAGAACAGCGTGTTGTTGGACCATTCAAAGTTGAACATCAGCCCAATCGCCTGCCGCACGCGGATGTCTTAGAATTTCTCGCGCCGCAGGTTGAACAGGAAGGCTTGGCCGTTCGCCTTGGCCCCGTTGGTGATTTCCTCTT
>JAIYDR010000322.1 GCA_027487395.1 Rhodobacter sp. | reverse complement strand
GGGGCCGCGCTACCGCGACCACATCCGCGATATCTTTCTGCGCGGCAAACTGGCGGATGACATGAGCCTTTATGTCCATCGCCCCAGCGTCACCGATTCGTCCTGCGCGCCCGAGGGGGATGACACCTTCTACGCCCTCGCGCCGGTGCCACATCTGGGGCTGGACAAGGCGACCGACTGGCAGACTGAAACCGAACCCTTCCGCCTCAAGATGCTGAAGATGCTGGAGGATCGTTTGATGCCGGGTCTGTCGGAGCACATCACCGAAAGCCTGATCTTCACGCCGGAAACCTTTCGGGATCGCTACCTCTCGCCCTATGGGTCGGGCTTTTCCATCGAACCGCGCATCCTGCAATCGGCCTGGTTCCGCCCGCATAACCGCAGCGAAGAGGTGCCGGGGCTGTATCTGGCAGGCGCAGGCACCCACCCGGGCGCAGGTGTTCCCGGCGTGATCGGCAGCGCCGAGGTCTTGGCCCAGCAGGTGCCCTTCGCGCCACGGCGGGCGCGGGCCGTACCACCCAGACCTTTGCCCATGGCTGCGGAATGATTGACCGATGAGCGCCCCTGTGATGATCCCGCCCGCCGATCTGGAAACCTGCCGCGCGATGATCCGCACCGGATCTTTGTCCTTTCACGCGGCCTCAAAGGCCCTGCCGGCGCGGGTGCGCGATCCGGCCTTGGCGCTTTACGCCTTTTGCCGCGTCGCCGATGACGAGGTGGATGAGGGCGATGACAAGGTCTCGGCGGTGCTGCGCCTGCGTGACCGGCTGGACCTGATTTATCAGGGCCGCCCGCGCGAAGCCGCCCCGGACCGCGCCTTTGCCGCCGTTGTGGCGGGGTTTGAAATGCCGCGCGCCCTGCCCGAAGCGCTGTTGGAAGGCTTGGCTTGGGATTCGCTGGACCGTCGTTATGCCAACCTGTCCGAGTTGAAGGCCTATTCCGCCCGTGTCGCCGCTTCGGTCGGCGCGATGATGTGCGTGTTGATGCGGGTGCGCGACGGCGATGCGCTGGCGCGGGCCTGTGATCTGGGCCTTGCGATGCAACTGACCAACATCGCCCGCGATGTCGGAGAAGATGCGCGGGCAGGGCGGCTGTTTTTGCCGTTGGATTGGATGGCCGAGGCCGGGGTGTGCCCGGATGCGTTCCTTGCCAATCCCACGCCCTCGCCCCAAGTGCGCGCGATGACGGCCCGCCTGCTGACAAAGGCCGAGGATTTGTATTCCCGCGCCGCGACCGGGGTGCGCCGTTTGCCCCTCGATTGCCGTTTGGCGATCCATGCGGCGGGTCACGTCTATTCCGCCATCGGGACCGAGGTGGCGCGTGCAGGCCATGACAGCATCACCCGCCGGGCCCGCACCACGGCGCGGCAGAAACTGGGTTGGCTGACCGTGTCGGCCTTGCAGACCGCCGTCTTGGCAATCACCCCGCAATCGGCGCGCTTGCACGCCCCGCCGGAACCCGAGGTGGCCTTTCTGGTGCAAGCCGCCGCCCGCGCCCGTCCCGGTCCTGCCCGATCGGAAGCGCTCTTGCGGGTACTGGCGCAGCTTGAAGCGCGGGATCGTGGCATGATCTGACCGCAAGACGCGGTTTCATGGGTTTGTCCTTGGACATCGCCCCTTTGGCCCCTATGTCGGGGGCAGTGGCTTAGGGGATGTTGTCGCATGTTGGACCAACCGTCATTCTGGCTGTTATTTGCCCTGTTTTTGGCCACCTGTGCCGGGGCGGGGGCGACCGGGGCGTTGTTTTCGCCCGGTCCTTGGTATGACGCGTTGAAAAAGCCGCGCTGGAATCCGCCGAATTGGCTGTTCCCGGTGGCGTGGAGCACGCTTTATCTGTGCATGTCCACCGCCGCCGCCCGGATTGCGGGGCTGGCGGGGGGGCCGGAAGGGGCAGCGGTTGGTTTGGCACTGGGGGCTTGGGGCTTGCAGATTGCCTTCAACACGCTTTGGACGCCGGTGTTCTTTGGCCTGCGCCGGATGGGGGCGGGGATGGTGGTGCTGGTGTTCTTGTGGCTGGCGGTCGCGCTGACGCTGGTCCTGTTCTGGCGGATTGACTGGATCGCGGGGCTGCTGTTCGTGCCCTACCTGACATGGGTGACGATTGCAGGCGCGCTGAACCTGCGGCTGTGGCAGATGAACCCCGCCGCTTCGTCCCAAGTTTAGACGGTCTTCGGCCACCCTTTCCGGCGCGGCACCCGGACGGCGAGCATGGGTTTCAGGATCGGCAGGCGGAAGCGGTCGAGATCCAGCGCCTCATGCATGCCCAAAGAGGGCTCGCCATCAATGCGGGTTTCCACCAAGGCGCGGGAATAGAAGGGTGCATCCAGCAAGGACAGGCGTTGCTTTGGCACCGTTCCGGCATCGGCGCGCGACTCGCGCCGCACCGCCCACAGGCTGCGCGCCATCGGCACCAGCGGGGGCGCCGTGATCGTCCGCGCCGCGCCAGCCCGGTCGAAAGCCGCGCCCAGATGCAAAAGACTGCCATCGCGCCGCATGGCATCATAGAAACACACCGTCCGGTCACGCTGTGGAAACCGCCCCCAGGTCCAGAATTTGAAATCCTGCTCCAGTGGCCGCGTGCCGGTGTTGCTGTCGAAATAGCCGTGCCCGTCCCACTTATGCCCCTGGCTCAGATCGACCGAGACATGGGCCATCGGCGCAATCGGACGCCAGCGATGCGCGCCATCGGGGGTCAGGTCATAGACCGCATCGGGCAGGGCAACGGGCGTCAGCACAATCTCGCCGCGCAGGGGGCTGACCATCGGCAAGGCGCCCCATTCATTCACCGTGATCCGCAGGCTGCTACCGGTCCAGTCGATCCGGCTTGGCCCGACGCGAAAGCTGTTGCGGCTGCGGCTGAGCGCGCTGCGCCCCCGGTCGGTCATGGCAAAGCGACCGTTCAGGCCAGAGGTCACCACGTTGATGCAGCAGTGATCTTCGGGGTCACCGCGCCCGGACCAGTGGAACCACGGCGAAAACACCGATCCGATGAAGCCGATCACCGAGACGGCTTTTGTCCCGTCGGCTGAGATCGCGTCGATGTACCACCAAGCGTAGCCTCTCGGTCCGACGCGGATGCCGAAATCCGGCCCTTGGCCTGTGCCGGGGTCTGGAGCACGGAGGTCTGGAGCAATGGCTTCAACCGATCCTCGGCCACCGCCGTTGCCGCGTGGGCTCCGGACAGCAGCGCCATCGGCACCCCCGCGCCCGGATGCGCCCCCCCGCCCGCCAGATACAGCCCCGCCAGCGCTGTCCGGGCTGTCGGACGCTGGAAGGCTGCCATCGCCGCCTCGGGCGAAGCGCCGTAGATCGCCCCCTGCGACCCCGGATAGCGCCGGCTGAGGATCTGCGGTGTCAAAAGCGCCTGCGCCCCCGGTTGGGGAGAAAACGTCAAGCCCTGCGCCCGTAGCGCGGGAAAGGTCCGGGTTCGGCATAGGGCGTCCTCGTCAGTGGGTGGGGGGTGGCCTGCGGGGCCGTTCAGGATGATCTCAAACCGTTCCAGCGCGGGCGGCGGTGTTCCCAGGTCGCGGTCTTGGGCGCAGACATAGAGCGTGGGCGCGACCGGCATGTCGCCCCGCGCGATGGGGCCGAATTCTTGTGCCGGATCGGCGGTGAAAAACACGTTGTGATGGGCAAGCTCCACCCCCTGCGGTTCGGCCGCAAAGGCCCAGACCCAGGCCGACAGGCTGCGCTTGGCAGGTTTGGCGGATCGCGCCACGGCGACGGCATCGCCCAGATGCCCTTCGGCCAGCGCCTGCGGGTCGCCGTTGAAGACGCAGACGGTGCAGGCCAGGGTGCCACCGCCCTCGATCTCGACCCCGGTCACGTGGCCACCTTGGCGGACGATGCGCCGCGCGCGGGTGGCAAAGCGGAACTCCACCCCTTTGGCCGCGGCAACACGGGCAAGCGCTGCGGCAAGGCCGTGCATCCCTTGGCGGACGGCAAAGACGCCTTGCGCCTCAACCCGCCAGATCAGCGACAGAACAGCAGGTGACTGGGCGGGGCGACCGCCGACGTAAGTGGCGTAGCGGCCAAAAAGCTGCACCAGGCGCGGGTCGCGGAAATAGCCTTTGAGCAGCCGCTCCAGCGACAGGCCGGGAATCAGTGCAGGCCAAAGCCGCGGTTGGCGCAGGGCGGCCAGCGCCACCGGGGCCAGCATCGGCCGCCCGGCGCGCATCACCGGGGCATCAAAAGCAGTCAAGAGCCCGGCCGAGAGTTTGTCAAACCGGGCAAACCCTTCGGCCTCACGCAACCCGGCAAAGCTGCGGATGGCGTCAAAATTGGCCTCGGGGTTGGGGAGCAGGTCCAAGGGACCACTCCCCGGCCAGAAGTGCCGCGCCAGACGGGGCAGGGGGATCAGGTCGATCTCATCTTCAAGGCGGGTGTCACAGAGGCGAAACAACGAATCGGCGACATCGGGCAGCGTCATCACCGTGGGGCCGGTGTCGACAGGTCCAGCCTCAGACGCCACCGCTCGCGCCTTGCCACCGGGGGCGTCGGCCATCTCGACCACAGTCACCGAAAGGCCAAGCGCGGACAGGCGGATGGCGGCGGCAAGCCCGCCCATCCCCGCCCCGATCACCACGGCCTTTTCTTTGCCCGTCATCCGCTGACCCCAAAGAGGTGTAAGTTTAGAATTACACATTGATGTAAGTTTAAGTTTACACATTGCGGCGCGAATGCCAAAGTGAATCAGACGGAAAGACCGGAAAGGTGCTGCCCCATGCCGTTGGACCAACGCATTGAAGACTCTCTGGCGCGCGCGCTGTCACTGGTCGCAGCACCAGAGGCCCCGCCGCGATTGGCCTCTGCTCTGCCCTACGCGATCTTTCCGGGGGGCGCACGGATCCGGCCGATGATTCTGCTTTCTGTCGCGCGGGCCTGCGGCGATGACCGCCCCTTGGTCAGCGATGCGGCGGCGGCAGCGCTGGAGTTGATCCATTGCGCCAGCCTTGCCCATGATGATCTGCCTGCCTTTGACAATGCCGACCTGCGGCGCGGCAAAGCCAGCCTGCATCGCGCCTATGGCGAGCCTTTGGCCGTGCTTGCAGGTGACAGTCTGATCGTGCTGGCGTTCCAGACCCTGTCTGCTGTCGGCATGCAAGCCCCGGACCGGGTGATGCAACTGATCACGACCCTCGCCACCCGCACGGGCGCGGCGCAGGGCATTTGCGCCGGGCAGGCGTGGGAATCAGAGCCGCAGGTGGATTTGCGCGCCTACCACCGCGCCAAGACGGGGGCGCTGTTCATTGCCGCCACCCAAATGGGCGCCATCGCGGCGGGCCATGAGGCAGAGCCCTGGGAAGACCTTGGCACCCTGATCGGCGAGGCGTTCCAAGTCGCCGATGATCTGAAAGACGCGCTGTCCCCGACCGATCTGGCCGGAAAGCCGATGGGGCAGGATGCGGCGCTGGACCGTCCCTCTGCCGTTCGCTCGATGGGGATCGAGGGCGCGCAGAAACATCTGAAAGATATCCTGTCTGGGGCCATCGCCTCGATCCCGCAATGCCCGGGTGAGGCGGATTTGGCCAAATTGGTGCTGGGAACGGCGCGGCGGATCATGGACATCCCGACCGCTGCCGCGCGGGGCTGACGATGGTCGTCGCGGCCACTGCCATACCCAATCGCGCGCCGGGGCTTTTGACCCGTCTGGCCCTGTCGCCGCGCTTTCACGCGCTGGCCGAACGGCTGCCCTTTGTCCGCAATCATGCGCGGGCCGAGGGGAGGGCGCTGTTTGATATCGTCGGCGGCTTTGTGCAATCGCAGGCGCTTTTGGCGCTGGTCGAATTGCGTCTGATGCACCGTCTGTCGGAATCGTCCTTGCCCGCGGCCGAGTTGTCGCGCCTGTCGGGGGTGGACTTACCGCGCCTTGCCGTGCTGATGCAGGCGGGTGCGGCGCTGCGCTTGGTGCGGTTCAAGCGGGGGCTGTGGCATCTGACACCACGCGGGGCGGCCTTCCTGACCGTGCCGGGGCTTGAGGCGATGGTGCGTCACCACCCGGTCCTTTACCGCGACCTTGCGGATCCCGTGGCGTTTTTTCGCGGCGAGACCACGCCAGAACTGGCCGGGTTCTGGCCCTATGTCTTTGGCGCGCTGAAGGACCAGGATGCAGGTCTTGCCGCACGCTATTCGGCGCTGATGGCCGACAGTCAGGGATTGGTGGCCGAAGACACGCTGCGGCAGGTCGATTTGGCCGACCGCAAGCATTTGATGGATGTGGGCGGCGGCACGGGGCGATTCCTTTCAGCTGTTGCCACGCGCTATCCGTCGCTAAGCCTGACCTTGTTCGACCTGCCCCAAGTGGTGGCAGGGGCGGATCAGCGCCTGCCTGGGCTGACCGTCGCACCCGGAAGTTTCCGCGACGGAGCCTTGCCCGATGGGCGTGACGCCATCTCATTGGTGCGTGTGCTTTACGATCACGGTGATGCGCAAGTTGACAGTTTGCTGGCAAAAACCCACGCCGCCTTGCCGGTTGGCGGGCGCGTTGTCGTGTCAGAGCCGATGTCTGGCGGCGACAAACCCGATCCGGCCACGGATGTGTACTTTGCGGTTTACACTCTCGCTATGCGAACCGGGCGGACCCGTTCTGCCGCAGATATAGCGCAACGGCTTGGTAAGGCTGGGTTTTCTGTTGACCAACCGCGTGCCGCCCCGCGGCCCTTTATCACTTCGGTTGTGACTGCGCGACGGGCCTGATCCTTAAGGATCAAGGGCGCGCAGGTTTTTTTGGCCTTTGGTGTCAATAAAGTGTCTAATAGGTTTGACAGCGCAATATGTAAGTTTAAACTTACACTCACAGCGACAACTTGGAGATCCGAGTCAGATCGCGAAGCGGAGGAACGAAGTGCAAACTGCGGCAGTCATCATGTCAGGGGCCAAAAACATCGCGCTGGGAACGGCTGCGCTGAAAGACCCTGTCGTCGGTGATCTGGTCGTGGATATCCGCCATTCGGGAATCTCCACCGGAACAGAAAAGCTGTTCTGGCTGGGCACGATGCCTGCCTTCCCCGGCTCGGGTTACCCCTTGGTTCCGGGCTATGAAAGTTTCGGCGAGGTGGTCGAAGCCGCGCCTGAGACCGGATATCGCCCCGGCGAGATGGTCTTTGTCCCCGGCGCGAATTGCTATGCAGGTGATGTGCGCGGCCTGTTCGGCGGTGCCGCGGCGCGGCTGGTCACGCCTGCCAATCGCGTCTGCCGTTTGGATGCCGGGATCGGTGCGCAAGGTGCCTTGCTGGCGCTGGCCGCCACGGCGCGCCATGCCGTTGCGGGTTTTGACACCGCGCTGCCTGATCTGATTATCGGCCACGGAACCCTTGGCCGCTTGCTCGCCCGTCTGACGATTGCGGCCGGTGCCCCTGCGCCGACCGTGTGGGAGGTCAATCCCGCCCGTCGTGATGGCGCGATGGGCTACCCGGTTCTGGACCCGAACGACGACCCGCGCCG
>JAIYDR010000344.1 GCA_027487395.1 Rhodobacter sp. | reverse complement strand
GTCACCAGTCCCGGCATCCCGCATCACTTCCCGGCCCCCCACAAAGTCATTGCCCGCGCGATGGAGATGGGGGTGCCGGTGGACAATGACATTGGCCTTTTCTTCCGGTCCTACGCCTCGCAGGAATGGGACAGTTTTGAGGTCACGCCCAAGGTGATTGCCGTGACCGGATCGAATGGCAAATCCACCACCACGGCGCTGATCCATCACATATTGGCCGAGGCGGGCCGTCCCACCCAGATGGCGGGCAATATCGGGCGCGGTGTCCTCGACATTGATCCCGCGCAGGATGGCGAGGTAGTGGTGCTGGAACTCTCCTCCTACCAGACCGAGCTTGCGCGCAACCTGACCCCGGATGTGGCGGTGTTCACCAACCTGTCGCCGGATCATCTGGACCGTCACGGCGGCTATGGCGGCTATTTCGCGGCCAAGCGGCGGCTCTTTGCCGAAGGCGGGCCGGATCGCGCCATCATCGGTGTGGATGAGGGCGAGGGGCGGTTCTTGGCCAATCAACTGGCGACCGGGCCGCAGGATGACCGGGTGATCCGCATCTCGTCGGGGCAAAAGCTGGACGGGTTCGGCTGGTCGGTCTTTGCGCGCAAGGGGTTCTTGGCGGAATGGCGCAAGGGGCGGCAGGTGGCTTCCATCGACCTGCGGGCTGTGTCGGGTCTGCCGGGGGCGCATAACCACCAGAACGCTTGCGCGGCCTATGCGGCCTGCCGTGCGCTGGGTCTGGCCCCGCGCCAGATTGAGGCGGCGCTGCACAGCTTTGCCGGCCTGCCGCATCGCAGCCAGTTGGTCGGCACGCGCGGCGGGGTGCGGTTCATCAACGACTCCAAGGCCACCAACGTGGACAGCGCGGCCAAGGCGCTGCAAGCCTTTGCGCGAATCCGCTGGATTGCCGGGGGCTTGGGCAAAGAGGGCGGGATCACCGCCTTGCAACCCTTCCTGCCTGCGGTGGTGAAGGCCTATCTCATCGGCCATTCCGCCCGCGATTTCGCTTTGGAGATCGGCGACACCCCGCATGAGATTTGCGAAACGATGGAGCGCGCCGTGGCCCGCGCGGCGGAGGATGCTCAGGATGGAGAGGTGGTCTTGCTGGCCCCCGCAGCGGCGAGTTTCGACCAATATCCCAACTTTGAAAAGCGGGGCGAGGATTTCACCGCCCGCGTGCGCGCTTTGCCCGGGGTGGTTGCGGCGGGCTAAGCGTTACTCTGCCGGTTCCTGAAGGGTCTGCTTCGCGTCCTGTCGGCTGACAAGGCGCGCAATCGGCATGCGCAGCACAATGCAGCCGATGACCAATGCCAGCCCGCCCCAGACCGGTCCGGCCAGCCAAGTGATCCAGCCCAAAAGCGGAATCCCCGCGATCATCAGCCCCAGCGCCGCGCGCCCTTGGCGCGTGGGGCAACTGACTCGTGCGGTCAGCGTGGTGGCCAAAAGCCAAAGAACGAACGCAACAAGCGGCCAAATCATACAGGTTCCCCCCGCGCCCTTGCCGCTTTGAACGGTCTTTCCGCGCGAGGGGCAGTTTGAACCGGAAACCCCGATTTCTCCAAGCGGGAATTTTCCTTGGAATTCAACCTCACGCCGCCGCACCGATCAGGCGGGCGGGCAGGGCATTGGCCCAGGCCGAGATGGTTCCGGCCCCCAGACAGACGAAAAGATCACCCGGACGGGCCTGTTCGCCGAACAAACGCGCCAAATCGGCCTCATCGAGAATCGCGCGGGCGTGGCGGTGGCCATGGGCGATCAGACCCGCCACCAGATCATCGCGCGAGGCACCGGGGATGGGGTCTTCGCCTGCGGCATAGACATCGGCGATGGCCACAACGTCAGCCTCATTGAAGCAGGTGCAGAAATCCTCAAACAGGCTGGAGAGGCGCGAATAGCGGTGCGGCTGATGGATAGCGATGACACGCGCGCCGGGGGTGCCCGCGATGGCCTGACGGGCGGCTTTCAGCACGGCGGCGATTTCCACCGGGTGGTGGCCGTAATCGTCGATGATGGTGACGCCATTCACCTCGGCCACTTTGGTAAAGCGGCGGTTGACGCCTGCGAAACCGGCCAGCGCCTCGCGGATTTCGGCGCGCTTCATGCCCAAATTGCGGGCGACGGCGACGGCGGCGAGCGCGTTCGAGACGTTGTGATCCCCCGGCATCGGCAGGGTGCAGCCGTCGATACGGGCGCCATCGCCTTCGTTCTGCAAGAGGATGTCGAATTGCGCCTTGCCCTTGTCAAAGCGCAGGTTCACCGCGCGCACATCGGCCTGCGCGTTGAAGCCGAAACTCACCACGCGGCGGTCGGTCAGTTTGCCCACCAGCGCCTGCACCTCGGGGTGGTCGGTGCAGCAGACGGCCAGACCGTAGAACGGGATGTTCGACACGAAATCGAGGAAGCCTTTGCGCAGGGCATCAAAGCTGCCCCAATGTTCCATGTGTTCAGGGTCGATGTTGGTGACGATGGCGATTGTGGCGGGAAGGCGGTTGAAGGAGCCGTCGCTTTCGTCGGCTTCCACAACCATCCATTCGCCCTCACCTGCGCGGGCGTTGGAGCCATAGGCATGGATGACCCCGCCGTTGATGACGGTGGGGTCGAATCCGCCCCGGTCCAGCAAGGTTGCGACCATGGTCGTCGTTGTCGTTTTGCCATGGGTGCCTGCGACGGCGATGTTGGAGCGCAGACGCATGAGTTCGGCCAGCATCTCGGCTCGGCGCACGACAGGGAGTTTCTTGCGCCGGGCCTCTTCCAGTTCCGGGTTGCCCTTTTTGATGGCGGAGGAGATCACCACCACGGCCGCCTTGCCGATGTTTTCGGCACTTTGGCCTTCGAAGAAGGTCGCCCCTAGTTTCACCAGACGGTCGGTGATCTTGGACGCCTTGGCGTCTGATCCCTGCACGCGATAGCCGAGGGTCATCAGGACTTCGGCGATACCCGACATGCCGATGCCGCCGATGCCGATGAAATGGATGGGGCCGAGTTCGCCCGGCAGTTTGGTCGCGTTCATCGCGTGTTTTCCTTTGTCAGGGACAGGACCAGATCGACCAGACGCTCTGTCGCGTCGGGGCGGCCCTGTGCCACGGCATTGCGGGCCATCTTCACGGCGGCCTCGGGCGTTTTCAGCACGGCTTCCAATTGCGCGGTCAGGCTGGCGGGGTCAAGCGCGTTTTCCGGCATCAGGATCGCGGCACCCGCCTCGACCAAACCGCGCGCATTGGCGGTTTGGTGGTCCCCTGTTGCGGCGGCGAAGGGGATCAGGATCGCGGGCCGCCCGATCACACTGATATCGGCAACCGATGAGGCGCCAGAGCGGGAGATAACCAACTGCGCCTCGGACAACCGCCTTGGGATGTCGGTGAAGAATGACCGCACCTCGGCCATCACCCCTGCCGCCTCATAGGCCTGTTCGACGCGGGGCATGTCCTCTTCGCGCGCCTGATGGGCGACGCGCAGCAGGCGGCGCAGGGGGGCGGGCAGGCGGCCAATGGCGGCGGGCACCACATCCGACAGGATGCGTGCGCCTTGGCTTCCGCCGATGACGACCACGCTCATGGGATAATCCCCTGGCGGGATATAGGCGGCCCCGGCGCGGTCCAGCACGGCGGCGCGGACGGGGTTGCCGGTGTGGATGCCCTCAACCCTCGCCGGCAGCTCCGTGGGCCAGGTGCCGCAGGCCACCCGGTCCACCCGCGCCGCGAAAAGCTGGTTAACCCGGCCCAAGACGCCGTTTTGTTCATGGATCATGCGGGGAATACGCAAGAGCCACGCCGCAGATAGGGCCGGGATCGTTGGATAGCCGCCAAAGCCCACCACCAGCGCGGGCCGGTCGCGCAGCATCGCTGCCACAGCGGCCAGAACACCGCCGACGATCTGGAACGGCACCACCAACTTGGCCAAAGCTCCGCCGCGCGCGAAGGTGCCAGAGCGCACCTTTTCCACCGCAACCGCAGGGGGAAAGCCGCCCGCATAGCGCGCGCCGCGATCATCCGTCGAAAGTTTCACTCGCCAACCGCGCTGCACCATCGCTTCGGCAAGGGCCTGGGCGGGGAACATATGCCCGCCCGTGCCACCTGCCGCGATCAGAAGCAGCGGGGTCTTACCTTCCGCCGCCGCCATTTCACCGCCCCCGCCGCTGGAAAACATCGCCCATCTGGCCTTGTGGGCGTTTGCGAGTCATCGCCAGCAACGCCCCCACCGTGATCCCCGCCGCGATGACGGACGATCCGCCATAGCTGACAAAGGGCAGGGTCATCCCCTTGGCGGGCAACAGCCGCACGGCGACCCCCATGTTGATCATGGCCTGAACCCCAAAGATGCAGGCCAGCCCCGTCCCGGCAAGCCGGATGAAGGGGTCTCGCTCTTTCATCAGCCGAAACAGGCTGCGCACCACGACGGTGGCGTAAAGCCCGATGATGACACAGACGAGGACAAGTCCATATTCCTCGGCTGCAACGGCGATGATGAAATCGGTATGGGCGTCGGGCAGTGACCATTTGACCTGACCCTCACCCACGCCGACGCCGAAAAACCCACCCTCTTGGATGGCGTTGGTCGCATAGCCCAACTGGGTGCGTGGATCGATATCCGGGGTCATGAATCCATCAATACGGCGGGCGAAGTGTTCCGAGGATTCATAGGCAAAGAAGCCCACGCCGATCACCACCGCCGCAACCATGCCGATCAGCGTCATGGGCGCCCCGGCCACGAAGTAAATCACGCCCCAAGAAAAGAGTACAAGCGCGGCCTGCCCGAAATCGGGCTGCATCGCCAGCATCAGCACCACAGTGATCGTCAACCCCAGCGACGCCAGTTTGCCCGGTGGTCCATTCAGCTCAAAACTGGCCGCAATCAACCACGCGACGACGATGACGAAGGCCGGTTTCAGAAATTCTGACGGCTGGACCGAGGCAAAGCCAAAGGAAAACCACCGTACTGCGCCCTTGCCAAAGTCAGTGCCGACAAAGGGCAGCACGCAGAGCGCAAGGAAGGTCAGGATGAAGCCGACGACTCCGGCCCGGCGCACGGCCTCGGGGGGCATCATCGACACGCCGAACATGGCGATCATCGCCAGCATGCCAAAGGCGGCTTGACGCTGGACATAGTAGAACGGCTCCAGCCCGTTGCGGGTGGCCAAGGGGACCGAGGCGGCAAGGCCCAAAAGCAGGCCGATGCCAAAAAGCACCATGATCGAGGTGAGCGACC
Organism: Rhodobacter sp.; assembly: GCA_027487395.1. Classification (GTDB taxonomy): domain Bacteria; phylum Pseudomonadota; class Alphaproteobacteria; order Rhodobacterales; family Rhodobacteraceae; genus Paragemmobacter. The sequence goes on along the minus strand of JAIYDR010000344.1, from coordinate 345 downwards.
ATTTGTCGATGGTGCGCCACCAGCGCGGAATCACAGGTTCGCGCACCCGCGCCGGGTTAGCGCCATAGACCATCTCTGTCATGGTATCCGCCTGTCTGTCTGCCCCGGTTCGGGGCGGTTGCTGCCGATCGCCCGGTTGTCCGGATCTGAGACGAAGTCTAGCGAAGACCGCCTCGCTTTTCCAGCACGAAACCGCAAAGGGCAGGGGCTTTGGGGTCTTGGGCCGATCCTCGCCGGTCGGTCTGCGCCTTGGTCCTGCGCAGCGTCTGCCTCTTGCATTGCGGGGGGCAAGGGCGTTACCCCAAGCCCATGACTCGGATGATACCCACCCCGCGCGGCGCAGGG
>JAIYDR010000313.1 GCA_027487395.1 Rhodobacter sp. | reverse complement strand
ATTAGGTCACTGGGTCGAAGGAGCTTTTCATGCCCGACACTTTGACGACAGCCGACACGCTGCCCACCACCGATCTGCGGCTGAAACTGGACGGGATGACCTGCGCCTCTTGCGTGGGCCGCGCGGAACGGGTGCTCAAGGCGCAGCCGGGGGTGGAGGTGGCCTCTGTCAACCTGTCCACCCAAACCGCCACGATCCGATATCGCCCCCCCGCCACGGCAGAGGGTTTGGCCAGCGCCTTGGCCACGGCAGGCTATCCCGCGCGGCAAATCACGGTGAGTTTGGGGGTTGAGGGCATGACCTGCGCCGCCTGTACAGGCCGAGTGGAGCGGGTGCTGAAAGCCCAACCCGGCGTCGTCGCGGCGGTGGCAAACCTCGCCACACGGCGGGTTTCGGTCACCTTATGGGACGGGACGGCGACGGGGGCGGAGACGCTTGCCGCTGCTGTCACGCGGGCGGGGTATGACACGACGCCCATCGCCGCCTCTGCCCCGCATGATCCGGCGGCAGAGGTTTCGGCCTTGGCCCGCCAGACATGGATTGCGGGCGCGCTGACCCTGCCCGTGTTTGTCACCGAGATGGGCGGCCACCTGATCCCGGCCTTTCACCATTGGCTGCACCTGAGTTTTGGCACGCAGACCCTGTGGCTGATGCAATTCGTGCTGGCCACATTGGTTTTGGTGTTTCCGGGGCGTCGGTTTTTCGGGAAAGGCATCCCCGCGCTGCTGCATGGCGGGCCGGACATGAACAGCCTTGTCGCTGTAGGCACCGGGGCGGCTTGGGCCTATTCCACCCTTGTGACCTTTGCGCCGGGGCTGATCCCCGAGGCGTCTCGCGCCGTCTATTTCGAAGCCGCCGCCGTGATCGTCGTGCTGATCCTTCTGGGCCGCACGCTTGAGGCGCGCGCAAGGGGCCGCGCGGGGGCGGCCATCGCGCGGCTGGTCAAGCTGCAACCCAAACAGGCGCGGCTTGAGGATGGCACCGCCATCCCCGTCGCCGCCCTGACCCCCGGTATGCGCGTCATGATCCGCCCCGGAGAGCGGGTGCCGACCGACGGCACCGTGGCCAGCGGCACCTCGGCGGTGGACGAGTCGATGCTGACGGGGGAGGCTTTGCCCGTGACCAAGGGGGCGGGCGACCGGCTTACCGGCGGCACGCTGAACGGCACCGGGGCGCTGGTGATGGCGGTGACAGAGGTGGGGGCGGCCACTGTCCTTGCCCGCATCGTGGCACTGGTGGAACAGGCGCAAGGATCGAAACTGCCGGTGCAGGCGCTGGTGGACCGGGTCACGCTGTGGTTCGTGCCGGTGGTGATGGGGATTGCGCTGCTAACCGTGGGGGTCTGGTTGGCCGTCGGTCCCGGCATCGCACAGGCGCTTGTGGCCGGGGTGTCGGTGCTGATCATCGCCTGCCCCTGTGCGATGGGCTTGGCGACTCCGGTTTCCATCCTCGTCGGCACGGGTCGGGCAGCGGAATTGGGAGTGCTCTTCCGCAAAGGGGAGGCGCTGCAACGGCTGGCCGAGGTGCGGGTGGTGGCCTTTGACAAGACCGGCACCCTGACCGAAGGGCATCCGGTGGTGACGGATCTTCTTGGCGATGACGCGTTGCTGGTACAGGCTGCGGCGGTGGAGGCAGGGTCGGAACATCCCCTCGCCGCAGCCGTTCTGGCGCGGGTGCAAGGAAGGGCGCTGCCCGTCGCCACAGGCTTTGCCGCGCGTCCGGGCTTGGGGGCCGAGGCGATGGTGGAGGGTATCCTGATCGGTGTGGGCAATGCGCGGATGATGGGGGATTTGCCTGCGGCTTTGGCGGCACAGGCCGAAGTTTGGGCGGCAGAGGGGAAGAGCCTGCTGTTTATCGCGCGCGATGGGCGCCCCGCCGGATTGGTCGCTGTGGCCGATCCGGTAAAGGCCACGACCCCTGCCGCGCTGGCCGCCTTGCGTGAGGCGGGGTTGGAAACCGTGATGATTACCGGCGACAATGCCACCACGGCGGGGACGATTGCGGCAAAGCTCGGCATCACCAAGGTCCGCGCAGGGGTGCTGCCCGAGGGCAAGGGGGATGAGGTCCGTGCCTTAGGCGACGGCGTGGCCTTTGTCGGGGATGGCATCAACGATGCCCCGGCACTGGCCGCGGCCGATGTCGGCTTGGCGATGGGGACCGGGACGGATGTGGCGATTGAGGCGGGGGATGTGGTCTTGATGACAGGTGATCCTTTGGGCGTCGCCAATGCCATCCGCATCAGTCGGGCGACCATGCGCAACATTCGCCAAAACCTGATCTGGGCCTTTGGCTATAATGCGGCGCTGATCCCGGTGGCGGCGGGTGTCCTCGTGCCCTTCGGCGGGCCGCAACTCTCGCCCATGTTGGCGGCAGGGGCGATGGCACTGTCGTCGGTTTTCGTGCTGAGCAATGCCTTGCGGCTGAAACGGGTGAAAGGGGTGGGGCAATGAACATCGGCGATGTGGCGGCACGCTCTGGCCTGCCCGCAAAGACCATCCGCTATTATGAGGACATCGGCCTGATCCGCCCCTTGCGCAGCGACAACGGCTATCGCGCCTTCCGCGAGAGTGACCTGCACAAGCTGTCTTTCATCGGGCGGGCGCGGGGTTTGGGCTTTTCGATCGAGGAATGCCGCAGGCTTCTGGCGCTCTATGACGACCGCCAGCGCGCAAGTTCTGACGTCAAGGCGCTGGCCCAAACGCATCTGACGCAGATCGCGGCCAAGATTGTTGAACTCAGGGCGATGGAGGCGACATTGCTGTCGCTGGTGACCGCCTGTGCCGGAGATGATCGCCCCGATTGCCCGATCCTGACGGGCTTGGCCGATGCAGAGGATTGCTGCGGGTGAAGGCTGCCTTGTCGCAGTGCGCGGGTCCGCCTCTGACTTATTCTCACAAAATCAGTCACAAGCCCTGCTAAAACTCTCCGGGGGAGAGTTTCAGCAGGGCGACATAGGTCCGCGTGCAGACCGCCGGGATGGGCGCCTCTGGCGCGCAGCCCGGTGGGGCGGGCTGCGCGCGGACCGGGACTTTGGGTCCCGGTCCAACACGAACCGTTGCAGGTTTGCACACAAAACTTGAACCTCCTCGCCCTTAACTCCTCTACCATAGACGTCGGAACATGGTGGACGCATCACCACACCCGCTGCCCCTTGGCAGGCGCTGACCTCTGTCGGTTTGGCGGAACACGAGAGCGGGGATGTGGTCGCCGCGGGCGGGAAAAGGCAGTGCCTTTCCATTTCCGCCCGATGACCTGTCACCGCGGATTTCACTTAACGTTCTAGCCCCCTTCCCCCTCCCCCCGTCCCATGTCACGCTGCGCCCAATCGACCAAAGGTGCGCCATGATCCCTGTCTTCGACGGCCATAACGACATCCTCTTGCGCCTGTTCCTTGCCCCCGAACGGCGCGAGGCGATCTGGAAGGGCTATGATCGCACGGGCCATCTCGATCTGCCCCGGATGCGGCAGGGCGGCTTTGCAGGGGGGATGTTTGCGATCTACATCCCCTCGCCGATGGAGGGCGACCCGGCCGAGGTAGAGCGGCGGATGGACGCCCCGCCCTATGCGCTGCCCCTGCCCGCACCCATTCCCTTGACCGCAGCGCAACCAATGGCCTTGGCGATGGCGGCGCATTTTCTGTGGATGGAGCGTGCGTCCGAAGGCGCCTTCCGGATCTGCCGCAGCGCCGCCGACATCGACTCCGCCCGCGCGGAGAATGTCATCGCGGGCGTGATGCATATGGAAGGCGCCGAGGCCATCGATGAAGGCTGCGACGCCTTGCATGCCTTTCATGCCATGGGTCTGCGCTCACTCGGCCCGGTCTGGAGCCGGCCAACGGTGTTTGGCGACGGCGTGCCCTTTGCCTATCCCGCTGGCCCTGACATCGGCGCAGGATTGACCGCAGCCGGCAAGCGCTTGGTGGCGGAATGCAACGCGCTGCGCATTCTGATTGACCTGTCGCACCTGAACGAAAAGGGCTTTGACGATGTCGCCCGCCTGTCGGATGCGCCGCTGGTCGCCACCCATTCCAACGCCCATGCGGTTACCCCGTCCAGCCGCAACCTGACGGATCGGCAACTTGCGGTGATCCGTGACAGCAAAGGCATGGTCGGCCTGAACTTCGCCACTGTGTTCCTGCGCGAGGATGGCCGCCGTGATCCCGCCATCGGCTGGGGTCCGGTGCTGCGGCATCTGGATCACCTGATCGCACAGTTGGGCGAAGATCATGTCGGCTTTGGCTCGGATTTTGATGGCGCCACCATGCCGCAGGGCATCGCCGATGTGGCCGGACTGCCCAACCTTTTGGCCGCGCTGTCGGCGCATGGATATGATGAGTCTCTGATCCGCAAACTGGCTTGGGACAACTGGCTGGCGGTTCTGCGCCGGACTTGGGGCGGCTGACCGCGCGCCACGGGACCCATCCCACTCCCGAGACTGACGACGCCCCCCTGACCCCTGCCCGAAATCGTCGCGGGCGTCGGATCGGCGTTGACGCCATCGCCGCCTTCGGGCAAGCCCTGCGCCATGCTGCGCATTGATGACATCACCTATTCCGTCGAAGGCCGCCCTCTGTTCGAGGGCGCTTCTGCCACCATTCCCACTGGCCACAAGGTCGGTCTTGTCGGCCGCAATGGCGCGGGCAAGACCACGCTCTTCCGGCTGATCCGGGGCGAATTGGCGCTGGAGGGCGGCACGATCACCCTGCCCGCCCGCGCCAAGATCGGCGGGGTGGCGCAAGAGGTGCCGTCCTCCTCCACCTCGCTGCTGGATACGGTGCTGGAAGCCGATACGGAGCGCTGCGCCCTGCTGGCCGAATCCGAGACCGCCACCGATCCGTCGCGCATCGCCGATATCCAATCCCGCCTTGCCGATATTGATGCCTGGAGCGCCGAAGGCCGCGCTTCGGCCATTCTGAAGGGCCTCGGCTTTGATGCTGAAGCTCAGTTGCGCCCCTGTTCGGATTTCTCTGGCGGCTGGCGGATGCGGGTGGCGCTGGCGGGGGTGCTCTTTGCCCAGCCAGACTATCTCTTGTTGGACGAACCGACCAACTATCTGGACCTTGAAGGCGCCTTGTGGCTGGAAAGCTACTTGCAGAAATACCCCCATACCGTGCTGATCATCAGCCACGACCGGGGCCTGTTGAACCGCGCTGTGCAGGGCATTCTGCATCTGGACAATCGCAAGCTGACCTATTGGCAGGGCGGCTACGACCAATTCGCCCGCCAAATGACCGAACGCCGCGCCGTTCTGGTGGATGAAAAAAAAAAGCAAGACGCTCGCCGCGCCCATCTGCAAGCCTTTGTGGACCGCTTCAAGGCCAAGGCCTCCAAGGCCACGCAGGCGCAAAGCCGGGTCAAGATGCTGGAAAAGATGGACCTCATCACCGCGCCGGAAGAGGCAAAAAAGGTGGTGTTCACCTTCCCCGAACCCGAAGAGCTTTCGCCCCCGATCATCAACATGGATGGCGCGGCGGTGGGGTATGGCGGCAAGCCGGTGCTGCGGCATTTGTCTCTGCGCATTGACCAAGACGACCGCATCGCGCTTTTGGGCCGCAATGGCGAGGGCAAGTCGACACTGTCCAAATTGTTGGCCGGGAAGTTGGAGGCGGCAGAGGGCCGGATCGTGCGTTCGTCCAAGCTGCGCATCGGCTATTTCGCTCAGCATCAGGTGGATGAGCTGCAGATCGACGAAACGCCGCTGCAACACATTCAGGCCATCCGTCCGACCGAAGGTCAACCCCGGCTGCGTGCGCGGTTGGCGGGCTTTGGTCTGGGGGCGGATCAGGCCGATACTGTGGTGCGACGGCTGTCGGGTGGGCAGAAAGCGCGGTTGTCGCTTCTGCTCGCCACCATCGACGCGCCGCATCTGCTGATCTTGGACGAACCGACCAACCACCTTGATATCGAAAGCCGCGAGGCGCTGGTGGAGGCGTTGACGAGTTATTCTGGCGCCGTGGTGCTGGTCAGCCATGATATGCACCTCTTGTCACTGGTGGCCGACCGGCTGTGGCTGGTCAAGGGCGGGGCGGTGACACCGTTCGAGGATGATCTGGAAACCTATCGCAAGATGCTGCTGTCTGGCGATACCGAGATGAAACCAATCAAAGCCGCCGATAAACCGCGTAAGGCCACGCGCGACGAAATCCTCGCGCTGCGCGCCGAGGTGCGCAAATGCGAAGACCGTGTGGCCAAGTTGGAAGAGATGCACGCCAAACTGCAAGCCAAGATGGCAGACCCCGCCCTCTACGACGATGCCCGCGTGGCAGAGTTGGAAAGCTGGAACCGCAAATTCGCCGAATGCCAAAGTGCGATGACCCGCGCCGAGACATTGTGGGTTGAGGCCGAGAACCGGCTTGCCAAGGCTGAACGCAGCTAAGGCCACCAAGGGTGATCCAAAGGCGCGGGCCATAGGCCCGCAACCGATGCGCCCCTCTCCGCGCGAAGCGCGCGGCGAGGGGCCGACAGGGGGGCGCTCGCGCCCCCCTCGCGCGTGCCGCGCTCACCCCCCTGAGGATATTTCCGCAACGGGGAAGCGGGACGGACAAAACAGGTTCGGGCCCCTGCTGATCTTGTCAGCAAGGGCCTTCCCCGTTGGCGGTCATCGGCGTCCCCGCCTGTACCGCAGTCACGACACTGCCGCGTGAAGGTTAAGAAATCCCTTATGGACTTCCCCGTTGTTCAAATATCCACAGGGGGTGAATGGGCCAAAGGCCCAGAGGGGGCGCGTGCGCCCCTTTTCTTTTTTCGGTGCGTCGCGCTGGCCAGACCACGCGCAGCGGGCTACGAATGACCAGCGCAGGAGGTGTCATGCCAGAGACCGCTTTTTTGATCACCACCTTTGCCACGCTTTTTGTGGTGATCGATCCGCCGGGGTTGGTGCCCTTGTTCATCGCGCTGACCCAAGGCATGGACACGGCGCATCGTCGCCGTCTGGCGCTGCGGGCCTGTGTGATCGCTTTTGCCATCCTTTTGGTCTTTGGCATCGCTGGCGACACCATCCTAGGCTTTGTCGGCATCTCGATGCCCGCCTTCCGCATCGCGGGTGGGATCTTGTTGTTTCTGACCGCGCTCGACATGTTGTTTGAACGCCGCACCCAACGACGCGAGGGGCAAAAGGCCGAGCATGACCATGACCCATCGGTCTTTCCCCTTGCCACGCCCTTGATCGCGGGGCCAGGGGCGATTGCCTCGGTCATCCTGCTCGTCGGACAATCTGGCGAGGGTTGGGGCGGCGTGGCGGCGGTGCTGGCACTGGTGGCGCTCATGCTGGTGGTGACGTTTGTGTTCCTCTTGGCCTCGCCGCCATTGGAACGGCTGTTGGGGCGGACCGGAACCGTGGTGATCACGCGGCTTTTGGGGATGCTTCTGGCCGCGCTGTCGGTGCAATTTGTCATCGACGGGGTGCGCGGCACCGGATTGATCGGCTGACCTTTCGCAAGGCACAGTCCATACCCATATCAGCGGTGAAGCGGAGGCGACGATGGACGAAGACCTGTGGATGCGGCTGATCTACCTGTCGCTCTTGCTTTTGGCGGTGGGCGGTTGGGTGATTGTCGAGTTTCGCCAGCGGCTGGGCCAGACCCTGCGGCTGGCGGTGGCTTGGGGGTTGATCTTTCTGGGCGTGATCGCGGGCTATGGCTTGTGGAACGACATCCGCCCAGACCTGATGCCCCGCCAAGCGGTGGTGGAGGGCGGCGCAATCGAGATTCCGCGCGGCCCGGATGGGCATTTTCACCTGACGCTGGAAATCAACGGCACACCGATCCGCTTTGTCGCCGATACGGGGGCGACGAACATGGTTCTCACGCGTGAGGATGCCACGCGCTTGGGGATTGACCCAGATGCGCTGGTCTATCTGGGTGAGGCGCGGACGGCCAATGGCTCCGTCCGCACGGCGCGGGTGGAATTGCCGGTGGTGCAGCTTGGCCCCTATGTCGACGAAGGCTTTCCCGCTTGGGTCAATGATGCCGAGATGTTCGGGTCATTGCTGGGGATGGATTACCTTCAGCTATACCGGGTGGAGATTGACGGCGACCGGATGATCCTGCGGCGGTGAGGCTTTTGGTCCAAGTTCATGGGGCGCTCGCCTTCCCAGCCCGGCCACGGGCCGGGCGTTCTTCGCGGAAATCGTCCACTGGACGATTTCTGATCGCTCATCACCCTTTCTCAGCGCTGTCGGCCTTTTTCTGCCAGCGGCCCGACTCCTCGGACCAGTATTGCGCCGGGATGCCTGCGGCGGTCAGGGTCTTCCATTTGACCCGCGCAGCCTGCACTGCCGCGCCGTCCCCGCCATCGAACAACAGCCACACGCGTTCCATTGGCTGGATTTCGGCCACCGACACATCCGCCCCGTCCAATAGAAACAACCCTTTGGCGCCATTGACCGCCGCCCCCAGCCCCAGAAGCACCGGCTGATCGGCGTCTTGCGGCCCGCCCTCGATCCCATGCGGCAGGAAACTGTCCGGCGGATCGGTCCAGAGCGCGGTATCCAGCCGTTCCAATGCCGCGCGGTTTGGGCTGCGGATCATCACCCGCCAGCCCTGCGCCCGCGCACGCGGCAAGAGCGCCGCCAAGGTCTCGGCGGGGGACGACCGCGTCAGGTGATAGAACATCGCCACCGCCATGTCAGCGCGCCCTCATGCCTCATACCCGTCGCGGATCAGGCGGTTCAGCGCCATCACCCCCCAGCCCGTGGCCCCTTTGGGCGACAGGGTCTGGTCTTTCTTCGACAGCGCCGTGCCCGCGATATCCAGATGAATCCACGGCATCCCCGGCCGGATGAAGCGCTGAAGGAAGGCGGCGGCGACACTGGCCCCGCCATCGCGTCCGCCGACGTTCGTCATATCGGCGATGCGGGATTTCAGCCGCTGGTCAAAGCCTTCGCCGATCGGCATGCGCCAGGCGCCCTCACCTTCGGCCTTGGCGGCGGCAAGGAAGGCGTCACAAAACGAATCATCGTTCGAGAATGTCCCGGCAAAATCATGGCCCAAGGCCACGATGATCGCGCCGGTCAGGGTGGCGAGGTTGATGACCCCGCTCGGCTTGAAACGGTCCTGCGCGTACCACAGCACATCGGCCAGGACGAGACGGCCTTCGGCATCGGTGTTGATCACTTCGACCGTGTCGCCTTTCATGGTCCGCACCACATCGCCGGGGCGTTGGGCGCGGCCATCGGGCATGTTTTCCACCAAACCCACCAACCCCACCACATTGGCCTTGGCCTGACGCAGCGCCAGCGTTCGCATGACCCCGGCCACGGTGGCGGCACCGCCCATGTCCATGGTCATCTCTTCCATGCCGCCCGCAGGCTTGATCGAGATGCCGCCGGTGTCAAACACCACGCCCTTGCCGACCAGCACCAGCGGGGCCTGATCCGCCGCCCCACCGCGCCATTGCATCACCACCACTTTGGAGGGGCTTTCCGACCCCTGCCCCACGCCCAAAAGCGCGCCCATGCCAAGGCGGAAAAGGTCTTCTTCCTCAAGGATTTCCACCTCAAGCCCCAGTTCCTGCATCGCGGCAAGGCGGGCGGCGAAGTCGTGGGTGGTCAGGATATTGGCAGGCTCATTCACCAGATCGCGGGCAAAGACCACGCCTTCGGCCACAGCGGCCCCTTGGGCGGCGGCAGCGGCTACCGCCTCGGGGGTTGAGACCATGAGCGTGACACTGCCTGCGGGTTTTTTCTCGCCGGTCTTGTGCGGGGTGAAGTCATAGGCGCGCAGGGCAAGGCCAAAGGCCATTTCGGCCGCCAGCCCATGCCCTTCGGCCAAAAGCGTCAGCCCTTGCGGCGACAGCGCCCGCGCTGCCGTGGCCCCAGCCTTGCGCGCCGTGGCGATGTCGGTCTTCTTGGCCAAGCGGATCAGATGCAGCGCCTCGGCGGAAAGGCCGGTGGGATAGGCCAAATCCATCCCCTCGCCCGGCTTCAGACGACCGAAGGCATCCGACCCCACCGCCCGCGCCACCGCGCCTTTGGTCAGCCGGTCCAGCCGTCGCGCACCGGGGGAAAGCGCTTGGCCCGGATCGGCCAATACGGCGATCCGACCCGAACAGGTGACCAAGGCGTCAAGATCGGTGGCGGCAAAATCGATGCGGATCGGGTGCGGCATAGGGGTGTTCTCCTGTCGGCGCGGCGCGCTGATCTGACGCGCAGGCGAGCCTTTGGCCGAACGCTACCCCGGCCTGAACGCCTTGACCAGATACCGGTTTTCCCCGCCGTGGATTTCCGATACCGTCCTTTTGGTCGTCCCAGTTGGAAAGTCGTGCGCCTTGTCGAGATTCGACAGATATCTGCTGTCGCAACTGCTTGCGCTGTTCGGCTTTTTCTCGCTCGTGCTCGTGGCGATCTACTGGATCAACCGCGCTGTGATGCTGTTTGACCAGTTGATCGGCGAAGGCCATTCGATCTGGGTCTTTCTTGAGATATCCGCCCTGACGCTGCCCGCTGTCATTGCCATCGTGCTGCCCTTGTCGGCCTTTGCGGGGACCGTGTTTGTGGTGAACCGTCTGACAAAGGAAAGCGAACTAGTCGTCATGCAGGCCACGGGATTTTCGCCCTTTCGTCTGGCGCGTCCGGTGGTGATCTTTGGCGTCTTGGTGACTCTGCCCATGGCAATCTTGTTTAACTTTCTTGTGCCCGCGAGCCGAGGCATCCTCAACGAAGAAGAAGCGGCCCTGTCGCAGAACATTGCTGCGCGATTTCTGCACGAGGGGCGTTTTCTGCACCCATCCGAAGGCGTCACCCTTTTCATCCGCGAGGTCACGCCACAATCGCGGCTTTTGGGCGTTTTCATCATGGATGAGCGCAACCCGGAGGAGCGTCTCACCTATATCGCCGAATCCGCCATCCTCGTGCGGACATCGACCAACCCGAAGCTTTTGATGTTCGATGGCTCGTTGCACCGGCTTAGTACAGAGGGGCGGCTGTCAGTAACGCATTATGCCGATCTGTCCTATGATGTCGTCTTGACCGATAGCACGATCAACACGGAGCGTCGCGCCATCAACACGATGAACAGCATCCAACTGTACAAGCTTGGTCGTGCGCTGATGCTCACGGCAGACCAGCGCGGCGCTTGGGTTGTCGCACGGGAACTGCATATCCGCCTGTCGCAACCGCTGTTTGGGATTGGGGCAGCCTTGATCGGGTTTTCCACGCTGCTTTTGGGGGCCTATAGCCGCTTTGGCCTATGGAAGCAGATTCTCGTCGCAATCTTTTTGATGATTGGCGTGCATCTGATCTCGACGCAGTCGCTGGCTGCGGTATCGCGCGACAACAGCCTGTGGCCGATCCTCTATATTGCGCCGATTGTCGGCATCCTGTTGCCAACGGGTCTTTTGTGGTGGGCTGGACGGGACCGCCGCTTGGGAAAAGATCGCGGGGTCACGCCATGACCCTGGGCAGGTATATCGCGCGTCAGTTTTTGTGGACGCTCTTGCGCGTCATCGCTTTGTTCTTCGGCATGATGATGCTGATCGACGCGGTCGAGAATATCCGCAGTTTTGGCGAAGCGGGCATCAGCGCCACCACGGCGTTGCATCTGGCTGCGTTATCCACGCCCGAAGCCGTGTATAACATCCTGCCGCTTATGTTGATCCTGTCCTCGATCGCCTTGTTTTTTGGGCTGGCCCGCTCAAGCGAGTTGGTGATCGTCCGAGCGTCAGGCCGATCGGGGCTGCGGTTTTTGCTGGCACCGGTGGTGGCGGCTTTTGTCACCGGGGCGGCGACAGTGGCGGTGGTCAACCCGCTCGTTGCTGCGACCACCAAGCAATACGACAGTTTGGTCGCCAAGATCAGCGCCGACAACGCGCGTTCGGTGCT
>JAIYDR010000188.1 GCA_027487395.1 Rhodobacter sp. | reverse complement strand
GGATCAGGTCGAAGCGATCCACAACGCAGCCCTTCGGCTTTTGGCCGAACAGGGAATGCGCGTGCTGAACGCGCGGGCGATCGACACCTTTCGCCGCGCCGGTGCGCGGGTGGACGGCACCATGGTTTTCCTGGACGAGGGGCTGGTTTCCGAACGGCTGGCCACGGTCCCCGAACGCTTCACCCTTGTGGCCCGCAACCGCGCGCGGGATTTGCGGATCGGCGGCGATGACATGGTCTTTGGTTCGGTCGGCGGCCCCGCCTATGTGATGGACCTTGACCGGGGCCGCCGCGACGGCAACCTGCAAGACATGCAGGACTACCTGCGCCTGTGCCAAAGCCTGAACATCATCCAGCAGGAATCCGGCGGCCCGTTGGAGCCTGTCGAACTGCCCGCGGCCACCCGGCATCTGGACCTTTATCAATCCCAGATCACACTTTTGGACAAAAGCTGGCAGTTGAACCCGCTGGGTGCTGCGCGGACCATGGACGGGATCAACATGGCGGCAATCAGCATGGGCTGGTCGTTGGATGATCTTGCCCGTCAGCCGATGATGATGGGGGTGATCAACACCAACTCGCCCCGGCAACTGGACGACCCGATGAGCGAAGGGTTGATGGCTCTGGCCGAACATGGGCAGGTGGCGGTTGTCACGCCCTTTACCCTTGCCGGGGCGATGGCCCCTGTCAGTCTGGCCGGGGCGCTGGTCTTGCAACATGCCGAGGCGATCTTTGGCATCGTCCTGACCCAGATCATCCGTCCCGGGGTTCCCGTGGTCTATGGCGGCTTCACCTCGAATGTCGATATGCGCACGGGTGCCCCGGCCTTTGGCACACCGGAATATGCCAAGGCGGCACAGGCCAGTGGCCAGCTTGCCCGGCGGATCAAGGTGCCGTTCCGGTCGTCCAATGCGACGGCGGCCAATGCGCTGGACGCGCAGGCGATCTATGAAAGCCAGATGTCGCTTTGGGGCTGCCTGATGGGGGGCGCGCATCTGGTGGTCCATGCGGCGGGCTGGATGCATGGCGGCTTGACCGCCAGTTTCGAAAAGCTGGTGCTGGACGCCGAGATGCTGGGGATGATGCAGTCCTATTTCGCGCCCATCGCCGTGACAGAGGAGTCGCTGTCACTGGATGCCATCGCCGAGGCCGGGGCAGGCGGGCATTTCTTCGGCACCGCGCAGACCATGGCGCAATATGAAACGGCGTTCTATGCGCCCATGATCTCGAACTGGGACAGCTATCCCGCCTGGCAGGCCCGTGGATCACAAGAGGCCCCGCAGCGCGCGAACCGCATCTGGAAAGACCTTTTGGCCAGTTACGAACCCCCGCCGCTAGACCCCGGCATCCGTGAGGCGGTGCAGGATTACGTCACCCGCCGCAAGGCCGAAGGCGGCGCAGTGGAGTGAGGGGGCAGTGCAATTGCGCGGGGCAAAGCTTATGGCGTGCAGGCCGGATTGGCCTGCGCCGTTTGGTTAACCCTTGGCCGCCAGCACGTCTTCAGGTGTGCCGATGGCGCGGGTCAGGGCTTCTTTCGATATCCGTTTGATCATGCCCGACAGGGCTTTGCCGGCGCCGATTTCCCAATACTCGGTCACGCCGGCCCGCTCCATCCATTGCACGCTTTCGCGCCAACGCACCGAACCGGTGACCTGCGCCACCAAAAGGTCGCGCAAACGGTCAGGCTCGGTCACGGCTTCGGCGCGCACATTGGCCACCACCGGCACCACGGGCTTGTTGATCACCACGGCCGCCAGCGCCTCGGCCATAACAGCGGCGGCGGGCTGCATCAGCGCGCAGTGGAAGGGGGCAGAGACCGGCAACAAGAGCGCGCGCTTGGCCCCCTTGGCTTTGGCGATCTCCAACGCGCGCTCAACCGCTCCGCGATGGCCAGACACCACCACCTGCGCCGGGTCGTGATCATTGCCGGCCTGACAGAGTTCGCCTTGCGCAGCCGCGGCGGCCACGGCACTTGCCGTCTCAAAGTCCAATCCCAAAAGCGCAGCCATCGCGCCCACGCCCACTGGCACCGCCTCTTGCATCGCGCGGCCCCGAATGCGCAGCAGGCGCGCGGTGTCCGACAGGCTGAGCGCCCCCGCAGCACATAGGGCTGAGTATTCGCCCAGGCTGTGCCCCGCCACAAAGGACGCCTGCGCCGCCAGCGTGATCCCCTCGGCCTCAAGCGCGCGCAGGGCGGCGATCGAAGTTGCCATCAACGCCGGTTGCGCGTTTTCGGTCAGGGTCAGGGTTGCAATCTCGCCCTCCCAGATCAGGGCAGACAAGTTCTGCCCCAAGGCGGCGTCCACCTCATCGAATACGGCTTTCGCCGCCGGATAGGCTTGGGCCAAGGCCTGTCCCATGCCGATGGTCTGCGCCCCCTGTCCGGGGAATACGAATGCGCGGGTCATGGGGTCTCCCTTTCGGCTACGTTTCCCTTTCGCAATAGCGCGGGCCAAAGGGCTTCGCAATCGGACTCACTCGGCGCCACAGGGCCAAAACGTGAACGGGCCGGGCTAAAGTCCGCGCTCTATCTGTCCGTTAATGAGAGCGTGCCGCGTAAATTGTGGCTGCCACGATCGCGCGCGTCTCAGCCGCAAGACCCATCAGACCCGGCAGGAAGTCCCGACATGAAACATCAGAACTTCGAAAGCAACCTCGAGACCTTCCAACACATCGCCGAAGATGTGGGCACTTTGTCGGTCGCATTGGCCGATGTCGCGGGGCATGTGGATGATATCGACGCGCGGGTGACACGGCAGGTCAAGGCGTTGGGGGTCTTGACGGATCAGACCGCCACCCTGTCGCGCGCAAATGACGCGGTGACAGCCGCAGCCACAGCCGCCTTGACCGCGACTGGCCAAGCGCGCGGCACGGTGCGCGGCGCTGAGGCGCAGATCACCCGCACGGTCACCGATGTGGCGCAACTGGCCGATCAGGTGGGCGGCTTTAGCGCACGCATCGACGGGCTAACGCAGGCATTGGCGCAGGTGTCACGGGTGGCCGCCGATATCTATGGCATCGCCCGGATGACCAACCTTCTGGCGCTGAACGCGTCGATCGAGGCGGCGCGTGCCGGTGCGGCAGGGCGCGGCTTCATGGTGGTGGCGCAAGAGGTCAAGCAACTTTCAGGCCGCACGCAAGAGGCGACACAAGAGATCGACCGCACGTTGGAGGCTTTGGCGCGCGAGGCGGGCGATCTGATCCGCATCGGACAGGCAGCGGTGGCCAGTGCAGGCGTCGTGCGGCAAGAAACCGATGCCTTGGCGCTGGTTATGCGCGAGATTGAAACGGCTGTGGATCATATCGACGATGAACAGGCACGGATTACCGAGGCGGCCGCGCAATCCAGCCAGTCGATCCGCCAGACCGAGGCCGAATGCGCGGCCTTGGCAACGGACGCGGACAAAACCTCGGCCAGTCTGGGCGGAGCGCGGACACGGTTGAACGAATTGTTGACCAGTGGCGAGCGGCTGACGTCGAACTGTGCCAGCATGGGCGTGGTCACCGTGGACACGCCGTTCATCGAGGCCGCGCAACAGGCCGCCGCCGCCATCGGTGCGGCCTTTGAGGCGGAAATCGCCGCGGGGCGCCTGACGGCTGCCGCCTTGTTTGATCGCGACTGCCAACCGATCCCCGGCACGGAACCGCAGCAATATGCGACACGCTACCTTGAGGTCGCCGACCGCCTGCTGCCTGCGGTGCAAGAACCGCTGCTGGCGTTTTCTGACCGCGTGGTGTTCTGCGCGGCGGTGGATGTGAACGGCTATCTGCCGACGCATAACCGCAAGTTTTCAATGCCGCAGCGGCGCGGTGATCCGACTTGGAACGCCGCGAATTGCCGCAATCGCCGCCTGTTCAACGATCGGGTCGGCTTGACCGCGGGACAGAACACGCAACCCTTCTGCCTGCAAGCCTATCGCCGTGACATGGGCGGCGGGGTATTCGCGCTGATGAAGGATGTCTCTGCCCCAATCTTTGTGCAGGGACGGCATTGGGGAGGGTTGCGACTGGCCTACCGGGCAGAAGCCTTGTAAGCGATCGGGATCCCCGTCCCACGCCCTTTCCGGCTTGCATCCCGGCGGCTTTCCCCTATAAGGCCCCATCCTTTCCGCACTCACGTGAACCGGCGTAGCCTCTCGTGGACGGGCAGCGGAAAGGCCAAACGCCCGTCCTATGAAATGCGCCATGACAGGACTGGAGTGAACATGCCGCTTTACGAGCATGTCTTCATCGCGCGTCAGGACCTTTCCAACGCGCAGGCCGAAGGCCTTATCGAACATTTCTCCACGGTTCTCGCGGACAACGGCGGCAAAGTCGTTGAACACGAATACTGGGGCGTCAAGACGATGGCCTACAAGATCAACAAGAACCGCAAGGGCCACTACGCCTTCCTGAAGTCGGACGCGCCGTCGTCGGCCGTTCAGGAAATGGAACGCCTGATGCGTCTGCATGACGACGTGATGCGCGTGTTGACCATCAAGGTTGACCTGCATGGCGAAGGTCCGTCCGTGCAGATGCAAAAGCGCGATGAGCGTGAGCGTGGCGACCGTGGCGACCGTCCCGAGGGCGGCTTCGGCGGTGGCGAACGTCGTGAGCGTTCGGGTGGTTTCGGTGGTGGCGACCGCGGCGGTGACCGTGGCGGCTTCCGTCGCTGATCTTGGGCAGGAAAGGATAAACTATGGCGAACAAACCGTTTTTCCGCCGCCGCAAGGTCTGCCCCTTCTCGGGCGACAATGCTCCGGCCATCGACTACAAAGACGTCCGTCTGCTGCAGCGCTACATCTCTGAGCGCGGCAAGATCGTCCCGTCCCGCATCACCGCAGTCTCGGCGAAAAAGCAGCGTGAACTGGCGCAAGCCATCAAGCGTGCCCGCTTCCTCGCCCTGCTGCCCTATGCCGTGAAGTGAGGAACTGAACATGCAAGTCATCCTCCTTCAGCGCGTGGCCAAGCTTGGCCAGATGGGTGAAGTCGTCAACGTCAAGGACGGCTACGCCCGCAACTACCTGCTTCCGCAGGGCAAGGCGCTGCGTGCAAACGCGACCAACATCAAATCCTTCGAGGCCAAGAAGGCCCAGCTTGAGGTGCATAACCTTGAGACCAAGAAGGAAGCCGAAGCGGTCGGCGCCAAGTTGGACGGTCAGTCCTTCGTGGTGATTCGCTCGGCATCCGATGCTGGGGCACTTTATGGCTCCGTCACCACCCGTGACGCGGCCGAGGCTGCCACCGCTGCCGGTTTCACTGTGTCGCGCACGCAGGTCGTGCTGGATCGTCCGATCAAGGACCTGGGCCTGCACACCATCTCGGTCGTGCTGCACCCGGAAGTGACCGTCAAGGTCATGATCAACGTTGCCCGCTCGGTCGAAGAAGCCGAACTGCAAGCCTCGGGCAAGTCGATTCAGGAACTGGCTGCCGCCGCTGATGCGGCCGCGGATTTCGAGATCGCCGAACTGTTCGACGATATCGGCGGGGCTGCGTCGGACGACGTGTGATCCGTTATACCTCTGGTGGCCCTCGGGCCGCAGACCTGATCCGCGCGGGGCAACCTGCGCGGATTTTTCGTTTCATCGTGACGACATCGCATCTGTCGGCTTTGCGCGGGCCTTGCGGCGCTCGCGCGGTTAGTGTGCCGAAAATCGCAGGAAACCCGCCATGACCCACGCCCCGCGCCGCCGCGAGTCCACCCGCGGGATCATCCTGCTCTGTCTGGGCATCGCCGTCTTCGCGCTTCAGGACGTGATCCTGAAGTGGCTGGCGGGAGATTATCCCTTGTCGCAAGTCATGCTGACCCGCAGCGTGACCGCGGTGCCGATCATGCTGGTGTTCGTGCATCTGGATGGCGGATTGCGCACGCTGTTCACGCCGGGCACCAAGGCGATGATCGGGCGCGGGTTGATCATGTTCGTGGCCTATTTCGCCTATTACATCGCCCTGCCCGCTTTGCCCTTGGCCACCACGGTGGCGCTCTACTTCTCGGCCCCGCTGTTCATCACCATTCTGTCGGTGGTGCTCTTGAAGGAGAACGTCGGTCCCCGACGTTGGGCCGCGCTGGGTTTGGGCTTTTTTGGTGTGGCCTTGATGCTGCAACCCGAAGGCACCGGCTTTGAATGGGCCGCACTCTTGGTGCTGCTCTCGGGCTTTGCCTATGCCTTTTCGATGATCGCGGCACGGGTCTTGGGCGGGAAGGAAACCGGCGCGGCGCTGGCCTTTTGGGGCAACGCGGTGTTCCTGCTGCTGTCCATGGTGATTTCTGCCACATTGGGCAGCGGCGCATATGAAGGGGGTGCCACCCACCCCAGTCTGGGTTTCCTGCTGCGCGGTTGGGTCACGCCGACGCTGTTCGACCTGTCACTGATGATGGCCACTGGTGTGGTCGCCGCCCTCGGCCTGACGCTGCTGACGCAAGCCTATCGCATCGCCGAGGCGAGTGTGGTCACCCCATTCGAATACACCGCTATGGTCTGGAGCGTGATCTACGGCTGGATCATCTGGCAGGACTGGCCGCGCGTCCTCGACTGGATCGGGATCGCCATCATCATCGGCTCGGGGCTCTATATCCTGTGGCGCGACGGAACACGCGCACAGGAGTAAGGAACGCCATCAGGGCTGGCGCGCGGCAATCATCGCTTTGGCGCGGGTGTAGAGCACCTGATCGTAATGGAACAAAGGCTCCAACACCTCGCGCGCGAGGTCATTGCGAGGTGAAAGCGCCACCGCCTTGCCCGTACTTTCAAACAGACTGGCCAAAGCCGCCGTCTGTTCGGTCAGACGCAACATGCCGCGTTGCAGTGTGCCTTGATCCTCGCAAAACCCAACCAACGAAAACTCCGCCAGATTGGCCAGCGATTTGTCGACATCCCGAAGGGTCAGCGGTTTGACCATCGCCGACATCGTGCCCGTCAACAGCATACGCGTCTGCAGATTGTCCAAGCCGCCTTCCACCGGTTGCAACCGGCGACGAAAACGCTCCAACCCGGGACGCGAGGTGAAATCCGCCGCCGCCACCTCTGACGCGAGGGCACGCGAGACCGTCCCATCCGGCCCTGCCCCATCTGGCCCGAGAATCGCCAGACGGTTGATCTGCGACACCAAGCGTGCCCAAGGGTCACGCAGGATCGTGACCCGACGATAGGCTTCTGCGCCGCGATACATCTGCCAGCGCATCAAGGGCAAGATGCCGGTCAAGCAATCGGTGCGCACCGTCTCATGCCGACCGCCAAGGATGATGCTAGCCAGATCCTCGGCCCCTTCGGTCACGGCATCCGCGCCATAGACCCGCCGCAAAAACGACATAAGGCTTGCGCCAGAAGTCCTTGGAATATGAAGGAAAAAGACGGGGACCTTGTCCCCTTTCGGCTCAAACGGGATCCGCTTGACCAAAGCCGCAGGCGCGGCGCGAAACGGCTCTTTCGGAGGCACGATGCTCAGTTGCGGCGCGGCACGCGGCGTCGCGGGTTTACTGGCGGACGACGATCCAGAACGAGACGAAGAACCAAAACCAAATCGCATGAGCCCCCCTTGAAGGCCCGAACTATAAACCCTGCCATTCCCGAACCGGGAGCAGAAATGGCCGGGCGCAACAAGCGCCCAGCCATTCAATTATCACAATTCGTCAAGCGCTTCGATGGCTTTTTGAAGGTCGTCTTTGGAAACTTCCTTCTCGGTCACTTTGGCACCAGCGACGATGTGGTCCACGACCTTGTCTTCAAAGATCGGCGCGCGCAGTTGCTGCTGCACTTGCGGATTCTTCTGGACGAAGTCGAAATAGGCGCGTTCCTGCCCCGGATATTGACGGGCCGCAGCCAGAACGGCCTGCGTCATTTCGGCGTCGGTCACGGTCACTTCGGCCTTGCGGCCAACTTCGGCCAGCAAGAGACCCAGACGCACCCGACGTTCTGCCAGTTTGGCATGCTCTTCGGTGGCCTCGATGGCCCCGTGGTTGTGGCCGTGTTCCTGCGGATTTTCTTCGTGCCACAGTTGGTGCGCGATCTGCGAAGCCTCAGCCTCAACCAGTTTGCCGGGAAGATCAAACTTCACCAGCGCATCCAACTGGTCCAGCAGCGACCGCTTCAGCACCGCACGGGCAGCCCCTTTATACTCCGCTTGCAGCCGTTCGGCGATCTGGCCTTTCAGCGCCGCCAGGTCCTCTGCACCAAACTTCTTTGCCAGTTCGTCGTCGATGTCGGCCGCTTTCGGGGCCTTCACCGCTTTGATCGTGCAGGCAAACACTGCCGCTTTGCCGGCCAAATTCGGCGCGCCATAGCTCTCGGGGAAGGTCACGTTGACCGAGACTTCTTCGCCGTCCTTGGCACCCACCAACTGAGCCTCAAAGCCGGGGATGAAGGAGTTGGAGCCCAGCACCAGCGGATAGTCTTCCGCCGAACCGCCCTCAAACAGTTCACCATCGACCGAGCCTTTGAAGTCGATCACGACCTGATCGCCGTCTTTGGCCTTAGAGCCCTTCTTGCGGTCTTCAAACGCCTTGGCGCTGTCGGCCAGATTGGCCAGTGCGGCGTCCACATCGGCGTCATCTGCCTTCACAACCAGCTTTTCCAGCGTGATGGCCGTGGCATCGACATCCGGAATCGGCGGCAGGGCTTCGTAGGTCATTTC
The DNA here is from genome assembly GCA_027487395.1 of Rhodobacter sp. Classification (GTDB taxonomy): domain Bacteria; phylum Pseudomonadota; class Alphaproteobacteria; order Rhodobacterales; family Rhodobacteraceae; genus Paragemmobacter. The sequence goes on along the minus strand of JAIYDR010000188.1, from coordinate 6,505 downwards.
GACCACGACATCCTTGCCTTCGGCCCAAGCCTCACCTTCGACCATCTTGACGTCAGGCTGCATCGCAGGACGATCACCGGACTTGTCGAAGTGATCCTTCATCGCGCCGTCGATCGCGTCCTGCATCGCATCGCCCAACAGGCGCGGACCGAACTGCTTTTTCAGGATCGCCAGCGGCACCTTGCCCTTGCGAAAGCCCTTCATCTCGATCTCGGGCTGCGCCTCAACCAGCTTTTCCTGAACCTTTGCTTCCAGTTCAGCTGCCGTCACCGTGATGGTGTAGCCGCGCTTGAGGCCTTCGTTCAGGGTCTCGGTGACCTGCATTGTGTCGTCCTTCTCATCTCATCCCATGGTGCGGGCGAAGGGACTTGAACCCCCACGCCGTAAAGCGCCGGAACCTAAATCCGGTGCGTCTGCCAATTCCGCCACGCCCGCAAACTGACCAAAGCGCGCCTGTCAGACCGCGAAGGTCCGATCCGGCACGCCTTGAAAATCCGCGCCCTTCTAGCAAAGCCCGCCAAGGGATGCGAGCACAAAATCAGGGCGCAATCTGGCGCAGATTGCGCGCCGTTTCCTGTCGCAGGAAACGGGGCCGCCCACGCGGAATTTGCGCCAAATTCCGCGGCGAATTCTGCGTGCAGAATTCGGGCCTTTACACCCCGAGGCTGCGGAACACCACCGGCAGTTGGTCGGGCAAATCCTCGGCGATCAGTCCGGGGCCAAACGCCCGCGCGCACTCGACATTCAGCCATGCGCCCGTACAGGCGGCATCAAACGGGCTGAAGGCGCGTGCCAGCAATCCGGCGATGAACCCCGCCAACACATCACCCGACCCCGCCGTCGCCAGCCACGGGGCCGCGCGGTCATACTGCGCCGAATTGATGGCGCAGCGCCCATCCGGGGTGGCGATCACCGTATCCGGGCCTTTGAACAACACCACACAGCCCGCGCGCTTCGCCGCCTCTCGTGTGGCGTCCACCTTGGAATAGGCGGGGCCTTTGGTGGCGGGCGCGGCGAGTTTTTCCGCGATGTCGGGAAACAGCCGCGCGAATTCGCCTGCATGGGGGGTCAGGACGCAATCGTCGTGGAGTGCGGCGAAGAGGTCCGCCCGCTGCGAGAGGATCGTCAGCGCATCGGCATCCAGTACCAAGGCCCGCCCTGCGGCCAGCGCCGTTTGCACCAGAGCCGCCTCCCGCGCCCCGGTGCCCAAGGCGGGACCAAGGCAAAGCGCGTTGATCCGTCGATCCTCCAAAGCCTTCGCCAACGCCTCTGCATCCGCCAAAGGCCGTAGCATCACCGCATCCAGCCGCGCGGCATTTTCTGGGATAGCCTCGTGTGGGCAGCCCAGCGTCACCACCCCTGCCCCAATCCGAAGCGCCCCCCGCGCCGACAACCGCGCCGCGCCACCGCGACCGGAGAGGCCGGAGAGGATGAAGGCGTGGCCGTGGGAGTATTTGTGAGACGCTCGACCCTTTGCCAACGCGTCAAAGTCGAAAGAACCGGGCTCAACGTCCAGAACAGCGGGTTCCTCCACAAGTATGTGACCGTCTGGGAGCGCTTCGAAATCAATGGCACCCTCAATTCCTATGTCCACGACGCGAACTCGACCGCATGCAAACGGCCCCTCAGCGAGCAAATGACCGCGTTTCGGCGTGTGGAAAGTCACCGTCAGGTCAGCGCGAAAACCCAAACCATCAGCCCCTAAGAGACGGCCTGAATCGGCACAGAGGCCAGAAGGGACATCAATCGCAACGATCCTGCGCCGATACGCTCCGACTTGATGGAAACACCAAGCCCCCACATCCAGAGCAGCCCCGGTAAGAGGGCGCGTTAGCCCGATACCAAAGAGGGCATCGACAATCACGCCTGCATTAGTAAGCCAATTTGGTGGCCGATATCCGTCGACGGACGGAAGCGGCAGCACCTCCCCCATCCCCAACCACCGCTCATGATTCACCCGCGCATCCGGCGGCATCTTCTCAGGCGTGCCATAAAGGAACACCTCCACCGCCCACCCCCGCTCCTTCAGCAACCGCGCCACGACAAACCCGTCGCCGCCGTTGTTGCCGGGACCGCAGAGGACCACTGCCCGCTGTGCGCCCTCGGCCAGTGCGGGCCATTCCTCCAGCACCGCCGCCACCACGCCAGCGCCTGCGCGTTCCATCAGCTCCAGCCCCGTCACCTCGCCGCTGGCAATCGCGGCGGCCTCAATGGCGCGCATTTGGGCAGCGGTCAGCAGTTCGGTCATTTTTGCGCCTCTTTCGTTCACAATCCGCCCAAAAAACACGCGAACTGCACAATATTTAATCACACATTGCCGAATCCTGCGGCGAAGCGGCGCGACTCGTTCCCGGTGGATTGTCCCTGCCAGATGAAAATGATCCTAAGCAAAAGACGCAAGGTTCACGGGGGGAGACTCGGCCCATGAAGAAGATCGAAGCCATCATCAAGCCGTTCAAGCTGGATGAAGTGAAGGAAGCTCTTCAGGAAGCCGGGATACAAGGTCTTTCCGTTACCGAAGTCAAAGGGTTCGGTCGCCAGAAAGGCCATACCGAACTTTATCGCGGCGCCGAATATGTCGTGGATTTCCTGCCCAAGGTGTAGATCTCGGTGGTGCTGACCGACGATATGGTCGATTCCGCCATCGAGGCGATCATCGGGGCGGCCCGCACCGACAAGATCGGCGACGGCAAGATCTTCGTCTCGCCCGTCGAACAAGCCATCCGCATCCGCACCGGCGAAACCGGCGACGACGCGGTCTGATCACTGGTCGGGCCAAAGCCTGACTGTCCCAAGCAACCAACCGAAAGGCATCATGATGAGCGCTGTTGCGACTGCTCTGAAACTGATGAAGGACGAGGACGTCGAATACGTCGACATCCGCTTCACCGACCCGAAAGGGAAGCTCCAGCACGTCACGCTGGTGGCCGATCTCGTGGACGAAGACTTCTTCGAAGAAGGCTTCATGTTCGACGGCTCGTCCATCGCCGGCTGGAAGTCGATCGACCAGTCCGACATGAAGCTGATGCCCGATGCCTCTTCGGTCTATATCGACCCCTTCTATGCCGAAAAGACCATGTGCGTGCATTGCAACGTGGTCGAGCCGGACACGGGTGAGGCCTATTCGCGCGACCCGCGCGGCACGGCGGAAAAGGCTGAAGCCTATCTGAAATCCTCAGGCATCGGCGACACCGCCTATTTCGGGCCGGAAGCGGAATTCTTCCTGTTCGACGACGTGCGTTATCAGGTCAGCCCGAACAAGGTGTCGTTCCAGATTGACGCCGAAGCGGCAGCTTGGAACACCGACACCGTGATGGAAGGCGGCAACCTCGCCCATCGCGCGGGCTACAAGGGCGGGTACTTCCCGGTTAACCCGATCGACGAAGCCCAAGACATCCGCGGCGAAATGCTGTCCACCATGAAGCGCATGGGCATCAAGGTCGACAAGCATCACCACGAAGTGGCGACCTGCCAGCACGAACTGGGCATGATCTTCGGCGGTCTGGTCCAACAGGCCGACAACATCCAGAAGTACAAGTATGTGATCCACAACGTGGCGCATGCTTATGGCAAGACCGTGACCTTCATGCCCAAGCCCATGAAGGGCGACAACGGCTCGGGGATGCATGTGAACATGTCGATCTGGAAGGACGGCAAGCCGCTGTTCGCAGGCGACAAATATGCTGACCTGTCGCAGGACGCGCTGTATTTCATCGGCGGCATCCTGCAGCACGCCAAGGCGCTGAACGCGATCACCAACCCCTCGACCAACAGCTACAAGCGCCTGATCCCGGGCTTTGAAGCACCGGTGCTGCGCGCCTATTCCGCCCGCAACCGCTCGGGCTGCGTTCGTATTCCGTGGACGGAATCGCCGAAAGCCAAGCGTGTGGAAGCCCGCTTCCCCGATCCGTCGGCCAACCCCTATCTGGCCTTTGCCGCCCTGCTGATGGCCGGTCTGGACGGGATCAAGAACAAGATCGATCCGGGTCCGGCATCGGACAAGGACCTTTACGATCTGCCGCCGGAAGAACTGGCACAGATCCCGACCGTTTGCGGCAGCTTGCGCGAAGCACTGGACGAGTTGGAAAAGGACCACGACTTCCTGCTGGCAGGCGACGTGTTCACCAAAGACCAACTCGAAGGCTATATCGCGCTGAAGTGGGAAGAGGTTTATGCCTTTGAACACACCCCGCACCCGATCGAGTATCAGATGTACTACTCCTGCTGATCCCTTACCGGATCGTCAGGGAAAGGGGCGCCTTCGGGCGCCCCTTTTGCTTTTGCAGTCTAGGGTTTCCAGACCAGCACCAAAGTGTTGCTGCACGTTTGGCGATTGCCTCAATCCGGCCACAATTTCCGCCACTTTCTGCCACGGGTCAGGCCAAGACTTGCCATGTCCGTTACTTGTTGCCCAAATTCCTTTTTCGTGGAGCTTTTCTGATGTCTCGTGAGACCGTGCCTTTTGGCCCCATCGACTCTGCGTCGCGGGTTATGCCGCGCCGACCCGTAACCAGCGCAGTGATCAGCATTGCAAGCGCGCGCCGATCTGAAGCCACGAAAGACGCTTGCCCCAATCTGTTCTCTGATGTGTTTTCCGGCGTGATTGATGCCCCCACCTCTCCCGCTGCGCGGGCCCGTGTCCGCGCGCGCCGGATGGTTGAGGCTGCCGTGGACCGCGCCCAAGTGCAGACGCTGCCACATTTGGCCAACTTTTGGCGGGAGGCGGACGCGCCACATCACAATCTGGCACGCTGCGCCAACCGCCCCGGTCCCGTGCCAGACACGGCAACCCAAGCCCTGCGAGAGGCTCTGTGCGCACCGCCCGAGTCCGCACCCGATGCGCCCGCCACCCAGGGACAGCGCAACCGTCTGCGCCTGGCCATCCATGCGATGAACACGACCATGACCATCGCCTATCCCCCGGTTGGCGCAATGGTGATGACCTACAGCATTCTGCGCGGTGAAAGCATGCGTCTGACCTCTCGCTGTCTGGTCGTCGTGGCCGGGATGACGGCGCTGACGAACGGCCAAATCCCCGGCACCTGACCTGATCAATCAGCGTCGAGCAGGGAAGCGTCCAACGCGACCCTGACCTCTGGCGCAAGGTCTTGGGTGCGAACGATAACCGTGTGAATCGAAAACAGCACCGCTCCGGTTTGTGGCAGGCGCAGCAGGCATTGCCGCTCGGATCGCAGATAAAGCCGTTGCACGGGGCGCGGACGGGCGACGTGCTCGGCGCGCGGTTGATGCAAGGTCGGATCGTCATAGACCAAGGCATTGAAGCGCATCAGCGGTTGCTCTGGCCGGATCGCATCGAACAGACGCTGCACGCGGCGCGCGAGATCCCCAGCGTAGCCCTCCACCGGCTCATGGATGCCGACCAAGGGCCGCCCGATCTTTTGCGCCAAGGTCCAGCTTGCGGGAAAGCAGAGGATCGCGCCTGTCAGCACATGCTCTGCCCCTTGTCCTTGCATCAGGCACAGATCCTCTTGCACCAAGCGCCCCAGCGTCAGCAGGGGTGCCTCGGGGTCTAGCGGCACAGTGACACCATCCGGCCGCGTGACCCGATCGGCAGCGATGCAAAAGCCCGGCATCCCGGCCAACTTCGTCATTACCCGCGCATAAAGCTCTGCCGCCGCGTCGCGCCCTTCGGGCAGCAGGGCATGCACGACCTCGGGGGTATCGCGGATCAGGCGGTCTCGCTCGGCCATCTGGCCAGCATAGGCATCATCGGGTGCGATCCAACCGTCATCCGTCAGCGGCACGATCCCCGGCAAGCGCCAGGTGCGCGGGTCCATCCATGGGGCGAAGGGCAGGCTTTTTTGCAGAATGGGGGTCATGCCCGCCACCCTAGCCGCCCCGCGTCGATCTGCAAGCCGCCGAAACCTTGCCACCACCGCCCAAGCCGTCTAAGGGGGCGCCAACCCCGTCACAGCAAAGGCCCGCCAATGATCCCGCGCTATTCCCGCCCCGACATGGTCGCCCTCTGGTCACCCGAAACCCGCTTTAAAATCTGGTTCGAGATTGAGGCCCATGCCTGCGACGCACAAGCCGCCCTTGGCGTGATCCCAAAGGAAAACGCCGCCGCTGTCTGGAAAGCCAAGGACGCGACCTTTGACGTGGCGCGAATCGATGAGATTGAGGCCGTGACCAAACATGACGTCATCGCCTTTCTGACCCACCTTGCCGAGATCATCGGCGCGGATGAGGCGCGGTTTGTGCATCAGGGCATGACCTCATCTGACGTGCTGGACACCACGCTGAACATCCAACTGGTGCGTGCCGCTGACCTTTTGCTGGTCGCGATGGACCGCGTGCTGGCAGCGCTGAAATCCCGCGCCTTTGAGCACAAGGACACCGTCCGCATCGGGCGCAGCCATGGCATCCATGCCGAACCCACCACGATGGGCCTGACCTTCGCCCGCTTTTACGCCGAAATGGCCCGCGGGCGTGCGCGCCTGATCAATGCCCGGGCCGAGGTGGCGACGGGGGCGATCTCTGGCGC
>JAIYDR010000164.1 GCA_027487395.1 Rhodobacter sp. | reverse complement strand
GGATTGCCCCGATGCCCAAAGCATCGGGGCGCGCCCGCACCGCCCCCACGGGGCGGGCGCACATATATGTGCACCCACCCCGCGGTGCGTGCGCGCCCCTGTGGCTGATGTTGTGTATTTTACCCCACAAATTCCGCCACCGTCGCCCCCGTCACCCGCACCAACTCCCCCGGCGCGATTGGGAAGATATGCCTTGGCGTGCCCGCCGCGCCCCAGATCACGTCAAACTCCAGCAATCGCGGGTCAAACCACACCGGCAGCGGCGTCAGATGCCCAACCGGGGCTACGCCCCCAATGGCAAAGCCGGTGACGCGGCGCACCTCGTCGGCATCGGCGCGGCCCATCGGCTCCCCCGCCAGACCCGCCGCCTTTGCCGCATCCACCTGATTGCCCCCCGCCGTCAGGAACAGGTAAAGCCGCCCCGACGCCTCGCCCTTGAACAGGATCGATTTCACGATCTGATCCAAAGCGCAGCCCGCCGCTGCCGCCGCCTGAACCGCAGTCCGCGTTTCCCCCGGCATTTCCAAGGGAACCGCGTCCAGACCCGCCGCCTGCAAGGCCGCCACCACCCGTGCCAGACTTTTGCTCATCCCGCGCTCCGTTTTCCCCTTCCTGCCAGCCGCAACGCGCTCTCGCAAGCCATCTGCGCATGATTGCACTTTGCCAAAAGCCGCTTCATGCTGCCAAACATGACGCTTTTTTCATCACGCCTCACCCGCCAACCGCTGATCCATGACCGCGCCGCCGCCGAGGACATCGCCGCGACCTTCGCCGATGTGGCCCCAGACCTGCGCGATCTTCTGGCCAGCACCGCCAGTTGCAGCCCGTTTCTGAAGGGCCTGATGCGGCGAGAGGGCGACTGGCTGCGTGCTGCGCTCTGCACCTCGCCAGAGGATGCGCTCGATCAGGTCATGGCCGACATCACCCAGTTGACGCTGGACCAACTGCCGGGTGGCCTGAGACGCGCCAAGCGGCAGGTGGCGCTCTTGACCGCGCTTGCCGATCTGGGCGGCGTCTGGCGGCTGGAAGAGGTGACCGCCGCGCTGACCCATCTCGCCGATACAGCGGTGGACCTGTCGATCAAAGCCTTGGTGGCCGATGAAATCCGGCGCGGCAAGCTGCCGGGGGCCACCGCCGACGATGCTCGCACTGGCGCAGGGATGGTGGCGCTGGCGATGGGCAAGATGGGGGCGGGGGAGCTGAACTATTCCTCTGACATTGACCTTGTCTGCTTGTTTGACGAAACCCGCTACGGTGCCGATGCGCCAGAGGCCCGCACCGCCTTTATCCGCGTCACGCGCAAGATGGCGGCGATGCTGAACGACCCCACGGGGGAGGGCTATGTCTTCCGCACCGATCTGCGCCTGCGTCCGGATGCGGCGGTGACTCCGGTGTGTTTGTCGATGGCGGCGGCGGAGTCTTACTACGAATCCGAGGGCCGGACCTGGGAGCGTGCCGCCTATATCAAAGCCCGGCCCTGTGGCGGCGATCTGGCGGCGGGGCAGCGCTTCTTGCAGATGCTGACGCCGTTTGTTTGGCGCAAACACCTTGATTTCGCGGCGATTCAAGACGCCCATGACATGCGCCTGCGCATTCGTGAGCATCGCAAGCTGAACGGTCCGCTGACGGTCGAAGGGCATAACATGAAGCTCGGGCTTGGCGGGATCCGCGAGATCGAGTTCTTCACCCAAACCCGCCAATTGATCGCCGGGGGCCGCGATGCCGCCTTGCGCGACCGCACCACAGTGGGCGGCTTGGCGGCCTTGGCGCAGCAAGGCTGGATCCCGCCTGAAGTGGCGGCGGAGCTCACCACCCTCTACCGCGCGCATCGTGAGGTGGAGCATCGCCTGCAAATGGTGAATGACGCCCAGACCCATGACATGCCCGGCACGCCCGAAGGCGTTGCCCGGATCGCGGCCTTCTGCGGGCAGGACGAGGCCACGTTCCGTGCGGGCTTGCTGGACCGCCTGACCCGCACGGATCGGCTGGCCGAAGGCTTCTTTTCCCCCGCCGCCGCCGAGGACGGCCCGGACCTTTCGGACAGCGCCCGCGCCATCGTGGCGGGTTGGGACGGCTACGCTTGCCTGAAATCCGACCGCGCGCAGGCGATCTTTCGCCGCCTGAAACCGGCGCTTCTGAAACGCCTGACCCGCGCCGCCCATCCCGATGAGGCGCTGGTGGCGCTGGACGGCTTCCTCTCCGGTCTGCCCGCCGGGGTGCAGGTCTTTGCGCTGTTTGAGGCCAACCCCGCGCTGATTGATCTGATTGTCGATATCGCCGGCACGGCGCCGGGGTTGGCGCGCTATCTCGCGCGCAATGCCTCGGTGCTGGACGGCGTGATCGGCGGCAGTTTCTTTGCGCCGTGGCCGGGGATGCAGGTGTTGGCCGAAGCGCTCAGCGCGCGATTGGCAGAGGTGCCGGATTACGAGAAAAAGCTGGACGCCGCCCGCCGCTGGATGAAGGAGTGGCATTTTCGAATTGGCGTTCATCATTTGCGCGGGCTGGTGGATGCCTTCGAGGCCGCCAAAAGCTATGCCGATTTGGCCGAGGCGGTGATCGTCGCCCTCTGGCCCGTGGTCAGCGCCGATTTCGCGCGCAAACATGGGCCTGCACCGGGGCGCGGGGCGGTGGTCGTGGGGATGGGCAGTCTGGGGGCGGCAAGGTTGAACGCGGCCTCGGACCTCGATCTGATCGTGATCTATGACGCGGATGGGGTGGAAACCTCTGCCGGTCCGCGCCCCTTGGCGACGCGCCCCTATTACGCGCGGCTGACACAGGCGATGGTCACGGCCTTGACGGCACAGATGCCTGAGGGGCGGCTCTATGAGGTTGACATGCGCCTGCGCCCCTCTGGCCGTCAAGGACCGGTGGCGACGGCGCTGCAATCCTTTACCGCTTATCAACAGGATGAGGCTTGGACGTGGGAGCACCTCGCCCTCACCCGCGCGCGGGTGCTGGCCGGTCCCGCCGATCTGGCGGCAGAGGTTGAAGAGTTCCGCCGCCGCCTGCTTCCCGCCAAGGGTCAAGGGCCAAACGTCCGGCAGGATGTGGCGGATATGCGCACGCGGCTGCAACTGGCCAAACCCGCCAAAGGCGCGCTTGAGGCCAAGAACGGCCCCGGTCGGTTGATGGACATCGAACTGACGGCGCAGTTGTGCGCGCTGATCGCGGGTTCCCCGGCGCGGGGCGTTGAACGGCAGATCACGGCGGGGGCAAAGTCCATCCTGTCGCAATCGGACGCTCAGGCGCTGCTCGAGGCCTATAGGCTGCTCTGGCGGTTGCAGGCGGGAACGCGGCTCTTGACCGACCGTGTGGCCGATCTTGCGGCCCTGGGCGAGGGTGGGCGGGCGTTTTTGTTGCGCGAAACCGGGGCAGCGGATGCGGCGGCGCTGGAAGCGCGGGTTGAGACGGTCACAGCCCTTGCCGAACAGGTGATCGCGGTCCATGTCGGGCGGGTTGAGGATTGAAATGGGGAGACGCGCTGTGCGGATCGAAGAGGCAGACCCGAAGGGGCTGGTGCGGGAAAGTTACCGGATCGACGGGATCACGCTGGGGGAATGCCGGTCAATCTGCGTCGACTGGGCATTGTCGCTGCCGCTCGATGCGCCGATGCACGACGCCCTGCGCAGCTTGCTTGCGCATTACGGCAGCGATGCCCCTGACCATCCAATGACTGCCGTGATGACCGAGGGCCTGCTCACCCCCGACGCGCCCCGCCGCAAAGGTGGCCGCGCGGCGCGGGTGGCGGGGTAAGGGTCTGATCCTTCGACGCTTGAAACCCGTGCCACGGTCAGGGTGCAGGCGTGCCAGGGGTCCAAGCGCTGGCGTCTTTGTCACGCTCCAACAGCCAAAAGCCGGGTGTGACCTTCTGCCATGCGCCTTCGGTGCCATCGGGCCAGATCACCCGCACCTCGGCCTCAGACGCGGCCCCCAGACCGAAGTGCCACCAGCCAAAGACGCCCGACATATGGCCGCCGCCGACGGTGATTTCCTTGCGGTCGGTGCGCTCACCCGCTCGCAACTCCACCCAAGCGCCAATGGCATTGCGGTTCGCCCCGGCTTGGCGCAGCGTCATTTGGATGGCCTCGCCGCCACCCGGGGCGACGTTGCGCCACAGTTCGACGTTTTCGCGGCGGTTCACCACCGCCATATCCAGCGCGCCGTCCATGTTGAAATCGGCCAGCACCCCGCCGCGTCCGATCTTGGTGGAGGCCACCCCCGCCTTGTCGCCGCTTTCGACAAAGACCCCATCCGCGCCTTGCAGCAGCAGGTTGTTGGGGTCGGCTTGTGCAAAGTCAGGCATGCGGTCGACATTGCCTTTCACCACCCAGATATCGGGCAGGCCGTCGTTGTTCACATCCTCGATCTGCGCGTGCCACGCGGTCGAGGGGCGCAGATCATCGCCGGTATAGGGGCGGTGCGCCGTGGCGCCCTTGGCAAAGGCGATGTCGGCATAGACGGGTTTGGCCACGCCATCCTTGATCGCCCCGTCTTTCAGCACCTGCAATTTGTTGTCGGCCATGCTGGTCAGGTAGTAATCGGGATAGCCGTCACCGGTCAGATCGTGGCTCGCGATGCCCATCCCCCAGATGCGCAGCCGCGCCCAGCCATCGGCGGGGGTCAGCAGACGCGGGGGCTGGCCGGGCAGAACCTCCCACATCTGTTCCTGCCCCTTCTTGTAATACTCCCGGTCATTCGACACCCGCAGCGAGGGCGTGCCCGACCGGTTCCAATCGGTGAACAGGATCGACAGCGCGCAGAAACTCGGCGTCAGCGGCAGCGGCGCGGCGAATTTCTGGCCATCGGGCCGATGCAGCCAGTTGTCGGTGCAACTGCCCCAAGGAAAAGCCTCTTCCTTGCGGTCAATGTAATTGCCGATGGCGAGGGTGGGCCAATCCTGACCCTTTTCCCACATCGCGGCAAAGGCGGTGGACCAAGCGTCGCCGCCGTCAAAACCCCAGGCCTCATTCGCGCGTTCAAAGCGGCACTCGCCAAGGCCGCGCATCAGGATGTTTTCGCCCACCCGCATGACGGCCAGATCGGTGATGCCGTCATTGTCGATATCCAAGGGGTAAGCCCCGGTGATGGCGTCGATCTCAAGCCCGCTCTCCACCTTGGCGAACTTCAACGCCCCACCGATCGCGCTTTCGTTGCGCCAAAGGCTGGATTTTCCTTCACCGCCAGCCGTGAACACATCTGGCATCCCGTCGCCCGAGCAGTCAAAGGCCGAAGCCCCGCCTCCGACCATGTATTGCCAATCTCCGGCAAAGACCGACGTGACGCCGGCATCTTCGGCCACAAAGCGGGGAACGGGGGGCGCTTCCGCAAAGGCGGCCAGCGGCAGAAGGGCGGGCAGGGCAAGAAGCAGGCGCATCAGGCGGCTTTCCGGGTTTGCAGTTTCGTGGCAAAGGCGCCGACGACGCGGCCCTGGTCCAGTCCGTTGACGATTCCGGGCATGAAATGGATGCCACCATATAGGCGCGACATCCCGGCCTCATCCGCCGCGGCGCGGAAGTTGGGGTAAGGGCGGGCCTCGAACCCTTCATCCTCATGCGTGTAATCGACAAAGGCGAAATCTGCGCCGAAGCAATGCGCCAGCACGACCTCGGCGGCACCCGATTGGGTGGAATGGCCCGAGGGGTATTCCGGGAAGGGCGGGGTGATCAAGAGCGGTTCCCACGTCTTGTCGATCAGCGCCTTGATGTAGGTGACCGGGCGGACGGTGTCGAATTCGTATTTGCTGTGCCAGCAGGCGATGAAGGCATCGGCGACGGTCATGCCGAGCAGCGCCATGACTTCGGCGCGGCGTTCGACATCGGCACCTTCTTCCTCGAGCAGGTCATTGGCGATGGTGATCCAATGGCCGGGTGGCGTGGGCGAGAGCATCGGATCATCCGACCAGAAGCGGGCGATGATCTTTTGCTCATCCGTCAGGGCGCGGGTGGTGTCATAGACCTCTTTCGCCTCACGGAAGAACTGGCTGGCGGGGTCTTCGGAATAGGGGGTGGGGTCTGCAATGGTGGCTGAGCTGGGGCTGTCCATGCAGAAGGGGCGGTTCTTGCCCCAGTTGGGCAGCAAGGGGGCCTGTTGCAGGCGGATCAGACTGGTGGGCTTCCAAGCGCCGGGATGGGTGCCAAGGGTCCATTCCATCGGGAAGCCCATGTTTTCCACCACCGCGCCGCCATCGCTTTGCGACCAGTCGTTGATGGCGGCAAAGACGGATTCGCCATGCGCGATGCCTGCGGCGAGGGCTGGGGCGGGCAGGCCGCTGGCCAGTTTGTCAGCAATCCGTTTTTTCATCGCCGCCATGGCACGTTGGCCGGTCGGGCCGGTGTTGACGAAGAACACCTCCACCGCGCGGCAAAGCGCGCCATGCGCCACGGCAGCAGGATCAAGACCCGGGGCGGCGGCAGGCGTGGCGGGCAGAGACTTGACCTGACCTGCCAGCGAGCGCAGCGCGGATTCAGGGCGGGCCGCGAGCGCTTCGAAAAGGGAAAGTCCCACATAGGCAAAGGCACGGCTGGCAACGGGGGGGGTGTAGGTGGCGGTATGGCGGACGAGTTCGAGGATCAGCCGATACCAGTCATGCATCACCGCCTCTGCCGCGATGCCAGATGCCGTGGCCCGTGCTGGCAGCGCAGGCAGGGCCAGCGTTGCCCCAAGTCCAAACAGAACGCCTCTGCGCTGCATACCCATTCCCCCCTTAATGATGGCGCGCGGTTCATCCGGGCGTCCGTGTGTTGTGGCACGTTATACAGGCCAAGGGACCCGCCGCAACGGTCCCTTGGCAGATGTGATCGGGGTCAGCCGCGCAAAGCGCAAGCCTCGGCCGCGAGTTTGGTGATAGCTGCCCAATCGCCTGCGGCCATTGCATCCTTGGGGGCAACCCAAGAGCCGCCCACGCAAAGGATGTTGGACAAGGACAGGTAATCGCGGGCGTTTTTCAGGCTGATGCCGCCGGTGGGGCAGAACTTCACCTGCGGGATCGGCGAGCCGATGGATTTCAGGAACGCCGCGCCGCCGGATTGTTCGGCAGGGAAGAATTTCTGCACGGTGTAGCCCTTTTCCAAAAGCACCATCACCTCGGTCGCCGTCACCGCACCGGGCAGAAGCGGTAGGCCCTCATCCTCGCAGGCTTTCAGCAAGGCCTCGGTGGCACCGGGCGAGACGCCAAAGGTGGCACCCGCGCGCTTGGCGGCTTTGACATCGGCGGGGGTGAGGAGCGTGCCTGCGCCCACCACACCGCCTTCGACATCGGCCATCGCGCGGATCGCATCCAGCGCCACGGGGGTGCGCAGCGTGACTTCCAACGCAGGCAGACCACCGGCGACAAGAGCACGCGCCAAGGGGGCGGCATGGGCGAGATCGTCGATCACCAGAACCGGAACAACCGGGGCGAGTTGGCAGACGCGAAGAGAGGCGGCGGATTGTTCGGCGGGGGTCATGGCGATGTCCTTGTCAGCGGGGCTTTCGCGGAGCTGCCCGGGGGTTTTGCACCCCCGGACCCCCGCAGGATATTTGAGCAACGGGGAAGGGAGGGTCTCAGACGACGACGGCGCCGCCTTGATCGGCGGGGCCGACAGATTGGCGGAAGGCTTCAAAGAGTTCACGGCCAATGCCGAAGCTGTTGGCGGAAAGGTCGATGGAGATCGCCTCGCGGCTGTCGAAGTCGGGGACGAGGGCGGTGAGGGTGCCTGCGGTTGCATCGAGGCGAATGATGTCACCGTCGCGCAGTTTGGCCAAGGGCCCGCCGGTCGCCGCCTCAGGTGAGACATGGATCGCGGCGGGGACTTTGCCGGAAGCCCCTGACATGCGGCCATCAGTGACGAGGGCGACTTTCAGGCCACGATCCTGCAACACGGTCAGAGTGGGGGTCAGCGAATGCAGTTCCGGCATGCCGTTCGACTTGGGGCCTTGGAAGCGGACGACGACCACGGTGTCAGAGGTGAATTCGCCGCGTTTGAAGGCGGCTTTGACCGAATCCTGATCATGGAAGATGCGGGCCGGGGCTTCGATGATGTGACGTTCCGGGGCGACGGCAGAGACCTTGATCACGCCGCGCCCCAGATTGCCGGTCAGTTGCTTGAGGCCGCCGGTCTTTTGGAACGGATCGGCGGCGGGGCGCAGGATCTTGTCGTTCAGGGTCTCATTGCTGCCGTCTTCCCAGACCAGCTTGCCGTCGTGCAGTTTGGGTTCTTGGCGGTAATGGGTCAGCCCATCCCCTGCCACGGTCTTGGCATCGGGGTGCAAAAGGCCCGCGTCGAGGAGTTGGCCGATCATATAGGACAGGCCCCCGGCGGCATGGAAATGGTTCACATCGGCCAGACCATTGGGATAGACCTTGGCCATCAGCGGCACGACCTCAGACAGGTCCGCGAAGTCTTGCAGGTCAAGGAGGACGCCCGAGGCCCGCGCCATCGCGGGCAGGTGCAGCACGAGGTTGGTTGATCCCCCCGTCGCCATCAGCCCGACCAGACCGTTGACATAGGCCCGCTCGTCCAAGATTTCCCCGACCGGGCGATAGTCATTGCCCTGCGCGGTGATCTGGGCGGCACGCTCCACCGCTGCGGTGGTCAGGGCGGCGCGCAAAGGCGTGCCGGGATTGACGAAGCTCGCCCCCGGCAGATGCAGGCCCATGAATTCCATCAGCATCTGGTTGGTGTTGGCGGTGCCGTAGAAGGTGCAGGTGCCGGGGCCGTGGTAGCTGGCCATTTCCGCCGCCATCAATGCCTCGCGCCCGATCTCACCGGTGGCAAAGGCGTTGCGGACCTTGGCCTTTTCGTCATTGGGCAGGCCAGAGGTCATCGGACCCGCAGGGACGAAGATCGACGGCACATGGCCGAAGGTGCCCGCCGCGATGATCAGGCCGGGGACGATCTTGTCGCAGACGCCAAGATAGAGGGCCGCATCAAAGGTGTTGTGGCTCATGGCCACACCCGCCGCCAAGGCAATCACGTCGCGGGAAAACAACGACAGTTCCATCCCCGGCTGACCTTGGGTCACGCCGTCGCACATGGCGGGCACGCCGCCTGCGACTTGCGCCGTGGCACCGGCCGCGCGGGCGGCATCGCGGATCAGTTTGGGATAATCCTCAAAGGGTTGGTGGGCCGAGAGCATGTCATTATAGGCGGTGACGATGCCGATATTGGGCACTTTGCCTGCCGCGAGGGCGTCCTTATCCGTGCCCATCGCGGCATAGGCATGGGCTTGGTTGCCGCAGGCCAGATGCCCGCGGGCGGGGCCAGCACTCGCTGCCTTGCCCATCCGTTCCAGATACAGCCCCCGCGCGGCTTCGGACCTTGCGCGGATGCGGTCGGTGACTTGGGCGACAACGGGGTGAAGGGTCATGGCGCAGGCTCCTGCTGGGGCTGTCTTTGGGCGGGGTTGTACCAAAAGCTGTTAGCGCTAACAACCCTCTTCCACGTCTGAGGCCGATCCCTGCGACACCCCGTCCTTGGATGGTTTCCATTCGGCGCGGAATTGGGTTAAGGGAAAGCCATGAGCACCCCTTCCGCCCCGCATGATGCGCCCGACGCCACCGGCTTGCCAAGCCTTCCGACCGTCCGCCTGAAACCCAAGGCCGAGGCGCGGGCAATCCGCCACGGCTTTCCGTGGGTTTACGCCGATGAGCTGGTCACCGACCGGCGCACGCAAAACCTTGCCCCCGGCACGCTGGCGGTGCTGGAGGATGGCGAGCGTCGGCCCCTGGGTCTGGTGACGGTGAACATGAAATCCAAGATCATCGCGCGGGTCTTGGACCGTGACCCGGAAGCGGTGATTGATGAGGCATGGTTTGTCGCGCGTCTGACGCGGGCCTTGGCGCTGCGCGCCCAGCTCTATGACGCGCCCTTCTATCGTTTGGTCCATGCCGAGGCGGATGGCCTGCCCGGCGTGGTGATTGACCGCTATGGCGATACGGCGGTGATCCAGCCCAACGCGGCCTGGGCCGAGGCGCATATCGCGCCCTTGGCTGCTGCATTGCGGGCGGTGACTGGGGTGCTGACCGTGGTGAAGAATGGCACAGGCCGCTCGCGCGGCCTTGAGGGCTTGG
>JAIYDR010000160.1 GCA_027487395.1 Rhodobacter sp. | reverse complement strand
GTTTGAGCCGCCGGTTGCCCCCGATCCATCCAAGCGGGCGCTTTTTGACGATCTCTTCGGGCTTTACACCCGCGCGATTGCGGCCAATGCCGCCCTGAATGCGGATTTGTTGGCCCTTGCTTCGCGCCAAGACAGCCAACCCGGAAACGGCAGTTGATTCCGATCCCGCGACAAAGTCATATCGAGAAATCGCGCCGCTGATTGGCAAACGATAAGACATCTCGGGGAGGATGACGAATGAAACGGACGATACTTGGCTCGGTCGCGGCGCTGGCGTTGTCGGCGGGGGCGCTTTGGGCGGAAAACGTGGCGGTGATCACGCCCTATCTGGCCCAGCCGGGCACGCAGGCCTATGTCGAGGGCTTTCAGGCCCAAGCCGCCAAATCCGGCTGGACTGTCAATGTTATCGATACCGCAGGCGATGTGGCGGCCGTGATTGCGCGGATCGAAGACGCGGTGACCCAAAAGGTCAATGCCATCGTGATCAACGTCGATCCCGCGCAGGTCGCGGCGGGTCTGCAAGTTGCCAAGGATGCGGGTATTCCGGTGATCGGCATGGATGCGGGCAGCGATCCGCTGCTGGCCACCAACGTCACCTCAAACGGTTACGCAATGGCAGCGGAAACCTCGGTTTATGTGGCCAACCGCATTGGCGGCAAGGGCAATGTCGTCATGTTCGTGTTTGACGCCTTTCCGCCCGTGCAAGCGCGCGGCGTGATCGCGGATGCAGTCTTTGCCAACCATCCCGACATCAAGGTGCTGGATCGCGTGACCCCTGACGTGCAGGACGGCGGTATCGCCGACAGCCGCGCCAAGATGGAGGCGATTTTGGCCGCGAACCCCGAACCCGGCTCAATCGCTGCAGTCTGGGCGGCGTGGGATCAACCCGCGCTCGGTGCTTTGCAGGCGATTGAGGCTGCGGGTCGTCAGGGCGAAGGCATCGTCATCACCGGCATCGATGCCAACCCCCAAGCGCGTGAGGCCATCGCGGCGGGCGGTAACTTCGAAGCCTCGGTCGCGCAGGACTTTGCAGGGATTGGCGCGGCCGCTGCCGATGCTGCAGGCCGCGTGATGAAGGGCGAGACGATCAAGGAACCCGTGATCTATGTCTCGACCGTGATGGTCACCGCCGTCAACGCGGCGCAGTAACATCCCTGATGCGGCGCGCGCCTTGCGCAACAGCGCGCGCCGCTGTCTTTCACTCAAAGGTCGGGGACAGGATGCAGACCCTTTGCTTTCAGGGCCTGACCAAGGCCTATGGCGGTGTTCCGGCGCTATCGGATGTGACGCTGACGCTGTCTGCGGGTCGCGTGCATGCGCTGATGGGCGAAAACGGCGCGGGCAAAAGCACGCTGATCAAGCTGATTGCCGGGGTTGTGGCCGCTGACCGGATGACGGTGACGCGCGATGGCAAAACACTCCCGCTGCGCACGGCGGCAGAGGCGACGAAGGCCGGATTTCGCTTTATCCATCAGGAATTGAACATCGTGCCGCAACTGTCCGTGGCCGAAAATGTGCTGCTGGGCCACCCTGCCCCGCGCCGCTTTGGTATGTTCATTGATTGGCGGCGGATGCAGGACAAGGCCGCTGCCGCGCTGGCCAGTCTGGGGGCGGAGCATATTGACGTGCGCCAACAGGCCGGGGCTTTGGCGACGGGGGACAAGATGCTGACCCGCATCGCCTCGGCCCTTGTGGCGGAGGCGGGCGCGGCGGAGCCGTGTCTTTATGTCTTTGACGAACCCACTGCCGCACTGACGGCCTCGGAATCGACCAAACTTTTCGATGTTATCGCCCGGCTGAAGGCGCAGGGGGCGGCGGTGCTTTATGTCTCGCACCGGATGAATGAGGTGCTGCAGATCTGCGATGACGTGACCGTGCTGCGCGATGGGCGTCATGTGCTGACCACCGAGATTGCAAAGACCACCCGCGTCGAAATCATCGCCGCCATGACTGGAAAACCGGTCTCAGACGCAATCCCTGCCCGCACCACGCCCGTCGGGCAAGGCGTGGCCTGCCGTGTCACGGCGCTGGACACGCGCGACCTGTCTGGTCTGAATCTGTCGCTGGCCGAGGGCGAGATTTTGGGGGTCGCCGGGCTGGACGAGTCCAGCCAGACCGCATTCCTGCGCCTGATCTTGGGTCAAGGGCGGATCCAGAAGGGCGGGCTAGAGGTGCTGAACGGTCCCGCACCGACAAGTCCCGAACAGGCATGGGCGCGCGGCATCGCCTATGTCCCGCGCGAGCGCCGCAGTCAGGGGCTGATGCTGGGCATGGGCGTGCGGCCGAATGCGCTGTTCCCGCATCTGGTCGATTATGGCCTGCTGGCCGATAAACGGGCCGAAGTTGCCCGGACGCGGGGGCTGGCCGATCAGGTGCGCCTGCGGTTTCAGGGCACGGAGCAACCCGTGGGCCAACTCAGCGGCGGCAATCAGCAAAAGGTGCTCTTTGCTCGCGCCATCGCCAAGAACCCAAAGCTGCTATTGCTGGAGGAACCGACACGCGGCGTTGATGTCGGTGCGCGTGCCGAAATCCACGGCTTGATCCGCGCGCTCAGCACGCAGGGCAGCGCGGTGATCCTTGCCTCATCCGATTTGGTCGAGCTTTTGGGCCTGTCCGACCGCATCCTGATCTTGCAAGGTGGCCGTCAGATGGCCGTGCTGGACCGTCAAGCAATGACCCCTGCCGATCTGTTGGCGCGCATCTATGCCTCGGAGGCTGCATGAACTTCCGCTCTTTCTCCACCGCGTTGCGTCAATGGGGCACCTTTCTTGGCCTTTTGGCCATCGTGGTCTTTTTCGCGTGGCGCCTGCCCGAGACGTTTCCGACCGCGCAGAACTTTCTGAACATCTCGCAGCAGATCTCCATGCTGGCAGTCGCGGCCTTCACCATGACCATTGTGATGGTGATGAATGACTTTGACCTAAGTGTGGGGTCCACGGCCAGCCTTGCCGGGATCGTCGCGGCAGTGCTGTTCGCGGCGGGCCAACCCGTTTGGGTTGGTGTCACTGCGGCACTGGCTGTGGGGGTGCTGGGCGGCGTCTTCAACGGGTTTCTCGTCGCCTATATCGGCATCCTTCCGTTTATCGCCACGCTGGGCACGCTGACGATGTTTTCGGGCGCGGCCTTCATGATCAGTGACGGCAAGACGATTTTCGGCCGTGACATCCCCACCGAGTTTGCCGGTTTTGCCCGCTTTGGCATCCCGCTGGATGCGATTGGGTTGGAGGGCGCAAAGCTGCCCTTGATGACGCTGGCGGCGGTGGTTGTGCTGCTGATGGTCTGGTTGTTGCTGGAACAGACGACCTTTGGGCGCAGGCTTTATGCCATTGGCGGCAATCGTGTGGCGGCGGAACTGGCCGGGATCAACACCCGCCGTTTGCGTCTGATGGCCTTTGGCTTGACCGGGCTTGGCGCGGCGGTGGCGGGGTTGATGTATGCCAGTCGTGTCGCCTCGGCCAATCCCACGCAAGGCGCGGGTCTGATGCTGGACGCCATCGCGGCGGTGTTTCTGGGCATGACCATGGGCCGCGAGGGCGAACCGCGCGTGCTGGCCACGCTGGTCGGTGTGCTGATCCTTGGCATCCTCGACAACGGCCTGACGCAGATGAACGTGGATAGCTATGTGCGCGAGATCTTGATTGGGGCCATCGTTGTCTCTGCCGTGGCCATCTCGGCCTTCGGGCAGCGCCGCGGCTAGTTTATCGGTCCCCTCCTCCAAGGGGATGGGGTCTGCTCTCATCGCATGTCCGGCAAAGGCAGGGCTTGCGTGACCGAAAAGATGCCGTTGACGCTTGAATGCACCGTTCCAAGAAGGTCAGATATTGCGATGAAACATGCCTCCCTTCTGTCTTGGGCCGATTGTGCCCCCCGTCTTGTTGCTGTCGCTGCCGGACGCGCGGCGGCTGATCTGGTCATCACCGGTGGCACGCTGGTCAATGTCCAAAGCCGCGAGGTGCTGCCGGGCTGGCAGGTCGCGGTGGCGGAAGGGCGCTTTGCCTATGTTGGACCGGACGCCAGCCATTGCATCGGGCCGGGGACCAAGGTTGTCGACGCCACGGGGCAGTTTCTGATCCCCGGTCTGTGTGACGGGCATATGCACATCGAATCCGGCATGCTGACCCCGGCGGAATTCGCCGCCGCCGTGATCCCGCATGGCACGACGACGATCTTTCATGATCCGCATGAGATCGCCAACGTCCTTGGCCTGCGCGGCGTGCGAATGATGCATGACGAAGCACTTTTGCAGCCGATCAACATCTTTACCCAGATGCCCTCTTGCGCACCTTCGGCCCCGGGGCTGGAGACAACGGGTTATGAGATCGGCCCTGATGACGTGGCCGAGGCGATGCGCTGGCCGGGAATCATCGGGCTTGGCGAGATGATGAATTATCCCGGCGTCATCAACGGCAGCCAACAGATGCTGGAGGAAATCGCGGCCACGATGCGGGCGGCCAAGGTGGTGGGCGGGCATTACGCCAGCCCGGACCGGGGCATTCCGTTCCATGCCTATGTGGCGGGCGGCCCGTCGGATGACCATGAGGGCACGCGGGAACAGGATGCGATTGACCGTGTGCGGCAGGGGATGCGGTCGATGCTGCGCTTAGGCTCGGCGTGGTATGACATCGAAAGCCAGATCACCGCGATCACCGAAAAGGGGCTGGACCCGCGCAACTTTATCCTGTGCACCGATGATTGCCATTCCGGCACGCTGGTGCATGAAGGCCACATGAACCGTGCCCTTCGGCATGCCATCGCCTGCGGCTGCGACCCGCTGATTGCGATCCAGATGGCGACGATCAACACCGCCACCCATTTCGGGCTGGAGCGGGAGCTTGGCTCCATCGCGCCGGGTCGGAGGGCGGATGTGATCCTGACATCTGACCTGAAGACGCTGCCGATCGACCGAGTGTTTGCCCGTGGGGTGGAAGTGGCCGAAGGCGGGCGTCTGACGGTGACCTGTCCGCATTACGACTGGCCTGCCGATGCCCGTGCCACGGTGCAGCTTGGCCGCGCCAAGACAGCGGAGGATTTTGCCATAGCCGCCCCTTCGGCGAAGGCTTGGGTGACGGCGCGCGTGATTGGCGTTGTGGAAAATCAGGCCCCGACCAAAGCTCTGACCGCTGACCTTGCTGTGACGGGTGGATTGGTTGAGGCGCAGGGCGACGTGGCCCAGATCGCTTTGGTTGAACGCCATAGCGCCACGGGGCAGGTCGTTAACGCTTTCGTTTCGGGCTTTGGCTACAAAGGGCGTATGGCACTGGCCTCGACCGTGGCGCATGACAGTCACCACATGATCGTCGTGGGCACCGACCGCACCCAGATGGCGCTGGCCGCAAACCGGCTGGCCGAGGTGGGGGGCGGTGTCACCCTCTGGTGCGACGGGCAGGAACTGGCCTTGGTCGAATTGCCCATCGCGGGCCTGATGTCGGACCGCCCCGCGCGTGAGGTGGCCGACAAGGCGCAGGCCCTTGTCGCAGCCATGGCCGACTGCGGCTGCACACTGAACAACGCCTATATGCAGCATTCCCTGCTGGCCTTGGTCGTCATCCCGGAACTGCGCATCTCGGACAAGGGTTTGATCGACGTGACCCGCTTTGCGGTGACGGACCTGTTTGTCGAAGGGTGATGGCCGCGCGCATCGCCTTGGCGAGGTCTGTGGACCTTATGGTCCGAGGGCGGCTGATGTTGTGGACATCCCCCGCTTCTAACAAAGTGTGACTTTAAGGGTCGCACTGTCAATTTCAGTTTCGGGGCGTGTGTAACTCCGCCAAAGCCCTTGTTCGGGCGGTCAATCAATGCTCCGCATCCAAAGCGATTTCTCAACCCGCGCCAACGGGCGGTAGCGACGAAAGCACACCGGTCGTGGCGGGATGAGAGCCAAGTGGCGGGTCCCTACGGGTCAGAACGACGTGACAGGAAAAAACGGAACGCCATCGGTGCCAACACGATCACGAACAAGATCCGCACCACATGATGCAAGGCCACAAAAGCCACATCGGCGTGAATGGCCAGCGCGATCAGCCCCATTTCGGTCAGACCCCCTGGTGCCAGTGCCAGAAGCGCCTGTTCTGGAGCGATCCCTGCCAGAAACCCCATCGCCAACCCCGCGCATGACGCAATGCCAAGCGTCAGCATCGTGGCCCCGATGGCAAGCGCCGCAGCCGGGACAACGGTTCGGGCGCTGATGCCGAGAAACCGACAGCCAAGAACGGTGCCCAGAAGCACTTGCGCAGCGTTCACCAGAAGGCCCGGCGGGGCGCTTTCGGTCAGCCCAGTAAGATGCACGACCGCCGAGACCATAAGCGGGCCGAGGAACGTGGGCGCGGGGAACCGCAGTTTCATGCCAATCACACTTCCGACAAGGGCAGAGCCCAGAAGGAGCACGGCATCCAACCCTGTGAGCGGGTCGCTGGCTGCGCCCATCGAGGTGCCGACCGCATGGCCTTCGACGATCCGGAACCAAAAAGCAATCAGCGCGATGGTCACCACGATGCGCAGGCTGTGGGCCAGAATGATCGGTGCGGGCTTGGCTCCGCTCGCCTCACCGATCTCGATCATCTCTGTGAGCCCACCGGGCATTCCGGCGAAGTAGGCGGTGACCCAGTCGAACCTGCCAGCAAAGCGATAGAAGGGAACCACGACCAGGGCCACAGCGATGACATAGACCATCAGGATCGCAACCGTGCCGGCCCAGGCGCTGGCTTGGGCGGTGATTTCAGGCGTGAAGCGTGACCCAAGCAGCACGCCGATCACGGCAACGACCGCCGGACGCACCTTTGCCGGGCCAAGGATCGGTGCATTGGCCAGCGAGGCTGTCATCGTGGCGAAAAGCGCGCCCAGCATCCAGGGCAGCGGCAGCCTCAGAAGGTAGAACACCGCGCCGCCAATCGTTCCGACAACAAGAGCCAGGACAATCCGCGGCAAGGTTTGCATATTTGAAGATCCGGGCAGATCGCGGGCAAGAGCCACAGGGTTCAGCGATACTTTTCAATGAAAGCGTCAATATCCAGCACCCGAATATCGGGCAAGGCGGCCTTCAACGCCGCATGATCCCAATCCCACCACGCCATCTGCTGCAACGCCTCAGCCTGATGTGGGAAGAAACGCCATTTCAGGTGGCGTGCGGGCACACCGCCCACAATTTCATAGGGTGCCACATCCTTTGACACCACCGCACCCGCGCCGATGACAGCGCCGGTGCCCACTGTGACCCCGGGCAAGATGGTGACGCCGTGGCCGATCCAGACATCATGGCCAAGGGTCACCCAGTGATCACGCCGCCATCGAAAAAAGGCGTCGTCATCTTCGCCCAAGCCAAACTGCGCAGCGCGGTAGGTAAAGTGATGTTGGCTGGCACGCCAAGTTGCGTGGTTGCCCGGATTGATCCGCGCGCCTTCGGCGATGGAGCAGAACTTGCCGATGCTCGACCACACGACATTGCCGCCTTTGACGATGTAGGAATAATCGCCGAACGTCACCTCGCGCATTGTCACTTGCGCCATAACCTCCGTCCATTTGCCAAGCGTACAGTCGATCAGCAAAGCGGTTTCATGGATATTCGGCGCTTCGGTCAGCAGTTTCACGTCGGCGGTCCAGTTCAGGCGATTGCAGGCATCAGAAGACGGATTTGCTTTGTGTCGAACCGCACGGGTTCGCCGCCTTGCATCACCATGGGTTCGACCAAGAGCTTCAGGTCGGCAAATCCGATCCCGGAATGAGCGAGCGCGGAGGAATGACCGACGGGCACGCGAAAGCCGCCCTTGGGGTTCAGCGCAGGCCCAACTTCGCGGCGCCCGATCTGCAGGAAATGCGATATGTCCCATTCCTGCGTCTGCCCGTCGATGCGGGTGACGGCCCAGCAATGCCCGCTGGTGCAATCCCCGACCTCAGGGAAGAAAAAACCCACCACATAGCCTGCCTCTATTCCCGCAGCGCGAAGCGAGGCCAGGAAGTAGGTGTGGATATCCACGCAGGACCCTTCGGTCAGGCCGCAGGCCAGATGGGGCACATGGTCGAAACCATCGGTGAACTTTTGCACCGGATGGCCATAGTCGAACCGTTCGGCCACGGCGCGGGCAATGCGGGTGGCGCGGGTCAGATCGTCACCGGACCCAGCGATCTGTTGCGCCTCCTCGATCAGCGCGGGGGCGGCGCGGGTATAGCGGGAAGGCGCGGGATGAAAGATCGCCTCAGGATAGGTGCCGGGCTGGCCGGAATAGGTGTAGCGGAAGGTTACCTCGGCGGCGTCCGGCGTCACCCACAAAAGCTCTTGCCCGGAGGTCGCCTCTGTCAGCCGCTGCACTTGGCCCCCGCTCACCGTGCAACCGGTGCATATTGATCCCGGAGAGGACAGGCCAGCAGGGGCGAGGACCGCGCCTTCGGTTCCCGGAACGGCAATTTCGACGGCATAGGACATTATCTCGTGCCCTCCCATGTTCCGATGAAGCGGGCGCGGATCAGGCCGGACAACCAGTCGATCAGATAGACCATCGCGATGATCAGGAAGATGATCGACCATGCCTGATCCCACATATAGGCCTGAATCCGGTCTGACAGTAGAAAGCCGATCCCCCCGGCCCCGACGATGCCAAGGATTGTGCCAGAGCGGACGTTGGATTCAAAGTTGTAAAGCGTGATAGACAGAAGCACTGGAAACACCTGTGGCAGGATCGCATAGCGGATCGCCTGCGTGCCTGACCCGCCAGAGGCGACCACACCTTCGACCGGTTTGTTCGAGGCGTTCTCGATTGCCTCCGAATACAGCTTTGCGAACACGCCAATCTCGGCCACTGCGATGGCCAGCACGCCGGACAGCGGCCCCAATCCGAAGGCGCGGATAAAGATCAGCGCCAGGATCAGCGTTTCAAATGACCGGATGACATCAAAGCCGCGCCGAAATCCAAGACGAAGCCAGTTCATCCGGTTGATGGTTTTCGCGCCCACGAAGGCCAGAGGGAAAGCGAAAGCTGCCCCAAGCAAGGTTCCCATAAAGGCCATGGCAAGCGTTTCGCCCAGACCATTCAAAATCTCAGAAAATTCGGACCATTCCGTCCAGATATAGGGCGGAAACATGAAGCTGAACACTTGCCCCAGCCGACCCAAGCCCTGCATAACTCGCATCGGAGAGAAGTCGAAGTCGTAAAGGCACCAGCCAAACAGCGCCACAAAGCCCACCAACACAGCCGTGTTGCGCAGGCGAACGGGCAATGGCGCGCGGAACGCCAAAGGCAGGCGCGCTTTGGCGGCTGCAATCTCGGCCGGGGTGACGTCTTGTGTCATGTGGGGGACAGGCATCAGCGCACTCCCAATCCGATAAAGCGGTGCCGCAGCTTTTCCGACCCGTAGTCGATCAGCATGACGGTCACGAAAATGATCACGAACAGCGCCGAAAGGTCGGTGTATTCTTGCAGGCTGACGGCAGTGCGAAATTCCTGCCCCAAGCCCCCTGCCCCGACATAGCCGATGATCGAAGAGGAACGAACGTTGATTTCAAACCGCAGGAGGGTGTAGCTCAGGATATTGGGCAGCACCTGCGGCACAGCGCCATAGCGGATCATATCAAACCAAGACCCGCCCGATGCCTTGACCCCATCCAAAGGGCGCATGTCGATGTTTTCGTTGGCTTCCGAATAGAGCTTGCCAAGCGCACCCACTGTGTGAAGCGAGATGGCCAGCACCCCGGCCAACGGGCCGATACCAAAGCTGAAGACGAACATCAGCGCCCAGACCAGATCGGGCACCGTCCGGGCAATCTCTAGATACCGGCGGGTGAACCACAAAAGCCATGGGTTCGGTGACAGGTTGCGTGCGGCGGGAAAGCTCAGCAGAAAACCGCCAACCACACCAAATGTCGTGGCCATGAAGGCAATCAGGATGGTTTCGGCCAACAGCGCCGCCCAGGTACGCCATGCCCAAAACCAGCTCGCCAGATCGGCCCCCAGCGTTGGCCAATGCAGTGTTGGAATGGTCTTTTCCAGATACTCCCCAAGGCGCGGCAGACCGGCAGGAATGATCCAGCGTTCGGCCCGCGACCCATCGGCCAGCGTCACTTGGGTGACCTTGAAGAAATCGCTCATCTGGGCCGAGGCAAAGAACACAATCAGAAACACGACTGTCGTAAGACCCCAGATCATCCGGGACCGAGCGCGCGCCACGGCATAAGCCTTTTCAAAGGCCTGAACGGCAGGGGAAAGGGGGATCGAAGTCATGCGCTGCCCATTCATAAAGGAAACGGCGGCCCCGAGGGGCCGCCGTCAACCAGATCAGCTCTTGCGGTTTGCCTTGATCCAGGCGCGCATGTCGAGGATCCACTGATAACGCTCGTGGTTCACTTCAATGTAGCCCTTGTCAGTCGAGGTTTCGCCGCCAGTCATTTCTTTGTAAACTTCGGGGGCAGCGGTCGGCAGGGCCATCAGCGCGGCCTTGACTTCATCGATCATCGGCTGCGGCAGATTGTTGCGCGTGGTGATCGGGCCGTTGGTGATTTCGGGTGATTGCCAGATGACACAGACTTCGCCCTTGGCGATCATGCCCTTGGATTCCATCAGCTGATAGACGCCCGAGGTTTCGTTGTCCTGGTAGGTGGCGGCGGCATCGAACTGCTTGTTGACCACACCCTGAACGCCAGCCTCATGGCTGCCCGAGAAGGGGACGCCCGAGAAGAAGGTATCCGGATCATAGCCCTGCTGCGACAGGTTATACAGCGGCACGGCATAGCCCGAGGTGCTGTCCGGGTCTGCAAATGCCAGAACCTTGCCCTTCAGGTCGTCAATGGTTTTGTAGCCCGAGTCGCAGCGCACGGTGACAATGCTGAAATAGCCGGTCGCGCCATTCTGGCTTTCGGTCGCGAGGATCGGCTGAACGCCGCCTTCAGAAGCGGTATAGGCCGCAGCATAGGCCGACGAGCCGAGGAAGGCGAATTCGATCTGGTCGGCAGCAAGCGCCTGGACCACACCATCGTAGTTGCCAGCGGTGAAGATTTCCAGATCCACGCCGAGGGTCTTTTCCAGATACTCTTCAAAGCCCTTGTAACGGGCCAGACGGTCCTGTTCGTTTTCGCCCGACAGGATGCCGAACTTGACGGTCTTGTAATCGGCCTTCCAATCCTGGGCCATCGCAGGCATCGCGGCCATCAGGCCAAGGGCAGTCGCAGCAAACAGACGCATGGTGTTTCCTTTGAGGAGGGTTGAACAGTCAGGCCGGCGCGTGGATGCGCGCAGCGGTCGAGGTCACGGCTTCGTTGAATTCTGCCAACCCTTCGCTGCCGTAGATGTCACGCACGACATCGTCGGTCAGTTGGCGGGGCGTGCCATCAAAGAACACGCGGCCATCGCGCATTGCGATGATACGGTGGCAATAGGCGCGGGCGGTATCCAAGGTGTGCAGATTCACCAGCACGGTGATGCCGTCATCGCGGTTGATGCTGCGCAGCGCCTCCATCACGCGGGTGGCGTTGCCCGGATCAAGGCTGGCGATCGGTTCATCGGCCAGCATGATGCGTGGGTTCTGCACCAAAGCGCGGGCAATTGCGACACGCTGCTGTTGGCCGCCCGACAGCGTGCCCGCGCGTTGCAAGGCCTGTGGGGCCAATTCCAAACGATCCAGCGCACGAATGGCAACCGTCCGTTCGGCATCACTAAAGCGCATCGCCATCGAGGACAGAAACCCGTGATCCGCAAGGCGGCCCACGAGGACATTGGTCAGAACATCCAGACGGTCCACCAGATTGAACTGCTGGAAGATCATCGCGCAGTCACGCCGCCACTGCCGCAAGTCACGGCCACGCAATGCGGTGACGTCGGTATCGCCAAACGTGATCCGGCCCGAGGTGGGGTCAATCAGGCGGTTGATCAGGCGCAGCAGCGTGGATTTGCCTGCGCCAGACCGACCGATCACCCCAACAAACTGGCCGGGAAGAATATCGAGTGTGACGGCGTCAACCGCGCGGGTCTCGCCAAAGGTGCGGCCAATGCCAGCAAGAGAGAGCGTGTGCTTTTCCATGGCGGAAGTGTTCCACCTGCATGTAAAGAACCAGCATCATCCGGATGAATTATTGGAGTCTGTTTCTTGGCGTTGGTGTAACGCTGACTATCTGTAACCGTTTGATTTCATATGGATCAATTTCAGACGACGATCTTGGCCGCTGTGCGATCAACCAAACGACAGTCTTGCCGACGTCCGAACCACCACAACACCCCAAATCACGTTCGGGCTGTATCTGGGTGAGAATTCAGATGCAGGACCATTGCCTTGCACAGAACACGCGGCCGGGGACATTCCAGGTGTCGTGAAATTGTCATTTCTGTGTGCGAAAAAGTTCACACTTTCGTTGCAGTGGCGACATGGGCAGGCTCTAGCCGTTCGTCCGAATGTATCGCCACTTGAGCGTTGGGCATGCCCTTGAAGACATTAATGTTAAATACGGCACTTGCCTTCCGCATAGCCCG
>JAIYDR010000091.1 GCA_027487395.1 Rhodobacter sp. | reverse complement strand
TCCAGCCAGTGGATGTTGTACTCGCCGTTCTGGATGTCTGGCTCGGCCAGCAGCATGTGGAACAGCGGGACCGAGGTGTCGATGCCGTCGATGATCAACTCGCCCAACGCGCGTTTCAGGCGGGCGAGGGCTTCGGGGCGGTCGCGGCCATGCACGATCAGCTTGCCGATCAGGCTGTCGTAATAGGGCGGGATCGAATAGCCGCCATAAAGCGCCGAATCCATCCGCACGCCAAGCCCGCCGGGGGCGTGGAACACCCGCACCTTGCCGGGGCAGGGCGCGAAGTTGGGCAGGCGTTCGGCGTTGATCCGCACCTCAATGGCGTGGCCGTTGATCTCAAGGTCCGACTGGCTGAAAGACATCGGCAGGCCAGAGGCAACGCGGATCTGTTCGCGCACGAGGTCCACGCCAAAGATCGCCTCGGTCACCGGATGTTCCACCTGCAGGCGGGTGTTCATCTCGATGAAGTAGAAGTTGCCGTCTTCATAAAGGAACTCGATCGTGCCCGCGCCGATGTAGTTGATCTTGGCCACAGCCTCGGCACAGATCGCGCCAATCTCGGATCGCATCTTGGGCGTGATCGCAGGACCCGGAGCCTCTTCGAACACCTTTTGGTGGCGGCGTTGCAGCGAGCAGTCCCGCTCGCCCAAATGCACCGCATTGCCTTTGCCATCGCCGAACACCTGAATTTCGATGTGACGGGGCTTTTGCAGGTATTTCTCGATATAGACTTCGTCATTGCCGAAAGCGTTCTTTGCCTCACTCCGCGCGGTACGGAAGGCGATCTCCAGCTCTTCGGCGTTCTTGGCGACCTTCATGCCGCGCCCGCCGCCGCCCGCGGTGGCCTTGATGATGACCGGGAAACCGATCCCTGCCGCCACACCAATCGCGGTTTCAAAGTCGGGCACGCCGCCTTCGGACCCCGGCACCACGGGAATCCCCAAGGCCTTGGCGGTTTCCTTGGCAGTGATCTTGTCGCCCATGATGCGGATATGTTCCGCCGAGGGCCCGATGAAGGTTATGCCGTGATCTTCCAACGCCTGCGCGAAGGCCGCGTTTTCCGACAGGAACCCGTAGCCCGGATGCACCGCCTGCGCGCCGGTGATTTCGCAGGCCGAGATGATGGCCGCCTTGGACAGATAGCTTTGCGAGGACGATGCCGGACCAATACAGACCGATTCATCCGCCATCCGCACATGCATGGCATCTGCATCGGCGGTGGAATGCACGGCGACCGATTTGATCCCCATTTCCTGACAGGCGCGGATGACGCGCAAGGCGATCTCGCCCCGGTTGGCGATCAATATCTTGTCGAACATGGGGGCACCCATCATTCGATGATCAACAGCGGCGCGCCGTATTCGACGGGCGAGCCATCCTCGACGAGGATGCGCTTCACCGTGCCGGATTTCGGCGCGGGGATGTGGTTCATGGTCTTCATCGCTTCAATGATCAGGACGGTCTGCCCCTCTGTGACGGTAGCACCGATGGTGATGAAAGGTGTGGCCCCGGGTTCAGCGGCCAGATAGCAGGTGCCGACCATGGGAGAGGTCACGGCACCAGGATGCTGCGCCGGATCTTCCGGGGCGGAGGGCGCAGCGGCGGCGACAGGGGCCGCCGTATAGGCCACGGGGGCGGCCATTGGGGCTGCGGCGGTGACGGTCACCACGTTTTGTTGTTTGACGACGCGGACTTCCAGGCTGTCATCTTCGCCATATTCGCGCTTTACCGACAGTTCGGTCAGCGCGTTCTGGTTCAGAAGTTCCGCCAGCGCCTGGATGAAGGCGACGTCCGCTTCGGAAGTGTTTTTGCTCATGCCATCCTCTTTGGGGCCAGTCCCTACCAGCGGGTCGCCCGAATTATGCCTGTTGTACCGCACGGCAGGGTGCGGAGCGCTCTTGTCATAGACTTACCCTTCCGTCGGGGCCGAAAAGGCCAAAGGTCGGGCAAAGATCGTGGCCTTATACGCCAGCCCGCCCAAGGTGAAAAGCGCCGATCTGTGCCGCTTTTGCAGGCATCCAAAGCGTGTTGGAGAGAAAAGTCACGAAAAACTCGGCCCTGGCGATATTTTACCTTTTGATAAAAATTTCAACCTGTGCCAGCCTTGGACAAAAGAACAGCAAAACAGGGAGCCTTGCCTTGTCCAACAGCCCACTCACCCCCGGCATCGTCGCAGGTCGTCTGCCTGTCGCAGCCTTGGCCGACAATTTCGCCGACCACACCCCGCCCTTGGACCGGCATGAGGCGCGGGTGGCGGCAGATCGCTGCTATTTCTGCCATGACGCGCCCTGCATCACGGCCTGTCCGACCAGCATCGACATCCCGCTGTTCATTCGCCAAATCGCCACCGGCACCCCGGATGCGGCGGCCAAGACGATCTTGGCCCAAAACATCCTTGGCGGGATGTGCGCCCGCGTCTGCCCGACCGAGACGCTGTGCGAAGAGGCTTGCGTGCGCGAAGCGGCTGAGGGCAAACCGGTAGAGATCGGCAGCCTGCAACGCTTTGCCACCGATACGCTGATGGCCAAGGGCGTGCATCCTTTCACCCGCGCCACGCCCACCGGGCGCAAGGTGGCGGTGGTCGGGGCAGGGCCTGCGGGTCTGGCCTGCGCGCATCGTCTGGCGATGAAGGGTCATGACGTTGTGATCTCCGACGCGCGGCCCAAGGCGGGCGGTCTGAACGAATACGGCATCGCCAGCTACAAATCGACCAATGACTTCGCGCAGGCCGAGGTGGAGTGGCTGCTGCAAATCGGGGGAATCACCCTGCACCATGGCAAGGCGCTCGGCCGTGATGTACAACTGGCCGATCTGCAAAAGGACTATGACGCGGTCTTCCTCGGCATGGGTCTGGCCGGGGTCAACGCGCTGCGCGCGGGCGGCGAAGAAAAGTCCAATGTCCAGAACGCGGTCGATTTCATCGCCACGCTGCGCCAGACCGCTGACAAAGCCACCCTGCCCATCGGGCGCGATGTGGTGGTGATCGGCGGCGGCATGACGGCGGTGGATGCCGCCGTGCAATCAAAACTGCTGGGCGCGGAAAATGTCACCATCGTCTACCGCCGCGGTCAGGAAAAGATGAGTGCCTCTGGCTACGAACAGGAACATGCCACCAGCGCCGGGGTCCGCATTGTCTGCAACGCCGCCCCTGTGGCGGTGCATGGTGATGCAGCGGTTTCCGAAGTGGAGTTCGCTTATACCGAAGACACGGCAAACGGCTTGACGCTGACCGCCCAGACCTTCCGGCTGAAAGCGGATCAGGTGTTCAAGGCCATTGGTCAAAGCCTGACCGGTGCACCGGATGGCCTGACGCTGTCTGGCGGCAAGATCGCCACCGATGCGGCAGGGCGCACCTCGCTTGCTGGCGTCTGGGCCGGGGGCGATTGCGCCACGGGGGGCGATGATCTGACCGTCACCGCAGTCGCCGAAGGCCGCGACGCCGCCGAAGACATCCACGCACATCTTTCTGCGCGCGCATGATGGTGAGGAAAACCATCCACCCCCCTTTAACCCGCCCGCGCGAGGCCATATCTGCGCTGTCGGTAAAGGTGAGGGATCATGGATTTTTCGACCGAGGCAACGCTTGCCTTTTTGACACGGCATCAGGACTGGTCCTTCTGGCTGGCCTTGGTCTTTGCGGCGGCGGAAACAACCGCCTTTCTGTCACTCGCCGTGCCCTCCACCGCGATTCTGGTCGGGGTGGGGGCGCTGGTGGCCACAGGGGCCATCCCGTTCTTTCCAATCTGGGCCGGGGCGGCACTGGGGGCGATCCTCGGCTCGACCTTCAGTTGGTGGCTGGGTTGGCGCTACGGCGACAAGATTCTGACCATGTGGCCCTTGAAAAATCACCCCGATCTGGTGGAGCGCGCCAGCGGCACCTTCAAGACATGGGGCGTCGGCGCGGTGTTTCTGGGCCATTTCATCGGCCCGCTGCGCCCGGTGATTTTCCTGTTCGCGGGCATGATGAAGATGGGCTTTCCCGTCTTTATGGCCGTCAACACCGTCGCTGCGCTGGCTTGGGCCTGGCTGATCCCCAAATTGGGCGAGGTGTCGGGCCTTGCCTTCGGCTGGGGCTGGAACGCGCTGGGTCTCTGACCCATTCCCACATCACCAATACAATGACGGGAGGGCCAGTGCAGCCCCATCCCGCGATCCAACATGGAGTCTGTCATGGCTGACCTGTCCTCAAACTTCATCGGCATCACATCGCCCAACCCGTTCTGGCTGGCCTCGGCCCCGCCAACCGACAAGGAATACAACGTCCGCCGCGCCTTTGACGCGGGCTGGGGCGGGGTGGTGTGGAAAACCCTCGGCTCCGAAGGGCCGCCCATTGTCAACGTGTCGGGTCCCCGCTACGGCGCGATCTGGGGCGCGGATCGGCGGTTGCTCGGTCTGAACAACATCGAATTGATCACCGACCGCCCCTTGCAGGTGAATTTGGAAGAGATTCGGCGCGTGAAACGGGACTACCCCGACCGCGCGATGGTCATCAGCCTGATGGTCCCCTGTGATGAGGAGAGTTGGAAAGACATCCTGCACCGCATCGAAGACACCGGCGCGGATGGGGTTGAGCTGAACTTCGGCTGCCCGCATGGCATGGCCGAACGCGGCATGGGGTCCGCCGTGGGGCAGGTGCCGGAATACATCGAAATGGTCACCGCTTGGGTGAAGCATTACTCAAAGATGCCCTGCATCGTGAAGCTGACGCCCAATGTCACCTCGATCTTGCCGCCCGCGATGGCGGCCAAGCGCGGCGGTGCGGATGCGGTAAGCCTGATTAACACCATCAAATCGGTGACGAATGTTGACCTAGACCACTTCTCGCCCTTCCCGATGATCGACGGCCAAGGCAGCCATGGTGGCTATTGCGGGCCTGCGGTGAAACCGATTGCGCTGAATATGGTGGGCGAGATTGCCCGCCATGCGGACACGCGCGGACTGCCAATCTCGGGCATTGGTGGCGTCACCACATGGCGCGATGCGGCAGAGTTCATGGCCATGGGTGCAGGCAACGTGCAGGTTTGCACAGCGGTGATGACCTATGGTTTCAAGATCGTGCAGGAAATGATCTCTGGCCTGTCGCAATACCTTGATCAAAAGCAGATGTCGCTGAACCAATTGGTTGGCCGTGCCGTGCCGAATTTCGTGGAATGGCAGGACCTGAACCTGAATTACGTCACCAAAGCGGTGATCAGTCAGGATGATTGCATCAAATGCGGGCGCTGCTATGCGGCCTGCGAGGATACCAGCCACCAAGCCATCGCCATGTCCGAAGACCGCACCTTCACGGTCAAGGATGATGAATGCGTGGCCTGCAATCTGTGCGTCAACGTCTGCCCGGTGGACAATTGCATCACCATGAAGACACTGCCGAAGGGCGCGATGGACGAACGCACGGGGCGCGAGGTTGGGGATTATGCCAACTGGCAGACCCACCCAAACAACCCATCCTCCCACGCGGCGGAATAATCCCGCGCCCCCTTCCATCCCGGCGTTTCGTGCCTAAATCCAAGCGCAGCGCAGAACAAAAGGGAGATGCAGATGTTCAAGGGACTTGCCGCCTCGTTGGCCATCGTGACGGCTTTTCTGACAGCCGTTCCGGTCGGGATGATGCTGATCATCGAATGAACGGATCATGGCATCCGGGCAGGGAAACTGCCCGGATAACCTTTTGCATCCGCTGACGGATTGCGCCAAGGTCAGGCAGTTCGTCCCAGACACGCTCGGCCCATGACCAGACCCCGCACGCGCATTCAGACCCGGAATTCCGAAACCATCCTCGAAGCGGCGCTTGAGGTGTTTTCCGCCCAAGGGTTCCGGGGGGCCACGCTGGACCAGATCGCCGAGGTGGCGGGACTGTCGAAACCGAACCTCCTATACTACTTCGCCTCGAAAGAGGCGATGCACAGCGCGCTTCTGACCCGGATGCTGGACACCTGGCTTGATCCCTTGCGCGAGATGGATGCCGGCGGTGATCCGGTGGTTGAAATTCTGGGCTATGTGCGGCGAAAGATCGAACTGTCCCGGGATTATCCGCGCGAAAGCCGGCTTTTTGCCAATGAAATCCTCCAAGGCGGTCCGCGCATACGCGAGGCGATTGAGGGGGATTTGAAGGTGTTGGTCGATGAGAAGGCGGGGGTTCTGACGGGCTGGATGGAAGAGGGCCGCATCGCCCGCCTACCGCCGCATCACCTGATTTTCTCGGTCTGGGCTTTGACCCAGCATTATGCCGATTTTGACATGCAAGTGCGGGCGGTCTTGGGCGAGGGGCGCGATCCCTTGGCCGAGGCGGGGGAGTTTCTGGAAACCCTGTTTCGAAAGCTGCTGGCGGTTTAGGGGATGACCGAGGCTATTGCCGAGGTCATGCGATGCCCCCTCAGCATTCCGGCCGGGGACCCCAAAGGCCCCTGGCCAGCGCCCGCCCGGGCGGGTACTGGCCTACGTCGGTTTGGCAGAACGCGAGAGCGGCACTGTCTTCGCTTTAACGGGCGGGGAAAAGCAGTGCTTTTCCCCGCCCGTTAAAGCGACGCGTCAACAACGCACCGCAAGCCTCTGACTCTTAAGCCGCTTTCCGCTGCGCCATGATCCCGGCGCAGACCTCGGCCCCGATGGCGAAGGATCGTTTCCGGGCGTCGTGGTCATGGATCATGCCGGTCAGCATCACCTCATCCGGGGCGTAGCGGTCCAGGAGGGTCTCCATCTGCGCCCGCACCGTGGCAGGGCTGCCAACAGCAGCGCAAGACAACGCATGCTCCACTTCGGCCCGCATCATCGGCGTGACTTCGGACAGATCGTCCGTCGGGCGTGGCAAGGGTCCGGCGCGACCTGTCCGCAGCCGCGCAAAGGCCAGAAGCTGCGAAGACCGCAGATACTCGGCCTCAGCATCCGTTTCCGCCGCACAGAGCCCCACGCCCATCATCGCATAGGGTCGCGCCAGCCATTGCGAGGGGCGGAAGGTGGCGCGATAAGTCGCCAGCGCATCGCCCAGCATCGCGGGGGCAAAATGGCTGGCAAAGGCGTAGGGCAGGCCCAGATAGGCCGCCAATTGCGCGCCAAAGAGGCTGGACCCCAATATCCACACTGGCACATGCGTGCCTGTCCCCGGCACGGCGCGGACGCGGGCGGCGGGGTCGGCCTCGCCCAGATAGCCTAACAATTCAACGACATCCTGCGGGAATTCGTCGGCCTGCTCCATATGGCGGCGCAGGGCGCGGGCTGTGGCCATGTCCGTCCCGGGCGCACGACCAAGGCCCAGATCAATGCGACCGGGATATAGCGTTTCCAGCGTGCCGAATTGTTCGGCCACCATCAGGGGCGCGTGGTTGGGCAGCATGATCCCGCCAGAGCCCACACGAATGGTCTTGGTCCCGCCCGCCACATGGCCAATCACCACCGCCGTGGCGGCGCTGGCGATGCCGGTCATGTTGTGATGTTCGGCCAGCCAATAGCGGTGATAGCCCAAACTTTCGGCATGGCGGGCAAGGTCCAGCGTATTGGCCAGCGCCTGAGCGGGCGTCTGGCCTTCGGCGATGGGCGACAGATCAAGGAGGGAATAATTGTGCATGACCCGAAGATAGGCCTGCACCCCCCGGATCGCAAGCGCGCGGTTAACTCTTGGCGAGTACAGCGCGGATCGCGGCGATGGCGAGTTTGTGGTCTTCGACCTGCGGCAGGCCCGAGACGGTCACGCAAGCCACAACCCCTGCCGCGCCCGTCCGGATTGTCACAGCCCCGCCGTTGGTGGCGTAATCGACGGACGAGAGGCCATGCCGCGCCAAATCCTCGCCCTTCGCCTCCATCCGCGTTTGCACCAAAAGCGAGGGCGCTTGGAACATCAGCGCCGTGTTGGACTTGCGCCGCGCCCAATTATCATTGATCGCCGACGATCCGGGCAGGGCGACGTGAAACAAGGTCCGGTCCCGCGTGCGGATGTCGATGACGATGGGCAAAGCCTGCGCGCGGCCCATCTCGACCAAGGTCAGGCCCAGATGCAGCGCGGTTTCCTCGGTAAAGGCGGGAAAGACCAGCGCGGCAAAATCGGCTTCAAGGGTGGCAAGGTCCATGCATAGGCTCCGCTTTCGTCACGAAACACATGCGTAGCAGAGGTTTGGCCCTGCGGCCAGACCGCCGGGTGGAAACAATCGCGGCCAGCCTTTGATCCAAATGCCTGCCGAAGGAACGCTTACGCCGCTCCATCCGCCTGTGTAGCGCCCCGCCGGATGGGGCGCGGGACCAAAAGAAGATTTTCATTGGTGCGATAGCGCCGGAACGACGCCTGAACGGCATAACGATGCCCAGCGATCCATTCATCAATGGCCGGGCGGTTCCGGTTGTCCACCTCTATGAACATCGTGGGTCTGTGGCGCGCGATGGTCTGCTCCAGCCCCGCCAGAACTGCGGTCTCCATTCCCTCGACGTCGATTTTCAGAAAGGTTGGCGCGTCGTCCAGCAGCATGTCGTCGCCGGGTCTGACTTCGAGCGTACCAGCACCGTCCCCCTTTACCAGTTTGCCGCCGCCAAGGTTCATCGGCTGCGCCCGGATCGACAGTCCCTCTTGCCGACCATCCGACAGGCCGATGCCCAGATGTGACGTGTCACAGCGGTCCAATACGCCATTCAGCGCAAGGTTCGACAGCAAGATGCGGATGGCCGCAGGGTTGGGTTCAAACAGGATAACCTTGGACGCCAGAAGGAATTTAGCTGCAAAAAGCGCGTGATTGCCGATGTTTGACCCGATATCGGCAAAGACCGCGCCGGGTGGGCACCAGCGGCGGATGATTTCCAGCTCTTCCGGCTCGTAGAATTCGCCCCGCGCATGGTGCGACTGGATCAAGTCACCGGGATTGGTCACGGTAAAGAACACCGGCTGCCCCCAAATCACCGCACGCACAACCTGACCGGGGACCG
>JAIYDR010000204.1 GCA_027487395.1 Rhodobacter sp. | reverse complement strand
ATCGGTCACCGACCGCTGCGATTTCCGCTGCGTTTATTGCATGTCGGAAAACATGACCTTCTTGCCCAAGGCCGACCTTCTGACGCTGGAAGAACTCGATCGCCTTTGCTCTGCCTTTGTCCACATGGGTGTCGAGAAACTGCGGATTACGGGGGGGGAGCCTTTGGTGCGAAAGGGCATCCTGACCTTTTTCCGCGCCATGTCGCGGCATCTGGATTCCGGCGCGCTGAAGGAACTGACGCTGACCACCAACGGCTCTCAACTGCGCAAATACGCGGCCGAACTGGCAGACTGCGGGGTGCGGCGGATCAATGTCTCGCTCGACACGCTGGATGATGCCAAATTCGCCGACATCACCCGCTGGGGCCGTCTGGGCCAAGTCCTCGACGGCATCGCCGCCGCCAAGGATGCAGGGCTGCGCGTCAAGATCAACGCGGTGGCGCTGAAAGGCTTCAACGAGGATGAGCAATTCTCGATCACCGATTGGTGCGCGCGCGAAGGCCATGATCTGACATGGATCGAAGTCATGCCAATGGGCGATCTGGGCAATGAAAATCGCCTTGATCAGTATTGGGCGTTGTCGGACCTGCGCGCGCGCTACGCCGAGCGATTTACCGTCATCGACCTGCCCGAACGCACTGGCGGTCCCGCCCGCTATGTGCGGCTCGAGGAAACCGGGCAGAAGATCGGCTTTATCACCCCCCTGACCCATAACTTCTGCGAAAGCTGCAACCGCGTGCGCCTGACCTGCACCGGAGAGCTTTACATGTGCCTTGGCCAAGAGGATATGGCTGACCTGCGGGCGCCCTTGCGGTCCAGCCCCGATGATGCTGGATTGGAACAGGCCATCCGAAACGCCATTGCCCGCAAACCCAAAGGCCATGACTTCGATTATTCGCGCCAATCCGTGGCTGGCCAGATTGGGGGCCAGATGTCGCGCCACATGAGCCATACGGGCGGCTGATCGGGGCGGCTGATCCGGTCTGTAGACCGTCACGAAACCGATACCCTTCGCAGTCATGGCTGCGGCATCCTGCCGGAGATTGATCATGCTGCATTCCCCCGACCCGCTGCACCCCGGCGAGCCCCTCCGCCTTGGGTGGGAGGAATGGTTGTCCTTGCCCGCGCTTGGCCTGCCTGCACTTTTGGCCAAGGTGGATACAGGCGCGCGCACCTCGGCCCTGCATGCTTTTGATATCGAGGCCTTCGGTCCCGTTCATGCGCCGATGGTGCGCTTTACGGTGCATCCGATTCCCGGCCGCAGCGATGTGATCGTCAACTGCTCGGCCCCGATTCTGGACCGGCGCGAGGTGACCTCGTCGAACGGTGAGGCGGAACAGCGCTTCGTCATTCAGTCTGAGGCTGTGATGGGCACGCGGCGGTGGCCCATTGAGGTGACGCTGACCGACAGGGGCAATATGGCCTACCGTATGCTTCTGGGGCGGCAGGCCCTGCCAGAGACGACGATCATCACCCCGACCGAGGCTTTCCTTCAGCCGCGTCTGGGCTTTGACACCTATTTCGCCCCGGCAGGCAAAGTGCCCCTGAAACGCGCCTTGCGGGTGGCGGTCTTGTCGCGGGAAGGCGGGGCCTATTCCACCCGCCGTCTGGTCGAAGAAGGCACAAGGCGCGGCCATGCGGTTGAGGTTCTGGACACCTCGCGCTGCTATATGGCGATCAATGCGCTGTCGCCGGAAATTCACTACGATGGGCGCACCCTGCCCCATTACGACGCAGTGATCCCGCGCATCGGGGCCAGCGTCACGGCCTATGGCGCGGCAGTCTTGCGGCAGTTTCAGGCGCGGGGGACATGGATCGTCAACCCACCTGAAGGCATCGTGGCCAGCCGTGACAAGCTACATGCGCATCAAATCTTGGCCCGCCACCAGATACTGATGCCGGAAACCGCCTTTGCCTCGTCACCCAAGGATACAGCCAATCTGATCTCATTGGTGGGGGGGGCGCCGCTGGTGGTGAAACTTCTGGAAAGCGCGCAGGGCAAGGGCGTGGTGCTGGCCGAAACCCAAGGGGCGGCGCAATCGGTGATCTCGGCCTTTCGCGGGCTGAAAGCAGATTTTCTGGTGCAGGATTTCGTAGCTGAGGCGAAGGGGGCCGATATCCGCTGTCTGGTCATCGCAGGCCGCGTGGTCGCCGCGATGCGCCGTCGTGCCGCACCGGGGGAGTTCCGGTCAAACCTGCACCAAGGCGGCAGCGCAGAACCGGTCCGGATCAGCGCCAAGGAACGCGAAACCGCCATACGCGCCGCCCGCGCCTTTCGCCTAACGCTCTGCGGTGTGGACCTTTTGCGCGCTGCCGAGGGGCCAAAGGTGCTGGAGGTCAACTCTTCGCCGGGATTTGAGGGGATCGAGAGCGCGACCAAAAAGAACATCGCCGCGCGGGTGTTTGATGCCATCGAACGCAAGGTCTGCCGCGTCCCCGCCATCCGCCGCTAAGGGCACCGCAGGGGGCATGGGACGGGCTGACGCAGCCCCTCGCAACCGCAGGGAGGCGCACCATATGACCATCAATCGCAGAAAGGTGAGTCATGGATACCCTGTTACTCTCGCGCATCCAGTTTGCAGCGAACATCTCCTTCCACATCCTGTTTCCTACCATCACCATCGCGCTGGGTTGGGTACTGTTGTTCTTCAAGCTGCGCTACAACCGCACGGGACAGCGCAAGTGGATGGATTTGTATATGTTCTGGGTCAAGGTCTTTGCCTTGTCCTTTGCGATGGGGGTCGTGTCGGGTATCACCATGTCCTTCCAATTCGGCACCAACTGGCCGGGATTCATGG
The DNA here is from genome assembly GCA_027487395.1 of Rhodobacter sp. Lineage (GTDB taxonomy): Bacteria > Pseudomonadota > Alphaproteobacteria > Rhodobacterales > Rhodobacteraceae > Paragemmobacter. The sequence continues at coordinate 15,389 of JAIYDR010000204.1, read as the reverse complement.
AGACCGTGGGCAATGTGGCAGGCCCACTTTTGGCTTATGAAGTGTTGACCGCGTTCTTCCTTGAGGCAGTGTTTCTGGGCATCATGCTCTTTGGTGCCAGCCGTGTTCCGGGTTGGGTCCATACGCTGGCCACGGTGCTGGTCGCCTTTGGCACGACGATGAGCGCGTTCTGGATTCTTGTGCTGAATTCGTGGATGCACACCCCTGCGGGCTATGAGCTGCGCGATGGCGTGGTCTATGCCATCGATTGGATGGCGATCATCTTCAACCCGTCCTTGCCCTATCGGCTGACGCATATGCTCTTGGCCTCTGGTCTGACGGTGGCCTTTCTGGTGGCGGGGATTTCGGCCTATCGCTGGCTGCGTGGCGATCATGCGCCGGCGGTGGCAACGGGGCTGCGCTTTGGCGTGGTCTTGGGCGCGGTGCTGATCCCCTTGCAGATCCTTGCCGGTGACATGCACGGCCTGAACACGCTGGAGCACCAGCCGCAGAAGGTGGCGGCAATGGAGGGGAATTGGGAAACCGGCCCGCATGTGCCCTTGGTGCTGTTTGCCCTGCCGGATCAGGCCGCGCGCGAGAACCGGTTTGAGATTGCCATTCCGTCCGGCGCCTCGATCATTCTGAAACATGATCCTGCGGGTGTGGTGCCGGGGCTCAATGACTTTGTGGCCGAGGATGGCACCGTGCTGCATCCGCCCGTGGCCCCTGTGTTCTGGGGTTTCCGCGTCATGGTGGGCACCGGCATGTTGATGCTTGCGATGGGCGCGGCGGGCTTGTGGTTCCTGCACCGTCGTGGCGCCGAGAATTTGCCGCGCCCCTATCTGATCGGGCTGGTGGGAATGGCCTTTTCTGGTTGGGTTGCCACCCTTGCTGGCTGGTATGTGACCGAGATTGGCCGCCAACCCTGGCTGGTCCACGGCGTTCTGACCACGGCCGAGGCTGTGGGGCCCGTGGCCGCAGGCATGGTGCTGACGACGCTGATCGCCTATCTCATGGTCTATGTCGCGCTAATGGTGGCCTACATCGGCGTGATCTTCCATCTGGCGCGCAAGGGGAGCTTTTTCACGCCCCCCGTCCAGCCCGCCCTGCAACCGGCGGAGTGATCCCATGTTCGCACCTGATGTGCTGCCTGTCATCTTTGCTGCCCTGATGGGGCTGTCGATCCTGCTTTACGTCATCCTTGACGGCTTTGACCTTGGAGTGGGGCTCCTGTTTCCTTTTTCCGAACCCGAGGAGCGGGACCGGATGGTCGCCTCGATCGGGCCGTTCTGGGACGCCAACGAGACGTGGCTGGTCTTGGCCATCGGGATCTTGCTGGTCGCCTTTCCGGCGGCGCATGGGGCGATTCTGACCGCACTTTACCTGCCCGTGGCGGTGATGCTGATCGGCTTGATCCTGCGCGGCGTGGCGTTTGAGTTCCGCGCCAAGGCACCACTGGTCCACAAGGGGCTCTGGGATGCGGCGTTCTTTACGGGGTCCCTGATGGCTGCAGTGTCGCAGGGGTTCATGCTGGGCATGTATGTCATGGGCCTGCGCTGGGGTTGGTCGGAAGTGGCTTTTGCCCTGCTGACTGCCGGTGCCTTGACTGTGGCCTACAGCTTCATCGGCGCGACTTGGGTGATCTTCAAGACCGATGGGACCTTGCAGCGCAAAGCCGTCAGATGGGCGCAGGGCGGCATCTGGGGCGTCGTGATCGGGATGGGCGCGGTTTCTGCCGCAACGCCTCTGGTTTCAGCGCGCATCTTTGACAAGTGGTTCCGCTTTCCAGAGATTGTCACGCTGGCCCCGCTGCCCTTGATGGCCGGGGCCTTGGTCGCGCTTTTGTGGATCGCGCTGAAACGTCTGCCCGCGCCGGGGGATCATTTCGCGTGGTTCCCCTTTGCCGGGGCGACGGCGCTGATGGTCTTGGGTTTTTCGGGGATGGCCTACAGCTTTTACCCCTATATCGTTCCAGAGAAACTGACGATCCTAGAGGCCGCCGCCGCGACCGAAAGCCTGTCGATCATCCTTGTGGGGGTGATGGTCGTGCTGCCGGTGATCCTGTGCTACACGGTGCTGGCCTATACGATCTTTCGCGGCAAGGCGACGGCGCTGCGCTATGACTAATCGCTGGGGGGCGGGCTTTCCGCCCGCCGGTTTATCGCCCCCTGATCCGCGGGTCCAAGGCATCGCGCAGACCGTCGCCGATGTAATTCACGCTCAACACCGTCAATGAGATTGCCAAGCCCGGCCAAACCACACGCTCTGGGTAGACCTGCATGTATTGCAGCCCGTCATACAAGAGTCGCCCCCAGGTCGGGAAATCCGGCGGAAAGCCAAGGCCAAGGAAGGACAGCACCGATTCGGTGATGATTGCCTCGGCCACGCCCAATGTCGCCGCCACCATCACGGGCGAGATCACGTTGGGCAGGATATGGCGCAGGATGATCCGGTTGGGGCGCGCGCCGATGGACCTTGCGGCCAGCACATATTCGCGTTCCTTCAGGGTCAGCACCTCTCCGCGCACGATGCGTGCGGTGGCCATCCATGAGGTGATGCCGATGGCAAAGACGATCAGCGTGAAGGCCCCCAGTTCCGGCCCGATGATCCCGGCGATGCGGTCGCGAAACAGCATGACCATCACCAAGAGCAGCGGGATCAGCGGCAACGCCAGGAACATGTCAGTCAGCCGCATCAAGGGCCCGTCCAACCGCCTGAAATAGCCCGCAAGCACCCCGATCAGGGTGCCAAAGACGATTGCGATACCCATGGCGACCAGACCCACGGCCAGCGAAATCCGCCCGGCGAGCAGCATCCGCGCCAGCATGTCCCGGCCCAACTGATCCGTGCCAAGCGGGAAGCGGAAGGATGGGCCTTGGTTCTTCAGCTTGATCGCCTGAGCGACCGACAGTTTCTCCGGCACCCACAGATAGGGGCCGATCATCACGGCCACGATCAGGATGGACAGGGTGATCAGCCCGAACATCGCGCCCTTATGGCTGCGGAACTGCACCCAGACATCGCGCAACGGGCCAGAGGGTTTTGAGGCGGCGCTTGTGTCAGTCATAGCGGATCCGAGGGTCCAAGAGGCCGTAGATGATATCGGCAATCAGGTTGAACAACACGATCAGCACCGCAAAGATAAAGGCCAGCGTCTGCACCATCGGAATATCATTGGCATGGATCGCGCCGATCAGCGCCGCCCCGATGCCATTCACGCCGAACAGATTTTCCGTGATGATCGCGCCGCCAAAGATCGACGGGATGCCCAGCGCGATAACGGTCACCACCGGGATCAGGGAATTGCGCAAGACGTGGCGCAGCACCACCACACGTTCGCTCATGCCCTTGGCGCGGGCAGTTCGGACGTAATCCATCGCCATATTGTCCAGCATGGACGAGCGCATGTAGCGGCTGATGGCGGCGGCATTGGCAAGGCCCAGCGTCATGACGGGCAAGGCCATCTGGCGGATGCGTTGCACAAAACTGTCCCAATCCGTCACGACCAGCGTGGTGTCATATTTGGTGGGAAACCAGCCCAGCCAGACCGCGAAGATGATGATGAAAAGCGTGCCGGAAAAGAAGGTGGGCACGGAAAAGCCGATCATGGCAAAGAGAGTGCCCGCCTGATCAAACACCGAATACTGCCGGTAGGCCGAATAGATGCCAATCGGCACCGCGATCAGGATGCCCACAAGGTAAGCCGTGCCAACCACCGTCAGGGTCTGCGGGATGCGCTGGCCGATGATGGTGAACACGGGGCTGCGCGACTGCCAAGACAGGATGCGCTGCTCGCCTGCGGCAAATGTGGTGCCGAACCAGCCATCGACCAGCGTCATCGGCTCAACCCAGAAAAACTGTTTCAGCCACAGCAGATAGCGCACAAAGACGGGCTGATCTGCCCCCAACGCCTCGATCATGCGCTGGCGCACATCGGGTGGGACAGTCAAGGGAATCTCGGACATGGGCGATCCGGGCGCAAGATCGACCAAAAGGAAAATCACAAGGCTGATGACCAACAGAATCGGTATGGCCAAAAGCAACCTGCGAAGGGTGAAGGTCAGCATGCCCGGTGCGCCTTGGGAAAGGGAAAGGTCTGCGGGGCCGGATCACCAGCCCCGCAGCGGTTCAGGTCACTTCACGCGGAACCAATCTGCGACGTTCCACAGTTCCGAGTCCCAAGCGTTGATCTGCACACCGCCCAGCGCGTTGGAATGCGCCGAGAGCGTGCCGCGGTGGACCAGCGGAACCACGATCATGCTGTCCTTGGTCACCATGTCGTTCAACTTCTTGGCGATGTCCTGACGGGCCGCGATATCGGTCGTGGTGGCCAGCGTCGCATAAAGCGCATCATACTCCGGGGTGCAGAAGCGGTTGATGTTCTCACCCTGCCACTGGGTTTCCGGGCGTGGCGCGTTCTTGCACTGGTACTGGCCCAGATAGCTTTCCGGGTCCGGGCTTTCCGAGTTGTTGGCGTACATTTCAACATCGGCATAGAACTTCTGGAAGGTATCCGGCGAGCCGGGGTCGCCCCCAAAGAACACACCCGGATCAATGGCTTTCAGCTCGACGTTCACGCCAAGCTCGGTCCACCAATCCTTGATCAGGGCTTGGAAGTCCTGACGGATCGGGTTGACGGTGGTCTGATACAGGATGTTCAGCGGCTTGCCATCCTTGTCGCGGATACCGTCGCCATCGGTGTCGGTCCAGCCTGCCTCATCCAGCAGGGCTTTCGCGCCTTCCATGTCCTGCGTCAGGCAGCCATCGTTGGCCGAGGCCCAATCCGCCGGGCCAGGAATGACGTTGCAGGTGGGCTTGCCGCCTGCGCCATAGCCGACTTCGACCAGGATCGAGCGGTCAATCGCTTTGGACAGCGCGGTCCGCACCTTGATGTCCGACAGGATCGGGTGGGGGTGCTTGGCGGTCGAACGCTCGCCTTCGGGCAGGTCAGGCGAGGGGTCGGTGGTGTTCATTTCGATCCGCTCAACCAGCGTACCGAAAGCCACGACGAATTGGCCTTTGCCCGCAGCCGTCATCGAAGCTTGTGTGTCGGGCGGAATCTGGGTGTTCCACGCGTAGTCGAATTCGCCGGTTTCCATCACGACGCGGGCCGAACCTTCGGCATCGCCGCCGCCCTTGATCACGGCCGTCGCAAATGCGGGCTTGGCCGGGTCACGGTAGTTGGGGTTGGCGGCCATCGACACGGTGTCGTTGACGGTAAAGCCCGTCACCATGAAGGGACCAGTGCCGACGGGCATGTTGTTGGCATCGGTGCAGGTGGGGGCGGCAGCACCAAGGCAGGCCTCAAACTGCTTTTTCTGCAGGATCGGCGCGAGGGCCGAGACGAAGGCGGTATAGGGGTTCGCTTTCGGGCCAGAGAAGGTCACTTTGATGGTCGAGGCATCCACCGCTTCAACCGAGGTGATGCCTTCGTATTTGGTCGCCTGCGAGCAGCCGCCAGCCGGATCGGTGCAATACTGCCAGGTGAACACAGCATCATCCGCCGTCACCGCCGTGCCATCCGACCATTTCAGGTCCGGCAGCAGTTTCCAGGTGATCGAGGTCATGTCTTCCGAGATGCCGCCGTTTTCCTTGGTCGGGATTTCGGTGACCAGTTTCGGGACCAGCACGCCTTCGGGCGTCAGGCCCGCCAGCGGCTCCAGCACCATGGACGAGGCATAGATGTCCTTGGTCCCACCCGAGAGATAGGGGTTCATGATCGACACGGCCTGCGGGAAAGTGAGCTTCACTTCCCCATCCGTGCCGCGCTCGGCATAGGCTGCCGGGGCCAGCACAAAGGCTGCGGCTGCGCCCAGTAGGGCGGTTTTGAATTTCATTGGACCTCTCCTTGTTGTGTAGGCTTGGTTGCTTGGGTTCCGCCCGGTTGGTCCGGGCTGGGATGAGTTATGGCGGGGTAAAGGTGGCAGGCGACCAGACGGCCCGGCTCCACCTCGACGAGATCCGGTTTTTCCACGCGGCAGCGGTCAAAGACCTTGGGGCAGCGCGTGCAGAAGTTGCACCCCTTGGGCGGGTTGGCTGGCGATGGCACATCGCCTTGCAGGATAATCCTTTGCCGCGCGCCTTCGCGCGACGGATCAGGTTCCGGCACGGCAGAAAGCAGCGCTTCAGCATAGGGGTGCAGGGGCCTGGCATAAAGCGCATCGCGCGGCGACAGTTCCGCGATCCGGCCCAGATACATCACCGCCACCCGATCCGCGATATGGCGCACCATCGACAGATCATGGCTGATGAACAGATAGGTCAGACCCAGATTATCCTGCAAATCTTCCAACAGGTTCACCACCTGCGCTTGGATCGACACATCCAGCGCGGCGATGGGTTCATCGCAGACGATGAACTTCGGGCTTAACGCCAAGGCCCGCGCGATGCCGATACGCTGGCGCTGACCGCCGGAAAACTCATGCGGGTAGCGGTTGGCGAAGCGGCGGTTCAGGCCGACCTGATCCATCAATTCCAGCACGCGGGTCTGTTTGCGGTCGCGGTCCCAGTCGGATTGTTCGTCCAAGGGCTCAGAGATGATCGCCTGAACTGTCATGCGCGGGTTCAAGCTGGCTTGCGGGTCTTGGAACACCATCTGCATCATCGGCCGCTTGGCGCGGAGCGCGGCGGGAGAGAGCGTGGCGATATCCTCGCCCCCGATCACGACCGAGCCTGCCGTGGGTTCATAAAGCCTGAGCAGCGCCCGCCCCACGGTGGATTTGCCACAGCCGGATTCACCGACCAGCCCCAACGTCTCACCCGCGCGGATGTCGAAACTGACGCCATCGACGGCTTTCACGGCCCCTGTGCGACGGCGCAGCAGGCCCGTGTAGATCGGAAAGTGCATTTTCAGGTCGCGGACCTGCACCAAGGCGGGACTCATGCCGCCCCCCCGGGTGACCAGTGGCAGGCGACGTCATGGCCCTGCCCTACGGCCAAACCATCCACCGCGCGGCGCTGCGGGTTTTCTGTCTGACAACGGTCATGGGCATGGGCGCAACGCGCGCGGAAGGGGCAGGCTACCGGCGCGGCGTTCAGGATCGGCGGCTGGCCTTCGATGGCTTGCAGGCGCGCAGCCCGTTCGCCATGCAGCGACGGAATGGTTTTCAGCAAAGCCCGCGTATAGGGGTGCCGCGGATCGCTGAACAATTGCCGCACTGGGCCCTGTTCCACCACCTGCCCGCCATACATCACCATCACCCGATCCGCGATTCCCGCAATCACGCCAAGGTCATGCGTGATCCAGACAATCGCCATCCCCAGCTTTTGGCGCAGGTCTTTGACCAATTCGATGATCTGCGCCTGAATCGTCACATCCAGCGCCGTGGTCGGTTCATCCGCAATCAGCACCTCTGGATCACAGGCCAGCGCGATGGCGATCATCACCCGCTGCCGCATCCCGCCGGAAAACTGGTGCGGATAATCCTTCAACCGCTTCTTTGCATCGGGAATGCCGACCAAGGCCAAAAGCTCTGCCGCCCGGTCCCGCGCCTGTGCCTTGGTCAGGCCCATATGGCGGGTCAGCGGTTCCATGATCTGGCTGCCTACGGTGAACACCGGGTTCAGACTGGTCATCGGGTCTTGGAACACAAAGCCGATCTTGGCCCCGCGCACATCCCGCAATTCATCGGCCCCGATCTTCAAGAGGTCGCGGCCATCCAGCAGCACCTCACCAGCGCGCACCTCGGCAGGGGGAGAGGGCAAGAGCCCGATCAACGACATCATGGTGACCGACTTGCCCGACCCGCTTTCGCCCACAACGCCCAACAATTCACCGGGTTGCAGATGAAAGCTAACCGAGTTCACGGCGTGCACCTCGCCTCCGCGGGTGCGGAATACGGTCTTGAGACCCCGGACGTCAAGGACGGGCACCGCCCCATCGGGCATGAACAGACCTCCCCAGGTCTTTGATTTTCTTCTGTTTCCCCGGTCAGTCGTCAGGACCGCCGGGGTTGCGCTTGTCGGAGTCTTTACCCCTGTTGCACAACTGTTAGATATTTTTCAGCCCGTCGCAATTACTATATTGCCCCTAACCTAACGTCAGTCTGCACAGGGTTGACCCCGGCGGCATCCCGGTCAAACCTACGGCACGCCGCGACCCAAACAGGCAAAGCCCAACAGGCAGAGTATGACCCAACGCCCCAGCGTCCCCGAGCTTTCCCCCCGACAAATCCTTGAGCATCTGGTCAAGTTCCCCACTGTCAGCCGGGACACGAACTTGCCCTTGGTGGATTGGGTCGAGGATTACCTGTTCCAGCACGGCATCGCCGCGCATCGCCACTGGAATGAGGATCGCACCAAAGCCGCGCTGTTCGCCCATGTCGGCCCGTGGGACTCAGGGGCGGTGGTGCTGTCGGGTCATACCGATGTGGTGCCGGTGGATGGGCAAAACTGGACCTCGGACCCGTGGTGCGTCACCGAACGCGACGGACGGCTGTATGGGCGCGGCACCTGTGACATGAAGGGCTTTGACGCGCTGGCGATCTGGGCGCTTGTGGCCGCCTCAAAGCGCGCGCTGAAAACCCCGCTGCAAATCGCGCTGTCCTATGACGAAGAAGTCGGCTGCACCGGTGCCCCCCCGATGATTGCCGCGATGCAAGAGGTGCTGCCCAAAGGGGCCGCAGCGGTGATCGGCGAACCCTCGCGCATGAAAACCATCACCGGCCATAAGGGCGGAACCGGATATTTCGTGCATGTGAAAGGGTTTGAGGTGCATTCCTCAATCCTGCACAAGGGCGTGTCGGCCATCCTTGAGGGCGCGCGTTTGATCGGTTGGATCAATGATCAGAACGCCGCCAACCGTGCCAACACCCCCGGCTCCTTGGCGATGGCGTTTGATCCACCATGGACCACGCTGCATGTCGGCATGATCAGCGGCGGCACCGCGCATAACATCACCGCCGCCGATTGCCGCTTTGCCGCTGAAATGCGCGTGGTGCCGGGTGAGGACATGGACGAATGGGCTATGGCCTTTGAGACTGAGGTGCGGCGGATCGAGGCAGAGATGCAAGCCGTCCGCCCCGAAGCCGCGATCCATCTGGAGCGTTTCTTTGGCGTCCCGCCCTTGGTCCCCGAGACCGCAGGCGCTGCAGAAACCCTCGTGCGCCGCTTGACGGGCGACAATGCGACCGGCGTGGTCAGCTACGGGACAGAGGCCGGTCAATTTCAGGACGCAGGCTATTCGGCGGTCGTCTGTGGGCCGGGCGATATCGCGCAGGCGCATCAGGCAAATGAGTTCATCGAGCTTTCAGAATTCCTTGCGGGGGAAACCTTCATGGCGCGATTGGTGGATGATCTGTGCCGATGACGCCCTTTCCGATCTCTGAGGCGACCCCGATCCGCCACCCCGGCCCGCCCCCTGCCGCCTGTGATGTCGTCATCCTTGGCGGCGGCGTGGCGGGTGTGATGACCGCCTATTTCTTGGTCGAACGTGGGGTGAAGGTGACCCTCTGCGAAAAGGGCCGCATCGCGGGCGAACAATCCAGCCGCAACTGGGGTTGGATCCGCCAACAGGGCCGCCACCCCGCCGAATTGCCGATCATGGTTGAGGCGAACCGTCTGTGGCAGTCCCTCGCGCAAACCATGCCGGGTTTGGGCTTTCGTCAGGACGGGGTGCTCTACCTCGCCCAACGCGAGTCCGAGATGGCGGCCTATGAGGATTGGATGATTCACGCCCGCACCCACGGGCTGGACAGCCGCATCATCGGGGCCGAGGGCGTCAAGGCGCGGCTGGCGGGGGCAAAGGCGGGCTGGGTCGGGGGCTTGCTGACCCCGTCCGATGCGCGCGCCGAACCTTGGGTCGCGGTGCCCTTGCTGGCGCAGGCTGCGGTACAACGCGGCGCGGTTCTGGTGGAACAGTGCGCCGTGCGGCGGCTGGACATCGCGGCGGGCCGGGTGGTGGGGGTCATCACCGAACAGGGCCGGATCGCCTGCGATCAGGTGCTGGTGGCAGGTGGCGCGTGGTCGTCGCTGTTCCTGCGGGCGCATGGAATCAGCATCCCCCAGCTTTCCGTCCTGTCCAGCGTCGCAGCAACCACCCCGATGCCCGAGGTCTTTGCCGGCAATGCCAGTGACAATGACTTTGCCTTTCGCCGCCGTCAGGATGGCGGCTACAGTCTTGCGCCCGGTTACACGCATGATTTCTTTATCGGCCCCGATGCCTTTCGCAATCTGCCTGTCTATCTGCGCACTCTGAAACAGGATTGGCGGGCTACGAAATTCCATGCTCTTGCTCCGCGGCATTTCCCCGATGCTTGGGGGACGGCACGGCATTGGTCGGGGGACGAGATCTCGCCCTTTGAACGCCAGCGCGTGCTGAACCCTGCGCCAAACATGAAGGCGCTGACAAAGGTGCAAGACGCCTTCGCCGCCGCTTTCCCGCAGACGGGCAGGCCGGTGCTCAGCCATGCTTGGGGCGGGATGATCGACACAATGCCCGATGTGATCCCGGTGATTGACCGCGACGGTTCCCTGCCCGGTCTGACCGTCGCCACAGGTCTTTCGGGCCACGGCTTCGGTATCGGTCCCGCTTTTGGCCGCATCCTGGCCGATCTGATGACGGAAAGACCAACGGGTCATGACCTGCACCCCTTCCGCCTGTCGCGGTTTTCTGATGGTTCGGTGATTGCGCCCACCGGTGCTTTGTAGGACAGGACGGGTCCGGTTCTGAAAAGGTGACCCCTATGCCCCGCGCTGCAAAGTCTGTTTTCTGCGGTCTCGACTTCGGCACATCAAACTCCACCCTTGGGATCGCCGATGCCACGGGGGCGCAGTTGTTGGCGCTCGAGGGGGGGCAGACCACCCTGCCCTCTGCCGTGTTCATCGAGGTGGACCACGCCCCGCCCCGCTTTGGCCGCGCCGCCCTCGCCGCCTATCTGGATGGCGAAGATGGCCGTCTGATGCGCGGGCTGAAATCGACGCTGGGATCGGGCCTGATCAACGAACGCACCGCCGTGGGCAGCCGCGCTGTCAGTTTCCGCGATGTGCTGTCGCGCTTCATCGGCCATCTGCGGTTGCAGTTGGACGCCGCCGCCCCCGGCTTGACCGCCGCCACCTTGGGCCGCCCCGTGCATTTCGTCGATGACGATCTGGCAGCGGATCAAGCGGCGGAAGACGCCCTCGCCGCCATCGCGCGGGAGCACGGCTTCACCGACATCGCCTTTCAATATGAACCCGTCGCCGCGGCGCTCGACTACGAACAAAGCCTGACGGATGAACGCCTTGTCATGGTGTTCGACATCGGCGGCGGCACCTCTGACATCTCGATCATCCGGCTTGGGCCTGCCCCGAGCCGTCGCCCGGACCGCACAAGCGACATCCTCGCCAATGGCGGGATCCGCGTCGGCGGCACCGATTTCGACCGCCTCTTGTCTTTGGCCGAGGCGATGCCGCATCTGGGCTTTGGGTCGACCTTGAAAGGGGGCGCGCTGACCATGCCGCGTCACCTGTTTCTGGACCTTGCCACATGGCATCGCATCAACACGCTTTACTCTGGCCGCACGGCGGCTGACCTGAAGGGTCTACGCGCCGATGCCGACCGGCCCGAATTGATCGACCGCCTGATCCGCGTGGTGACCGACCGCAACGGCCATGCTTTGGCGATTGAAGTGGAACGTGCCAAGATCGCCCTATCTGATGCCCCGGTCGCGCGCCTGAGCCTTGCCCCGCTGGCAGGTGGTCCGAACCCGATGACCACGCGCGACCGCTTTGAACAGGCAGTTGAGGCCCCGGTTGCCCGCATCCGCGCGCTGGTCGCCGCCACCTTGGCTCAGGCCGGGGTGAGGGCTGCGGATATCGGCACCGTGTTCATGACGGGCGGCTCATCCGGCCTGCCGATCCTACGCGCGATGGTGGCCGAGGCCCTGCCCGGCATCCCCATCGCCACCGGGGATATGCTGGGATCGGTTGGCACTGGCCTTGCGCTGGACGCGCGCCGCCGTTTTGGCTGACCTCTGGCGCCCCAAGCACTTGCAAGCGGCTTCCCTTTGGCTCAGGCTGGAATCAAAGGAGACGCCCGATGCCCGTCAAGAACCGCTTTGCCGAACTCCTGCCCGAAATCACCGCATGGCGGCATGATTTCCATGAACACCCGGAACTGCTGTTCGACGTCCATCGCACGGCGGCACGCGTGGCCGATCTGCTGCGGGATTTTGGCTGCGATGAGGTGGTGGAAGGGATCGGCCGCACTGGCGTGGTGGGCGTGATCAAGGGCAAGACCGACAGCACAGGCCGCGTCATCGGGTTGCGCGCCGATATGGACGCGCTGCCGATCATCGAACAGACGGGCGTGCCCTATGCCTCCAAGACACCCGGCAAGATGCACGCCTGCGGCCATGACGGCCATACCGCCATGCTGCTGGGGGCCGCGAAATACCTGTCCGAGACGCGCAATTTCGACGGCACCGCCATCGTGATCTTCCAACCCGCCGAAGAGGGCGGCGGCGGTGGGCGTGAGATGGTGGCCGATGGCATGATGGACCGTTTCGGCATCCATGAGGTTTACGGGATGCACAACATGCCCGGCATCCCCGTGGGCACTTTCGCCATCCGCCCCGGTGCTCTGATGGCCGCCGCCGACCAATTCGACATTACCGTGACCGGCAAAGGCGGCCATGCCGCCAAACCGCATGATTGCGTTGATACGACCGTGGTCGCCGCCCATATCATCGTGGCGCTGCAAACCATCGCCAGCCGCAATGTGGACCCGTTGAAACAGGTCGTCGTCTCGGTCTGCACCGTCCAGACCGACTCCACGGCGCATAACGTCATCCCGCAGGTGGTCAAGATGAAGGGCACCTGCCGGACGATGGACCCGATGGTTCAGGACTATGTTGAACGTCGCATTTCAGAGATTGTGGCAGGCACTGCCATGGCCTTGGGCGCGACGGCGACAGTCAACTATCAACGCGGCTACCCCGTCACCATCAACCCGCCCGAAAACACCGATTACGCGATTGAGGTCGCCCGCGCCGTCTCGGGCCAGGTCGACCCCGACACCCCGCCCCTGATGGGGGCCGAGGATTTCAGCTTCATGCTGAATGAACGCCCCGGCGCCTATATCTTTGTCGGCAATGGTGACACGGCGATGGTGCATCACCCGGCCTATAACTTCGACGACAACGTGATCCCGTTCGGATCAAGCTGGTACGCTGGCATGGTCGAATCCCGGATGCCCTCCCGATGATCGCCGCTGCCCTCATCGCGCTGATCGCAGCGCTGCATCTGTATATCCTGGTGCTTGAGATGTTTCTCTGGACCACCCCCCGCGCCCGCCGCGCCTTTGGCACCACGGCGGAGTTTGCCGAAGCCACAAAGGTGCTTGCGGCGAACCAAGGCCTCTACAACGGCTTTCTGGCGGCAGGCCTGATCTGGGCGTTGATCGCCGGACCCCAAGGCGCGGGTTTTGCGCCCGCGACCTTCTTCCTGTGTTGCATCGCCATCGCGGGCCTTTACGGTGCCGCCACCGCCTCCCGCCGTATCCTGTTCATCCAGACGGTCCCGGCCCTGATCGCCCTCGCTGCCCTCTTCCTGACCTAACCCCTTCCCCGTTGTTCAAACATCCAACCGGGGGTCGGCCATCGGAGTCGCCATCGGTCCGAGAACCGATGGACGACGGGGTGGGTAGCCCCCACCTCCGCCGCCAATCCCCAAGCGACCGCGTTCAGTGAAACTTGTTCCGGATCCGGCGCACCATGCCCCAGACCCCCAGCAGCACAACGGGTGTCAGCAACGCCATCAGCACACCATGGCTGATGTTCACCGCATAGGCCGCAGGCTCCAAAGCATAGGCGCCAAGGTTGACCGCGTAATAGCTGATCGCCACGGTGGACAGCCCTTCGACCGTCTGTTGCAGCCGCAGTTGCATGTCAGCACGTTTGTCCATGCTTTCCAGAAGCTTCTGGTTCTGGGCCGAACGTTCCACATCCACCCGCGTCCGCAAGAGTTCCGCCGCGCGCTGCGCCCGTTCCGCCATGGATCGCAGGCGACCTTCGGCGGATTTCACCGTTCGCATGGCTGGGTCATAGCGGCGCATCATGAATTCGCCGAAGCTCTGCCGCCCGCTGACCCGTTCCTCGCGCAGAACCTCGATCCGCTGGTTGACGATGGCCTCATAGGCCGCCGTTGCGCCAAAGCGAAAGGAATACTTGACCGCAAGGCTTTCCAATTCCGCCGACACCGACAAGAGTTCATGCAGTAACACCTCGGCGCTGCGGGAGGCGCCGTCCAGCGTGGCGACAAGTTCAGACAGCTTCGGGTCGATTTCGTTCAGTCGTCCCGTCAGCGCACGGGATCGCATCAAGCCCAGCATGGACATGGCGCGATAGGTCTCAATTTCGCACAGGCGCTGCACGATCCGGCCCACGCGCCGCGCGCCAGTGCCGGGGCGCACAAAGACGGCAAAGCGCATCTGCCCTGCGGCATCAATGCGGAAGTCCCCCGCGATGATCGCCGCGCCATCCACCACCCGCGCCACCGCCAAGCTTTCGGGCACAAACCATTCATCCAGCCGGTCGATCAGCGCAGCCTCATCCTCGGGCAGGAAATCCACCCGGATCATGACCGAACAAAGCCGCTTGCCGGGGGCCTCGACCATCCACTCCTCGGGGAAAACCTCCGCCTCAGACGGATCAAAGGGGCGCGGGGAAATGCCGGGGGTAAAGGCGGAATAGGTCACGAATTCGGTGTGGGATTCCCATTTCAACTCTGCCCGCCCCATCGGGCCCGAGTAATGGGTGGCATCAGGCTGCGGATGCGCGCTGCCATAGCGGTCCAACAGCGCCAAAAGATGCGCGCGGTCCCGGCCGCGGTCGCGGTTTACCGCATCAGCCGGTTCCTTGATGGCGATATAGACAGCATTGCAGGGCACCGGAAGCTGTGGGAAGGGCCGCGCATGCAGCTCATTCACCAGCGCATAGCGCAAGGGATGGTCAGAAATCGTCGGCATATCGGCCCTCGCTTGGTCTTTTCTGCCAGTTAGGGCGAACGGGTAAAAGGGGGAAGAAAATCGGCAGGATACAAGGGTATGCCGCCCATGTGTTGCAAAAAGGCCGGGACTGGCCTCCTCACCCAGCCCTCCCCCGTGTCGGGCGGGGTGAGCGAGACTGCAAACGAAAAGGCCCCGAGGTTTCCCTCGGGGCCATCATGCGATCCACGCAGGATCACTCAATCATCGGCAACAGTGCGTCAATGCTCTTCTTCGCATCGCCATAGAACATCCGGGTGTTGTCCTTGAAGAACAGCGGGTTTTCGATGCCGGAATAGCCTGTTCCCTGCCCGCGCTTGGACACGAAGACCTGCTTGGCCTTCCAGCATTCCAGCACCGGCATGCCAGCGATGGGGCTGTTGGGGTCTTCCTGCGCGGCGGGGTTCACGATGTCGTTCGATCCGATCACGATGGCGACATCCGTCGT
>JAIYDR010000135.1 GCA_027487395.1 Rhodobacter sp. | reverse complement strand
CGGATGGCCACGCCTTCGGGGTTTTTCAGCGCCAGTTGCTTGGGCACCAACTCGCCCACGATCAGCGAAAGATACGTCAGCAGCAGCACCACGCTGCCCACGCCCAAGGTCTGCGCTGTATCCGGGTCCATCCCCGACGCCGTCAACGCCCCGGCAAGACGTGCGCCCAAGGTGGCCCCAGAAAACGCCCCCGACAGCACTCCCACCGCCGTGATCCCGATCTGGACCGAGGAGAGGAACCGCCCCGGCGATTCCGCCAGACGCAGCGCCGCGGCAGCACCGCGAGATTTCGCCTCAAGCGACTTCAGCCGCGCAGGGCGGGCGGAAACGATAGCCATTTCAGACATGGCCAACACCCCGTTCACAAGGATCAGGGCAACGACAATCAGGATTTCAGTTAACATGGGGGCCAGACTGGGACAGGGACCCAAACTTTAGGCACTCTGACCGCCCGCGACAAGGCCCCGTCGTGAAATGTGCTTAGACCCGAACGCCCTCACGCGCGGCAAGATCGCAGAAGAATTGCCATGCCACCCGGCCAGAGCGCCCGCCGCGTGTGGCTTGCCATTCAATCGCCTCGGCCCGCAGGCGGGCAGGATCCACCGTCACGCCATAAGCCGCGCAATAGCCGTTGATCATGTCCAGGAAGTCATCCTGCGTGCAGGGATGAAAGCCCAGCCATAGCCCGAACCGATCCGAGAGCGACACCTTTTCCTCAACCGCCTCGGTCGAGTGGATGGCGGCTTGGGTCTCATTCTCGATCATGTCGCGCGGCATCAAGTGGCGGCGGTTCGAGGTGGCGTAAAGGATCACATTGTCAGGACGGCCTTCGATGCCCCCATCCAGCACCGCTTTCAGGCTTTTGTAATGCTGGTCATCATGGCTGAAGGACAGGTCATCACAGAACAGGATGAACCGGCAAGGTGCCGCGCGCAGGTGGTTCATCAACCGCCCGACCGAGGGCAGGTCTTCACGGCTCAGTTCCACGATCTTCAGATCAAAGCCTTCGGCGCGCACCTGCGCATGCACGGCCTTGACCAAGGAGGATTTTCCCATCCCCCGCGCGCCCCACAAAAGCGCGTTGTTCGCAGGCAATCCGGCGGCAAAGTGGCGGGTGTTGGCCAAAAGCGTATCGCGCGACCGGTTCACCCCCACCAGCAGCGCCAAATCCACCCGCGCCACATGGG
Organism: Rhodobacter sp.; assembly: GCA_027487395.1. GTDB lineage: Bacteria > Pseudomonadota > Alphaproteobacteria > Rhodobacterales > Rhodobacteraceae > Paragemmobacter. The sequence goes on along the minus strand of JAIYDR010000135.1, from coordinate 5,636 downwards.
CCACGGGGTCCAGACGCTCGGGCTGGGTGTGCCAGACAAAGGCCTCAGCCGCCCCAAAGTCAGGGGCGGCGAGGGGGGCAGGTGCAATCCGTTCAAGGGCGGCCGCGATGCGGGCCAAGAATGCGTCGGTCATGCCGCGTCGTCTTCGTCCTCATCGACCCAAGTGCCATCGGCACGGGCCTGTGCTTCACGCTTTTTCTCGATCCGGCGGATCAGGAAGATCGACACTTCGTAAAGCGGGTAGATGGCGACAAACAGGATGATCTGGCTCATCACATCCGGCGGTGTCGCGATGGCGGCAAGCGCAAGGATCGCCACCACGGCATATTTCCGCATCCCCGCCAGACCGCGCGACGACGCCAGCCCCGCTTTGCCCAGCAGCACCAGCAACACCGGAAGTTGGAAGCACAGCCCAAAGGCCAGCACGAATTTCATCGTCAGGCCCAGATATTCCTGCGCCGAACCTTGGAACACGATCCCCGGGATCGGTGCATCGCCCGGCGCGCCGCCCACCACAGGGGCCGCCTCCCCGGCAGCGCCAGCAACGGCATCCGCCGCCACCCCCACGACCGTTGCGGCCTCATTCCCGAACTGCTGAAAGCCCAGAAAGAAGGTGAAGGCCATCGGCAAGACGATCAGATAGGCAAAGGCCGCGCCAAAGAAGAACATCAAGGGCGAGGCGATCAGGAAGGGCAAGAACGCATTCTTTTCCGACCGATAGAGCCCCGGTGCCACAAAGCGCCACAGGTGATAGGCGATGACCGGAAAGGCCAGCACCAGCCCGCCAAAGAGCGAGATATTGATGGCGACGAAGAAACCTTCCTGCGGCGAAATCAGGACCAACTGGCAGTTCTGCCCCATCGAGGCCAGAACGTCACAGATCGGATGCGACAGGAAATTGAACACCTGCATCGCAAACGGATAGACCACGAAAATCGCAATGACAAAGGCACCCGCCGCCCACATCAGGCGGTTGCGCAATTCGGCCAGATGCTCGACCAGCGGGGCAGAGCTGTCTTCAATGCTTTCGGTCATGCGTCACTCTTCTTGCGCCGCACCGGCGGCTTGCGGGCGGGCTTGACCTCAGCCGGTTCGGCTGTCGGCGCGGCGGCCACCTCGATGGGGGGGGCTTCGGCAATCGGCGCTGAAGCGGCAGCCTCGGCCTTGGCTTTTTCAGCGGCTTTCTCTGCGAATTTCTTCGCGGCGGTTTCGGTCCGTTTCGCCTGCAACTCCAGAGACTTTTGCCGCGCTGCCGCCTGCTCTGCCGCCTTTTGTTCGGCCAATGCCGTTGTGGCGGGTCCTGCAGTGGAAGTCGGTGTCTCTGCCACTGCTGGATCGACCGCTGGCGCTGCAGCCGGCATGTTTGGCACCACCACGGGGGCTGCAGTCGTCACCACAGGGGCGGCGGCCAAAGTCGGGTTCGCGGTGGCCGCTCCCGGCTTGATGCTCTTGGTCGGGTCCCATTTTTCAAACTTGCTGGCGGCATTTTCCAGCCGATCAATTCCCATGGCAGAGGGTGACGTGCTGTTGCGGATGGCATTGAGGTCCTTGCGCACCTCGTCCAGTCCCGTTGATTTCGCCGCATCATCCATAGCCCGCTGGAATTCGCGCGCCATGCCCCGCGCTTTAGCGGTCATTCGTCCCAAAGCATGGAACATACGCGGCAGGTCTTTCGGACCCACCACGATCAACGCGACGATCCCAATCAGGATCAACTCGCTCCATCCGATATCCAGCATTCACTCTGTCTCCCGACCGTTCAACTGCGATCAGGCCCAGTTCAGACCTTGTCTTTTTCCGTCTCGGGGGTGATGTCCTTCACCGCTTCGACAGCGGCGGCAGCCGCTTCAGTGGCCTCGGCAGAGCTATCCTTTACGCCACGCTTGAAGGCTGTGATGCCCTTGCCGACTTCACCCATCAGGTTCGAGATTTTGCCACGGCCAAACAAAATCAGCACAACAGCGGCGATAATGATGATTTCCAACGGTCCCAAGCGTCCCATCCTCTTTCTTCTCCTGATACGTCCGGGCGCGGTCTTGCTGGCCCGACTCTGATTGCGTTGAGGCCATTTAGGCCCAAGCTTCGCGGGACTAAAAGACCGCATCCGGGGCATGCGCGCCTCTACTGACAGTAAATTGTCAGTTGTCCCCGATTGCGTTATGTAACGGTCATGAAACGCGATGACCGACTCTTTGAACTGGTTCAGGCGATGCGCGATGGCCGCTTGCACACAGCGGACGAGCTGGGCCGCCGTCTGGGCGTGTCCACCCGCACCATCTGGCGCGACATGGCGATGCTGTCGGCCAGCGGCCTGCCGGTCGAGGGCGAGCGGGGTTTGGGATATATCCTGCGCTCACCCTTGGTATTGCCGCCGACCCTGATGACAGCGGATGAGTTGCAAGCCTTGGTCGCAGGTCTGCGTCATGTGGCCGAGGATGAAAGCGCCCCCCTCGCCCGCCCTGCACGGACGCTTCTGGCAAAGGTGGCGACGCTGCTGCCGCAAGCCGGGATCGAGGCGGAGTAGGTTCCGCCCCGCCTCACCGCCCCGCCGGAAACACAAAGCACCGGTCGCGGCGGATCATCAGCCAAAGCGCCGTGCCGACCTTGGGCAGGAACACGCCTGGGACCGAGGCAGTCAGGATCGACCCGTCAAAATCCATCCGGAAATCCACAAGGCTTTCGCGCCCCATGTAGCGCGCGCGTTGTACCATCCCGCGCGCCGCTGTGCCGTCCTGCACCGTGGGATTGGGTCCGCGTCCGCCCCTGTCAAAGTCGATCTTCAGATGCTGCGGACGGATGACGATCTCGACCGCTGCGCCATCGGTCTGGCCGGGGGTCAGAAAGGCCCCAAAAGGCGTGTCGGTCAATGCCCCGCGCGATGTGCCGCGGATCACGTTGATATCGGAAAAGAACGCCGCCGCTGCCTTGTCCACCGGCGCGTTGTAGACATTGTAGGGCGCGCCCTTTTGCACGATCCGCCCGCCGCGCATCAGCGCAATCTCATCGGCCATCCGCATCGCCTCATCGGGTTCATGCGTGACCAAAAGCACCGCCGTGCCTTCCTCTTTCAACACCTCCAGCGTGACATCGCGGATGCCGTCGCGGAGGCGGTTATCGAGACCCGAAAACGGCTCATCCATCAGCATGACCTTGGGGCGGGGGGCCAAAGCGCGGGCCAGCGCGACGCGCTGCTGCTCACCCCCCGACAATTGGTGGGGATGCTTGGCCCCGTACCCAGACAGGTTCACCCGCTCCAACATCTCCGCCACGCGTGCAGCGCGCGCGGCCCGATCGCCCTTCAAGGCAAAGGCCACGTTCTGCGCCACAGTCAGATGTGGGAAAAGCGCGAAATCCTGAAACATCAACCCAACTGACCGCGCCTCGGGCGGGACCGTGCCACCCGCACCAAAGACCGGCAAAGCGTCGATTCGGATTTCCCCGCTATCGGGCTGCTCGACCCCCGCGATCATCCGCAGCGTGGTGGATTTACCGCAGCCAGACGGCCCCAAAAGACACATCACCTGCCCCGGTGCCACTGACAGTGACACATCCTCCACCACGGGCGCGCCACCGAAGGCACGGGTCAGATGGCGCACTTCAAGGCGAGGGATACGGTCGGGCATGGTTTCCCTAGGGATTTTATCAGAAAACCCAGTAACAATCCCCGCCCAACCCTGCAAGACCTCTGCCACCGTGCCGAAGCAAGCTTGCCGCCCTCTTGTTCTCTCAGCGGCAGTCTTCGCCCACAGGCCCGGGGATGGAAAAACCCCGGCGCTTGGCAAAAAGCGTCACAGCGTGGCGTTGGTCGCCCCACCATCGAGCAAGATGTTTTGCCCCACGATGAACCCCGCCTGCTGCGAGCACAAAAACGCGCAGGCCGCGCCGAATTCCGCCGCAGTACCATAGCGCCGCGCGGGGATGCCTGCGGCGCGTTTGGCACGGGCCTCCTCCATCGTGATCCCTTCGGCCTTGACCACCCCACCATCCAGCGCGACGGCGCGGTCGGTGTCATGGATGCCGGGGAGCAGGTTGTTGATCGTCACGCCATAGGGGGCCACCTGCCGCGAGGTGCCACCGACATAGCCGGTCAAGCCAGCCCGCGCCGAATTCGACAGGCCCAGTTGCGGGATGGGCGCTTTGACCGATTGACTGGTGATATTGACCACCCGTCCCCAACCCTTGGCGATCATCCCCGGAAGCAGCGCCTTCATCAGCGCGATGGGGGTCAGCATATTGGCATCCAGCGCCCGGATGAAATCGTCGCGCGTCCAGTCCGACCAGATCCCCGGCGGCGGGCCACCGGCATTGGTCACGAGGATATCCACCCCTTCTGCTGCCGCCAGCACCTGCGCGCGGCCCTCCTCGGTTGTCACATCCGCCGCAACCGTCACAACCGTCACGCCAAACCGATCCCGGATCCCTTGCGCGGTCGCCTCCAACGCCTCTGCCCCGCGGGCATTCAGGATCAGGTGCACCCCTGCCTCGGCCAGCGCCTCGGCGCAACCGCGCCCCAAGCCCTTGGATGAGGCGCAGACCAGCGCCGTCTTGCCGCAAATTCCCAGATCCATCTGATGCGCTCCTTATCTCCGCGCGCAAACGCTAACCTGCCCCCAAGCGCGCCGCAACTGATGCCCGCCTTCCTGTAGACGCTGGGGCCAGTTTGGGCTAAAGCCGCGCCATGCTGGACAATCGCCCCACCCTTCCGCCCGAAATCGCCCGCCGCCGGACCTTTGCGATCATTTCGCACCCCGACGCCAGCACAACCACGCTGCCCGAAACGTTCCTGCTGTTCGGCGGTGCGATCCAGATGGCTGGCCAGGTGCGCGCCAAGGGAGAGGCGCGGCGCACGCGGTCTGACTTCATGAAGATGGAACAGGAACGCGGCATTTCCGTCAGCGCCTCGGCCATGTCGTTTGATTACCGCGCCTATCGCTTCAATCTGGTCGACACCCCCGGTCACAGCGACTTTTCCGAGGACACCTATCGCACCCTGACGGCGGTGGATGCCGCGATTATGGTGATCGACGGTGCCAAGGGCGTGGAATCCCAGACGCAAAAGCTGTTCGAAGTCTGCCGCCTGCGCGATCTGCCGATCCTGACCTTTTGCAACAAGATGGACCGCGAATCCCGCGACACGTTCGAAATCATCGACGAGATTCAGGAAAACCTTGCCATCGACGTCACACCTGCAAGCTGGCCCATCGGCATGGGCCGCGATTTTGTGGGCGCTTATGACATCTTGCATGACCGGCTGGAAATCATGGACCGCGCCGACCGCAACAGGGTGGCGGAATCGATCCAGATCAGCGGCTTGGATGACCCGAAGCTGGCCGAACATGTGCCTGCTGACCTGCTGGCAAAGTTCCGCGAGGAAATCGACATGGCGCGGCAACTCTTGCCCGCCTTTGACCGTTCGGCCTTCCTGAACGGCTCCATGACCCCGATCTGGTTCGGCTCTGCCATCAACTCCTTTGGCGTCAAGGAATTGATGGACGGCATGGGCGAATATGGCCCCGAACCGCAGCCGCAAAAGGCCGCCGAACGCCAGATCGCCGCCGATGAAAAGACGGTGACCGGCTTTGTGTTCAAGGTGCAGGCCAACATGGACGCCAAACACCGGGACCGCGTGGCCTTTG
>JAIYDR010000107.1 GCA_027487395.1 Rhodobacter sp. | reverse complement strand
ATCTCGGTCTGCGGCGGCTGGTTCTCGGGCCTGCTGCTGGATGGTGACATCGAGGTGGAAAAGCACCGCATCGCCCAGCAGATGGCCTTCTTCAAGGCGGCAAAGGCCCCCTGCATCGTCTATGGGGAAACCGCGCGCTCGGTTCAGGGGATCAAATCCGCGCCCCTGTCCACCAAGCCGAAGCTGACCGAGGCGGAGACCGCCGCCTATGGCCGCAAGATCAGCGATTTCGCCGATTGGTGCGCCAAGGAAGGCATGCCGATCAGCTATCACCACCACATGGCCGCCGCGATTGAAACCGAAGCGGAACTTGACCTCTTCATGAAGCACTCCACCGTGCCGCTGCTCTTCGATGCGGGCCACATGGCATTCGCAGGCGGCAACAACCTGCGGGTCATCGACAACCACTGGAAGCGCATCACCCATGTCCACACCAAGGACATCCGCCGCCCGGTTGTTGATGGTCTAGACCGCACGAAGGAATCCTTCCTCGACGCTGTCGTGAAAGGGGCCTTCACCGTCCCCGGCGACGGATCGCTGGACTTTGAAGCCATCGTGAAGGCCCTTGCCGCCAAGGGGTATCAGGGTTGGTTCGTCGTCGAAGCGGAACAAGACCCCAAAGTCTCGCCCCCGCTGGAGATGGCCATCAAGGGCCACAAGGAGTTGATGCGCGTCATGTCCGCCGCTGGATACGAGGTCGTTCAATGACCACGTTCACGGGAAACCGTATGGACGGCAAAATCTGCGTGGTCACCGGGGCCACGCAGGGCCTTGGTGCCGCGATCGCCCGCAGGCTGGCTGCGGCGGGTGCTGCCGGCATCGTCATCACCGGACGCAACGCCGAACGCGGCGCGCAAGTCGCCCGCGAGATCGCCGAGGCGCATGGTATCGGGGCGCACTTCCTGAAAGCCGACTTCGGCAGGATCGAAGACTGCCGCATGGTGATCGCAGAGACGGACCGTCAGTTTGGACGCATCGACGTGCTGGTGAACGCCGGGGCCTCGACCGCGCGCGGCACCATCATCGACACCTCGCCCGAAACCTTTGACGAATTGTTCTCGACCAACGTGCGTGGGCCTTATTTCCTGATGCAGGAAACGATAAAACTGATGATCGACAAAGGCATCGAAGGCGCGATCTGCAACATCGGCTCGATCTCTGCCCTCGCGGGGCAACCTTTCATCAACGCCTATTGCGCCTCCAAGGGCGCCTTGACCACGCTGACCGCCAACACCGCCTTTTCCGTCATGGCCAACCGCATCCGCGTCAACCAGTTGAACGTCGGCTGGATGGCGTCAGACCACGAGCGCGAGATCCAGGCCGCAAGCGGCGATGCCGACTGGGAAGCCAAGGCCGCTGCCAGCCTGCCTTTCGGTCGTCTCGTCGACCCGGCCGAGGCGGCGCGGGCGGTGAACTTCCTCGTCTCTGATGATGCAGGGCTGATGACCGGTGCCATCGTCAATTTCGACCAGTCTGTCTGGGGCGCGGTGGCAGCAGGCATGCCAGTACCAGACGGTCCGATGAAACTTGTCTGAGCAAAGTCAGGGGGCGCGCCGCGCCCCCTTTCTCATGGCCCCGTGACGACGGGTATGCGCGGATCGCTGCTGTTCTTCTGAAGCCGCGAAGCCAGAGCCACGCACAAGGCTTGCGCTAGACACATCGGCGCGGCGAGAGAGCGCGAGAACGTGTATTCATGCTCCGGCACGGCAAAGAGCACCTTCGCCATCTTGGCATATGGCGACAGCGTGCTGTCGGTGATCGCCACGATCGGCACCCCGCGCCCCGCCGTCTCTTCCGCCACGTTGACCACTTCCGTGGCATAGAACCGGAACGACACGACGAAAAGCAGATCGGTCGGTCGCGACACCTTTGCCATATGCGTCGCCAACCCACCGCCCGGATCCAGAAGCACTGTGCGCTTCCCGAGCATCGTCAGCACATACCGCAGCAATTCTACCACGGGCGCAGATCGCAATTGCCCGATCAGGTAGATCGTGTCCGCCTTCTCCATCAGTTCCGCAGCCGCCACGAGATCGGCAGCCTGCATGTTCGACAAGAGATCCTGAAGCGACGCCACATCCCGAGTCACAAGGTCGGCAAGGAATCCGAGCTCCCCTTCCTTCGCGCCCCCGAGCTCGGCCTCCAAGGCCCGCACCCGCGCATCGAACCCCGGTGCCGCCGTCGACAGGCGACGCTGGAAGACGGCCTGAAGCTCTTTGAACCCCTTGTATCCAAGGGATTGTGCATAGCGGACGAAGCTGGATGCATGGATCCCACATTTCGCCCCGATGGCATTTACCGAGAGCACAGCCACGTCGTTCGGGTTCTGCGTCAGATAAAGAGCGATCCTTTGGTAGGATTTGCTCATGTCATCATAGCGATCATGGATCAGCTTGATCAGCTCTTCATAGCTTTCGGGCGGACGGTAGGACATGGACGGCTTCCTTCATCGCGGACATCTTCCCGCTGCCGTCCCATCGAGCACGCCGCACCGAAGTTTGTCAATTTATTTGCAATGCATGGAATGGTGCGCTTGGCGCGCGGCGCGTCGAGGGGCGTTTTAGAACGGAAGTTGTCATTCCCAAAGCAGCGTGCCGCCATTCCCTACAAATGGCGGCACATTGCCTTTCCCCAGACTCCACCTCAGGTGCGGGTGCGCACGCCGCTCGACCGACGGCTGGCCACGGTGGTCAATACCGCCGCCACGATGATCACGGCACCCGTCGATGCTTGCACGTAGAAGGATGGCACCTGCGCCAGCGTCAACAGGTTGTTGATCACGCCGATCAGCAGCACGCCGCTGACAAGGCCAACCATCGTTCCGCGCCCACCCCCAAGGCTTACACCGCCGATCACAGCCGCCGCGAAGGCCGAGAAGATGATGCCTTGTCCTTGGGTAGTCACCGCCGAGTCCAAGCGCCCCGTCATCAGCACTCCCGCCAGACCGGCTAGAAGTCCGGCATACACAAAGGCCGACCAGATCACGCGATCGACGTTGATACCTGCCGCCCGCGCCGCATCCTCGTTTCCGCCGATCGCGTAAAGCGCGCGGCCATAGCGGTGGTATTTGAACACCAGACCGATGGCGACCGCGACGATCGCGAAGACAAGGACAGACACCGGAAGCCCGAACAACTTGGCAGATCCGAGATATGTCAGCGCCGGGCCGGGGGAATAGATCGACCGCCCGTTCGATACGATCAGCACGCCACCGCGCAGCAGGACCAGCAAGCCCAGCGTCGAGATAAAGGGGTTTAGCCCGATACGAACAACCATGAAGCCGTTGAAGTAGCCGATCAACCCCGCTGTTCCCAATGCCACGACAAGCCCCATCCACGACGGCAACTCAAGCCCGAGGCCACCTGCGGCAACCGGCACAAGGCAGACCGCCGCCAACATCGGCGCAAACCCGACGATCCCTTCGAGCGAGAGGTCAAGCCGCCCAATCAGAACGACAAAGGTAAGCCCGATGGTGGTCAGACCAAGCACGCTGACTTGTTCTAGGATGTTGATCAGGTTGATGCCTGTGGCAAAGTTCGGCGCGACAATCGCACCCACAAGCACCAGAAGTGCCAGCACCGGATACATGGTGTAACCGCCCGCGACAAAGGCGCTGCCAAAGGCCGAAAGCCGGGACCGACCTGCCTTCTGACTGGCTTTTGCCTTACCTGTCATCGCATCGCTCATGCCACGCCCTCCATTCGCAAAATCAAGTCCTTCATAGTGTAGTCTCCGCGCAATTCGCCCGTAATCTTGCCTTCGAAGACGATCACGACCCTGCTTGCCAGTTGCGCAATCTCGTCCTCTTCATCCGACACAACGATCACGCCCAAGCCCTTGCTCGCCAGATCGCGCAGCAGGGCATAAAGCTGTTCCTTTGCTCCCACATCGACACCCCGCGTCGGACTAAGGGCAACGATCACCTGCGGGTTCTGGCAAAGGGCGCGGGCGAAGACGACCTTTTGCTGGTTTCCACCCGAAAGCTGGCTGACCGCTTGTTCCAGCGACGAGCAGATCACATTCGTCTGCCGTGCAAGGTTACCGACATGGGCTGCTTCCTTGTCGACCTTGATGAAACCCAAGCGGCCCGACAAAACGTCAAGCCCACCGATAGCGACGTTCTCCCGAACGCCCAGAAGCCCGACATACCCGCTTGCATGCCGGTCGGTCGGCACAACGCCGATGGTCGGAAGCATGCCGTCCGAGCCACTGACCTTGCCCTTGTAAGGGGTCAATTGGCCCGCAAGCATCATCGCCAAGGCTTCCTTGCCGCCGCCGACAGGACCGGCCAGCGCCACGATCTCGCCGGGCTTGATCTGGAAATCGACACCTTCCGCCGAAACGGGGTAAAGGCCGATCCCCTTGGCTTGCAACAAAACAGGCGCATCGCTGCGCGTGTGATCCACACGAACGGAGCGGACAGTCTTTTCGCCCATCATCAAGTCGGCGATCAACTCGACATTAAGTTTGCCGACATCTTCCCTTTCCTTGACGACCAGCCCGTCGCGCAGGATCGTCACGGTGTCTGCAACCTCGAACACCTCGTCGAGATGGTGCGATATGTAGATGAACGAAACACCAAGCGCCTTGAGCGCTTTCACCTGATCAAAGAGCATGCGCTTCTCGGCATTGCTCAGGGCGGCGGTCGGTTCATCGAGGATGATGACGGGCACACCACGGCTGAGCGCCTTCATGATTTCCAGTAGCTGGCGCGTGCCTGCGCTCAGTTCCCCGGCAAGGGACTCAGCGCGGATGTCGACGTTCCATTTATCCAGCAACGCCTGCGCTTCGGACATCATGAGCTTTTGGCTGACGAGGCCAAATTTCTTGCGCACCAGCGGGTTTTCCAGAAACAGGTTCTCGGCCACCGTCAGCAAATTGAAAAGCTGGGGCGTCTGCTGCACGTGGGCGATGTCGTCGCGGATTTTGGTCGCGTAGGGCTGGCCGTTGGCCACCACTTCCGTCTTGGAAATTCGAATGGTGCCTGTGTCAGAGGCAACAAGTCCGCTCATCGTTGAGACCAGCGTGCTTTTTCCTGCCCCATTGCGACCCAGAAGGGCGTGAACCTCACCGTGCATGACGGTAAAATCCACGCCCCGCAGGGCTTTCGTGGAACCAAAGGTCTTTGAGATGTTGCGCATCTCGACGATGGGATGCTGTCTGTCCATGATCTCTGGATCCACGATGTCTAAGCAGGCTTACTTGCCGACCTGGTTCGCCCAAAGGTCAGGCGAGTCGACGTTCTCGGCAGTCACGAGAGTGGCGTTCAGCTGGTATTGCGGGCCGACAGGGGTGTCGATCACCTGACCGTCATCACGCTTGCCGATCTCGATGGTGCCGCCGCTTTTGACCATTTCGATCAGCTCTGCCGTCTTGGTGGCATAGGCGCTCAGCGGCTGGGAAACGGTGGCGTCCAACGCCTTGTCGCGGATGAGTTGCAGGCCCTGCGGGGTGCCGTCGATGGCGATGCGGATCACATTGCCTTCCTCGCCCACTGCAGCGCCTTTGCCCGCGGCATTAAGCTGCGCATTGACAGCGGTCGCCATCAGCTCCGAAGCCATGAAGATGCCAGCGAGGTTGGGGTTCTGGGTCAGCACGTTCTGCGCCGCATCCGCTGCCATATCGGCGGTCCATTCGGTCGGGCGCTGGATGATCTGCACCTTAGGGGCCAATTCGCCGAGCGTCTTGGCAAAGCCTTCTGACCGGTCAAGGCCGTTCGGCGTGGTCAGTGCGCCCTGAAGTTCCAGCACGATGCAGCTATCGTCTTTCCAGCAGGGGGCCGCTTCCAGACGCTTCGCCATTTCCTTGGCGCCCTGCGCGCCCGCATCGACGTTGTCGGCGCGAACCGTTGCAGTCACCTTGCCGCCCGCCGGGCTGTCGTCGATCGAAAAGACCAGAACGCCGGCTTCGTTGGCCTTCTCGACCACCGGCACGATGCCCGCCGCGTCAAGCGGAGCAAAGACGATGACATTCGCGCCATTGGCCATCAGGTTCGTCAGAGCGTCGACCTGCGCCGCGATATCGCCATTCGGATCAGGCGCGCCAACGAGGGTGAAGCCCTTGGCGTCGAAGGCTTTCTTCGACAGATCCAGCATCAGGGTCTGGAAGTCGTCCTTCAGGAACTTCGGAGTGAAACCGATCTTCACATCGGCATTGTCCGCAAAGGTCACGCCTGCGGACAGAGCGAATGCCACCGTTCCGGCGGCAAGCGCCTTGACCGATTGGCGACGGGTCATGCTGGATTTCATTATGTCGTCCTCCACTGGGTTTTTGCGATCCCCTCGGTCTTTCACCGGATCGGAGGACCACTTTTGGCCCTTTGTGTGCGTCACAAAGGGATCAGTTGACCGTGCTGACGACAAATCTCCTCACCTGACGTCAGGCACAGCGTTTCGATGCGCGCCCCCCTTCAGGCGGGCGCGGCATTGGGTTGCCCTTAGGTGGTCCCTTCAGGCTTTGACTTCGGACACTTTGACCATCCGGCCTTGTTGCATGGACAAGTAGGCCGCTTCGGCAAGCACCAGTGCACGATGGCCATCCTCGAAGCTGGCAAGAGGGACCGCGCCCTTCTCGACGCAATCCACGAACCCGTCGATCTCGGCCATGAAGGCCTCGTTGTAGCGTTCAAGAAAGAAGAACTGGTAGGGCGCGCTGGTCTCGGTCGTCGTCGCGGTATAGCGGCGCATTTCGTGGGGCTTGCGATTGTCGGAAATCACCATCCCCTTGCTGCCCATCAATTCAACACGCTGGTCATAGCCATAGACTGCGGTCCGCGAGTTGTTGATGTGGCATTGCTTGCCAGATGCGGTTCGCAAGATGAACATGGCACTATCCACCTCGTTCAGAGCAGCACCCAAGGCGGGGTCGATCAAGGCTCCACCGATGGCAAAAACCTCGACTGGCTCCTCGCCCAGCATGAAGCGGGCAAGGTCGAAATCGTGGATAGTCATGTCGCGGAACAAGCCGCCCGCCGCTTCCAGATACGCGCGGGGGGGGATGCCCGGATCGCGCGAAGTAATGATGACCTGATGGAGGTCCCCGATCTCGCCTGCAAGCATCGCATTGCGCGCGGCGCTGTGACCGGGGTCGTAGCGGCGATTGAAACCAAGCTGGATTGGCAACTTGCTGCCCTTGATCTTGGCGGCACAAGCCTCGACACGCGCAAGGTTCAGGTCGATTGGCTTTTCGCACAGAACGGCCTTGCCGGAAGCGATGGCAAGTTCGATGTAATCGGCATGGGTCGGGGTTGCCGTTGCAATCAGAACCGCGTCGACATCCGAGGATGCAAAGACGTCCGCCGCCGATGTAAAGGCCCGAACACCCTGCTCCCCCGCAACACGGTCAGCCGAGGGCTGGTGCAAGTCATAGACGCCCGCAAGCATTGCCCGCGGATGCCGCGCCACATTCGCCGCGTGCATCTGGCCGATGCGTCCGCATCCCAGAACAGCAATTCGCAACATATCCCCCCCAAGCGCAGTATTTCATTCAGTTTCGCAAAAACTGTTGCATCTCCGCTCTTCTGTCAATAGAAATTTTGCAACGACTTGGTATTGCAATAAACAGTGCAAGACAGTCGGGGCGCAGTCCGAACGGTGAAGGAAGACAGGATGAGCAGGGTCGACGGGAAGATTGGGGTGGTAACGGGCGGCACGCAGGGGCTTGGGGCAGCGGTTGCCTGGCAACTCGCTCGGTCAGGCGCTGCTGGACTGGTGACGTGCGGGCGCAACGCTGCAAAAGGTAACGCAGTTGCCCAAGCCATCCGCGAGGAAACCGGCTGCGATGTGCGCTTCGTGCAGGCCGATCTTAGTGTTGCAACGGATGTCCGAACAGTGGCGGCGGCTGCCGACAAGTCGTTTGGTCGCGTGGACATGCTGGTTAACGCAGCAGGCATCACAGACCGCGGAGATATCCTGACGACCGATGAGGCGCTTTTTGACCGCATGTTCGCGATCAACACCCGCGCACCGTTCTTCCTGATGCAGGACACGATTCGGATCATGGTAAGGGAGGGCACACCCGGCACCATCGTCAACATCGGCTCGGCTGCGGCGCTTTCGGGCCAACCATTCATTGCGGCCTATTGCGGCAGCAAGGGTGCTTTGGCCACGCTGACACGCAACACCGCCTTTGCGGCGATGAAAAACCAGATCCGCGTCAATCAACTGAACATCGGGTGGATGGCGTCAGATGGTGAAGACCGGATCCAGCGCGACTATCACAACGCGGATGCAAACTGGCTGGAAAAGGTTGCAGCGGAACAGCCGTTCGGCCGCCTGCTGGCACCAAAAGAAGTCGCCAAGGCGGTCGGTTTCCTGCTCTCGTCCGAATCCGGCATGATGACAGGCGCGGTGATCCATTTCGACCAGTCGGTCTGGGGCGCCTACCCCTTTGCGCCGCCGGTGCCGGTCGGAAAGCTCGCGCTCTGACCTTTAGGCGATGGCACAGTTGTGACGCGTATAAAGTAGGCTGGGCATGATACGGCTTGTCGGCTGAACCCCGCTTCGGGCCATGCGGATTGCATCAACCGCGAGAGAAATCTCGCGGTCGAAATCATGGCCGATGGTGACGTCCATGATCCCTTTCTCCAACAACATCCGTGAGTTGGCGTTGAGTTCGTGCCCAACGAAAACGGTCGTTCCGGCCAAGCCCTCATCCTCGAGCGCGCGCCCGATCCCAAGGTTTGCCCCCGATACGTTGTAAATGGCAACCGGCGGCCCGTTCTGCGAGATATGCCGTCGTATCGCCTCGTAGGTCACTTCGACACTTTCATCCGAACCAACGCGCTCTTCGATTGTCAGCATCGGAAACTCCGAACGCAAAACCTGCCGGAATCCCTGTTCGCGGTCGAGTTGACAGCGGAATGGGACGCTGCAGACGAAAAGAACGCGCCCCACCTGTTGACGGGGGGCAAGTCGACCACAGAACCAGCTAGCGGTCGAACCGGACGCGTATTGGTCCGCTCCGACATAGGCGGTGCGTCCCGATGCCGGAAGATCGCTTGTCAAGCACACGACGGGAATGCCCCGTGCTGTGACCTCTTGGACAGCGCGATTGATCGCGGGATGTTCACGTGCGACGAGCAGGATCCCGTCAGAATCTGCCGACACCACGCTGATTCGGTAAGCCAATTCTTCGGCACTGATACTGTGCGACACGTGCGATTCAGCACGAAACTCGACTTCGGGTTTGTTCAGCCAGTGGCGCTCGGCGGCCTCGCTGGCAGCCTGATTGAAAGATTTCCCCGACTCGGCAAGTAGGCGCAATCGCAACCTTTCACCCAGTTCGCGCTGGATGGCGATGGCGGGAGGTGCGGTGCCGGTAAGCTCTTTCGATATCGCGATGTCATTCTGAAGAACTGCCTTCAATTCACGAAAGCCGGACAGCCCAAGCCCCTGCGCCAGCCGTACAAGACTGGACGGGTGGACATCGCAACGCTTCGCGACATCTCCAGCGGACAAGACGGCAACAATGGACGGATTTGCCATCAAGAAATCCGCGATCCGACGCGACCCTTTGCTGAAGTCGGGGCTCATCGAAGCAAGGCGGGCCTGGACCTCCTTGACCGTCGAGGGCTTCTTGTAGGGAATGTCCATGACTACCTATCCTGTCATGCACGATTCTAGCATAGCGTTGCGACTTCGCAAGTTTTATTGCAGATGCGATGTGTTGAAGCATCAGGCGTCGAAACCTTCGCGAAAACACGGAGGGTCAACTGGTGGAAACGATTTCGAGGAGAAACACGCATCCGGGATTTCTTGGGCAACGGGTGACGACAAACCCCATCCTCGGCAAGACGCTTAGCGTCAGCCTCTTGCCGCTCCAACTGCGAAGGGCAGCTTTGGGCCGTTCGCGTCATGCTGCGCGGTCAGAGATCGCCCTGATTATGAGCAATACGGCCCTGCAACGGATGGGTGTCTACGTCTCAATTGTGTTCGATGTGAACGTTTCTTCGATTTGAATCCACGCAACGAACATCTTTTTTCAGTGGCGAACCTTAAATGGAAAGATCGTTCACATCGTTCACATCGATCATCCAGAGTACGTTAGCGGCGCGCAGAACTTGGAGGTGAGTCTATTTTTTCAGTGACCTAAATCCCATCGACACCCAACCGTCGAAGCCTCGCGACAATGTCCGCTTGAAGTTCTTCAACCGTGCGTTCCGCATGCGCAACCTCGACCCGCTCTGCAAACATACCTGCGTACCGACCCAGAAGCTCAAGCGCTCGGATACGCGCACTGTCAGTTTTGGCCGTCAAGGCTTCATGCTGAAGTTGCGCGAGGATCGCCTCCTCACGATCAAGCACTAGCATGCGCCGCAGGGCTTCCTTTTCGCTGCGCAGCTGATCAATCCTTGCAGCAACCCTAGGGTGGTCCGCGAGACGGGAGGCTTCAGCCCAGATTGTTGGCGCACCCATACCATCGGCGTTGTAGGCTTTACGATAGGCATCGGTTTGCTGCTGCCCGTTGGCTACAAGCTGCGAGAAGGCTTCCTGCTTGGACGTCAACATAGCCTTAGGCTCCGAGTTTCTGATGTCGTACTTTACCACGCTTTTCACTTGACCTGAATCCTCAGGTGACCGCGTCGTCATGGCAACGTCGGCCCATGCAGACTTGGGCGGGTCTTGACTGCGCCACTGGACAGGGCAGTAACCCTGACGTACAAAGGTTGGGCATCAAGAGAGGTCATCGTCCTCACCAACCTGCTAACCCAGCAAGGTGGTCGCCCGACAGGGGATGTGGCCGCACCGGCAACTATAGGGGTTGGCACCATCTGAACGCGATCATCTTGTCCTCAAAGGAGAGTGCGAGATGTTGAATAGACGTCGTTTTCTGGCCGCTTCAGTGATGGCCGCTGTCGCCCCCACCCTGCCAGTGCAGGCATTTGCAGCGACACCGCTTCGCGCGACACCAAAGCACCGCAAACTGTTCCCGAAGCGGGAGGAAGGCGGGTCGTGGCTCTTTCACAGCGATGGACCATATGAGCCGCGCAAGGTGATCCGCCCTGACATCATCGAACGTGTTTTCGGTGAAGGGGCCTTCAACCGACTCTCACAACGCGACCATTGGGCGATGATCGAGGCAGGCTGGTTTTCCGGCTCTGACCTCCACCTGCCTGTCCCCTTGGGCGACCCCACCTATGACGTGTGGAAGGGCTACTACCACCCCGTCACCGAGGCGCATGACCTGCTGCGGCATCTGTTTGCGGGCAAGTATTCCGGCGGTCTGCGGTGGGGGCGTCATCTGCCGAATGGCCTCACCCTTACCGAGCATCCCTGCACCCCGCGCTATGCGACGGCCCGTGTCCACAATGACATCGACCTGCTGCGCTGCCTGTTCGACGTCGCGTCGATGGGGCCGATGGTCGATGTGGTCTTGCCCGCACACCTCAAACCCCTGGTGGCAGAGTACGACGATCCAATCCGGATGGAGGATTTGATGTGGCCGACGACCCGTCAAAACCCGCCAACTGGGCTGACGTTGGAACAGAAGATGAGAAGCGCCCATGAAGCGCGTAAACGCGCAGCACTTGCATCGCAGCTGCCGACAAACTGACCCAGACGCCGTCTGCAAAGGCCGCCCTTCTTGTCCAAAGCGCGGCACCTGGAACCGCAGACGAAAGCTCGTTTGCACTTTTCCGTTGCTGTGGGGGAATGGCCTAGCAAGCCTTCTCAGAGAAGCCTCGCGAGGTCGTCAGAGTAGGAGTGCTGATCCCGAAGGTCGGCGTGGTTGCACTTCTGTATTGCGCCTGAGGAGGAGGTGCGCTGTCCCCAAAATACAGTGTAGCGCCGGGCATGCATTCATCGAAGCGGGGTGATTGTTCGTCCAAAACACCATGCAAGCGTTACTGGGGGAGGTACGAATGCTGGGGTGGGGTGGGTGTATGTGGGGTCCGGCGAATGGTGTTTTCAGCGAATGCGGGAGGTAATGTACGTTCCGGTCGGGTTTGGTTCCAGCTTCGCGTTTTTCAAACGCGGCAACGGACGCGGCAATGGTTTTGCGTGGGATATGACAAAGCCTCCCGTAGGGGAGGCTCAAGTTATTGATATCTTGATATATTTTTTTGGTTGCGGGGGCAGGATTTGAACCTGCGGCCTTCAGGTTATGAGGCGGACCAAAAGGAGAACGCCGGACCCTTGAAAATCAACCACTTACACGCCAACCCGTTGATCTCGCTTGATTACCTCGCCGCTCTCAACCGCAGCCACCGGACGCGACTGTAGCCCAAACTGTGAACGAGGTAGATCGGCAGGTTGACCTATTGTTGACCCGTTTTCTAAACGTCCCCTCTTCAATCACCCCAGTAATCAAAAGTTCTCATGATGCATGCCATGCCAGAGGACCAGATCGGCTTCTCTTGAATGAAGGCAGCTGCTGTTTTTCGGTCAAATGGTATCCTT
>JAIYDR010000190.1 GCA_027487395.1 Rhodobacter sp. | reverse complement strand
GGCCAATCACAAGGATGTGGCTGAATGCGCGGTAATCGGGGTCGCGGATGCGCTGAAAGGGCAATCGCCGCTTGGGTTCCTCTGCCTGAACAAAGGGTGCAACCGCGCCCATGAGGAGATCGTTAAAGAGTGCGTCAGCCTTATGCGCGAAAAGATCGGTCCCGTCGCCGATTTCAAGCGCGCAGTGGTGGTGGACCGTCTGCCGAAAACCCGATCGGGCAAGATCCTGCGCGGCACCATGGTCAAGATCGCCGACAGTGAGGCCTTCAAGATGCCCGCCACCATCGATGATCCGGCTATCCTTGACGAGATCCGCGACGCTTTGCAGGGGATCGGTCTGGCCAAAGGCTGAGAGGATCGCGGCGCTGGACGCAAGCCGCGCCGCGACATAACCTCTGCTGCGTGATGACCCCAATTGCCACGCCCTTGCCCCCGGTTTCGGCACAGCCCCGCCTTGCGCTGGACGGGTCCGTCTGGGATGCGATGCTGGAAGCGGCGGGACCGCAGGATGCCGTCTGGCTGGTGCGTCAGATCGTGGCGGATTTGAACTGGATGCGTGACGGTCTCACGGCCGCACTGGCACAAGGGGATGCGACAACCCTGCGCCGTGTCAGCCATGCGTTGGCCGGGCTTGGCGGCACCATCGGCGCACCCCACCTGCATAAGGTGGCCCAGCGGTTGAGCGATACGGCCAGGCAAGAAGACTTGGCCATCGTCGCCACGATAGGCGTGGAGATGCAAGATACGCTGGCCTGCGTTTTAGCGCTTGTGGAACATCGCCTTTCGGCCATGGGTGCCGCATGAAAGGTGTTCTGGGTGGGATGGAGCGCAGCGATAGTCCCGGGCGCGCCACCCCGCCCCTGCTCTTGGTCGAAGATACGCCCTCCCTGCAGATGATCTATCGCTCGGTTTTGACGGGCGCTGGCTATGACGTGCATATTGCCGCCACCGCCGCCGAGGGGCTGGACGCGTTTTCCCGCCTGTCACCGCAAGTCGTTCTTTTGGACCTGATCCTGCCAGACCGCGACGGATTGGCACTGATGCGAGACATCTTGGCCCAGCGCCCGGAGACCAATGTGATCGTCATCACCGCCAATGCCTCAATCAACAAGGCGGTCGAGGCGATGCGCTCCGGCGCGCATGAATTCCTTGTCAAACCCTTTGACGAGACGCGGTTTCTTGGGGCGGTCGGCAATGCCATCGCGGGCCGCACCGGTCTGCGCCGTCCAGTGGAAACGGCGCCGCTCATCGCTCCACTCGTGCCCGGTCTTGTGGCCCCCTCCAGTCACGCATTCATCGGCACATCCGAGGTGATGTGCCGTATCCATGCAAAAATCCGCTCGGTTGCACGGTCTATGGCGACGGTGTTCATCACTGGGGAAAGTGGCACCGGAAAGGAACTCTGCGCGCTGGCGGTGCATGACAACTCTACCCGCGCGGGTGGCCCCTTTATCGCGCTGAACTGCGGGGCCATCCCGCAAGACCTGCTAGAATCCGAGGTTTTCGGCCATATGAAAGGCAGTTTCACTGGCGCAATCTCTGACAAGCCGGGGGCGGCAACGGCGGCAGATGGCGGCACACTGTTCTTGGATGAAGTCTGCGAGATGGCCCCGGCCTTGCAGACCAAATTGCTGCGATTCCTGCAAACCTCGACGGTGCAACCGGTGGGCGCGACGCGCCCGCGCAAGGTGAACGTGCGGATCGTCTGCGCCACCAACCGGGACCCACTGGATGCCGTGCGACGTGGGCAATTCCGCGAGGACCTTTATTACCGCCTGTTCGTGGTGCCGATCCATATGCCGCCCCTGCGGGACCGGGGCGATGATGTACTGGACATCGCCGAAGCTGCCCTGTCGCGTTTCGCCGACGAGGAAGGGCGGCGTTTCACCGGCCTGTCGGAGGAGGTAAAGAACCTTTTCCGCCGTCTGCCCTGGCCCGGAAACGTGCGGCAGGTGCTAAACGTGATCCGCCATGTGGTGGTCTTGAACGACGGCGGCCTTGTCACCCCGGACATGCTGCCCGAAACGTTGGAGCGCGATATGGTGATGACGTCCGGGAGGGCTGCACCTGCGCTTTCGGATCGCAGCGCGGCCCTATCATCGCAGGCAGCGGAATTTGCGGCACCGGCAGAGTCGGTGGACACTGTCAGCCTTGACGGGTTGATCGGCCGCCCCTTGGCTGACATTGAACGCGCGGTGATCGAAGCCACCCTTGCGCGCTGCGAAGGGTCCGTCCCCCGCGCGGCACGGATGCTGGCGCTGTCGCCCTCAACGCTTTATCGCAAACTTGAGGCGTGGAAGGGTTAGGCGGTTAGACGAACTGTTCGTTGATCAGCCGCTCTTCCAGACCGTGGCCGGGGTCGAACAAGATGCGATGGGCCACGTTGGGTTCGGATCGGATCTCAACCCATGCGACATTACGCACCGATTGGCGACTGTCGGCGTCGGCCATGACGGGGCGCTTCTCGGCCTCTAGCACATCGAAACGCACCACGGCTGACTTGGGCAGCAGGGCGCCCCGCCAGCGCCGGGGGCGGAAGGCCGCCATCGCCGTCAATGCAAGAATATCGGCGCCAATGGGCAGAATGGGGCCGTGGGCGGAATAGTTATAGGCCGTTGATCCGGCAGGCGTGGCCACCAAGGCGCCATCGCAGACCAACTCATCCATGCGCTGCTTGCCGTCGATGCTGATGCGCAGTTTTGCCGCCTGTGGACCTGCGCGCAGCAAGGCCACCTCGTTGATCGCCAAAGCCTCGGACCGCTGACCGTCCAGCGTTTTGGCGCGCATGACCAAAGGGTTGATCATGGCCTCTTCCGCCGCCTCAAGCCGGGCAGGCAAATCCTCCAGAGAATAGGCGTTCATCAAAAAGCCGATGGTGCCGCAGTTCATGCCATAGACCGGAACGCCCTTGGCCTGCGTCTCATGCAGGGTTTGCAGCATGAAGCCATCGCCCCCCAAAGCCACCACCACATCGGCGGCAAAGGGCGCGCATTGGCCGTGCAGCGCTGTCAAGGTTGCCAAAGCCTCGGCCGCCGCTGGTGATCCGCTGGACAGGAAGGCAATGTTTTCGAAACGCATGGAAAATCCCCCTGAACCATCCTTGCGGGGGCGAGGCGGCAAACTCAAGCCCTTCGCACCATCACAGTTTCCCGACAGGAAGATTGGCCTCCGGATGTTTCCTATCGGAAACTTTTTTCGCATGAGCGGGTGAAGATGTCGCTTTCACACCTTTCTTGGGACCATGCCATGGACTAGATAGCCCTCAACGCGCCCAGTCCGGCCATTCGGCCCCCGAAACAGGAGACGTCCATGAACGCCCCCCACCGCGATACCGGTTTCTTTACTGAGTCCCTGTCCAGCCGCGACCCGGAACTGTTCGGCGCCGTGACACAAGAATTGGGGCGTCAGCGCCACGAGATCGAGTTGATTGCCTCAGAGAACATCGTCAGCCGTGCCGTGATGGAAGCCCAAGGCTCTGTCATGACAAATAAATATGCCGAGGGCTATCCGGGCAAGCGCTATTACGGCGGATGCCAATATGTCGACATCGCAGAAAATCTGGCCATCGAGCGGGCTTGCCAACTGTTTGGCTGCACCTTTGCCAACGTTCAACCGAACTCGGGTTCGCAGGCGAACCAAGGCGTGTTCCAGGCCCTGCTGCAACCGGGCGACACCATCCTTGGCATGTCGCTGGATGCGGGCGGCCACCTGACCCATGGCGCGGCCCCCAACCAATCGGGCAAGTGGTTCAAGGCCGTGCAATACGGTGTGCGCCAGCAAGATCTGGAATTGAACTACGACCAGGTCGCGGAACTTGCCGCCGAGCATAAGCCCAAGATGATCATCGCCGGGGGCTCGGCCATTCCGCGCATCATCGACTTTGCCCGCATGCGTGAGATTGCGGATTCGGTTGGTGCATACCTTCTGGTCGATATGGCGCATTTTGCCGGTCTGGTGGCGGCGGGTCTGTACCCCTCGCCCTTCCCGCATGCCCATGTGGCGACCACCACCACGCACAAGACCCTGCGTGGCCCGCGCGGCGGGATGATCCTGACCAATGACGAAGCGCTGGCGAAAAAGCTGAACTCGGCAATCTTCCCGGGCATTCAAGGCGGCCCCCTGATGCATGTGATCGC
>JAIYDR010000007.1 GCA_027487395.1 Rhodobacter sp. | reverse complement strand
CATGATCCCGTCAAAGGTCAGCGGGCTGTTGATGTTGATGAGCGAGGTCATCACGGTGTTTTGATCGACGAAGTCCGACCCGAACAGGATCTTGGACATTTCCACCGAATCCTCGGCGCGGCTGGGTTCCGTGACCGATCCCATATAGGGCTTATCGGACAGCACCATATGCGCGTGCAGCATGTCGAGGTGGCGCTTGTTCACCGCGATGTCGGTGGGTTCGCAAACCGTGCCGCCGGAATGGTGCAGCCATTTCGACATATAGCCCAGTTTCACGAAATTCTGGAAATCCGCGATGGTGGCATAGCGCCGCCCGCCCGCGATGTCGCGCACAAAGGGCGGGCCATAGACCGGGGCCAGCACCAGATTGCGACCGCCCACCTCAACATTGCGTTCCGGGTTGCGGGCATGTTGGGTAAAGGACGACGGCGCGGTTGCACAAAGTTTGCGCGCCAGACCGCGGGGAATGCGCACCCGCTCACCCTGCACATCGGCGCCCGCCTCTTTCCACAGCCGCAATGCGCCGGGATTTTCGACGAAATTCACGCCGATCTCTTCCAGAACGGTGTCGGCGTTCCATTCGATGATTTGCAGCGCTTCTTCGTTCAGAATTTCGAAGTTCGGGATGTTGCGCTGGATGTATTTCGCAGTCTCAAGGCTGACCGCCGTGCGCTCTGCCCGCCGGGCCGACCCACCGCCGCCGCGCACCCGCCGTCCGCCTGTCGCCGCAACATCCATGTCGCCCATCGTCTCTCTCCATCTCCAGCCGCCTGTGCGGCGCATTTGATACCGCTTATGCGCCAGCCTGTCGGGCAAGCGCCCGACGAATACGGCGCTTGCGGCGCAAAAACGACATCGGCCAGCGTCGCAAGCGACCTATGGCCCAGAACGCGAAACGGCCCCCGGCGGCAAACCGGGGGCCGTTTTCCCGCTGCTGATGACGGTTTAGCGGTAGAGCAGCGACCGGCCATTTGCAAAAAGATGCACCTTCGACGCATCCGCCGCCAGACGCACGGTTTTGTGCCTGAGGTCAGGATGAATCCCCGGCAGTTTCGCAATGACCTGCGCCGCATCGCCTTGGCGCTTGAAGTACAACAGCGTCACTTCGCCCAAGGCTTCGGTGATCTCAACCTCACCGGTAAAGGCGGCCTCGCCGTCGGTGGCCAACAAATCCTCCGGCCGCATGCCGACATTCACGCGCAGGCCCTTGTCCGCCGCCGTGGTGGCGACATGCGAACGGGCCATGCCGCCATTGTCCAGCTTCACCACTGTCTGCGCGCCGGTTTCCACCACTTGGCCCGCCATCAGGTTCATCGCCGGGCTGCCGATGAACTGCGCGACGAATTCGTTTTCGGGGCGTTCATAGAGTTCCAGCGGAGTCCCGACCTGAGAAATCCCGCCCCCGGCCAGCACCACAATCCGACTGGCCAAGGTCATCGCCTCAACCTGATCATGGGTCACATAAACCATCGTCGAGTCGGGCATATTCTCTTTCAACTGCGCAATCTCGATCCGCGTTGCCACCCGCAGGGCGGCGTCAAGGTTCGACAGCGGCTCATCAAAGAGATA
This sequence comes from Rhodobacter sp., assembly GCA_027487395.1. Lineage (GTDB taxonomy): Bacteria > Pseudomonadota > Alphaproteobacteria > Rhodobacterales > Rhodobacteraceae > Paragemmobacter. The sequence goes on along the minus strand of JAIYDR010000007.1, from coordinate 9,374 downwards.
GACCTTCGGGTCGCGCACAATCGCGCGACCAATGGCGACGCGCTGGCGTTGGCCGCCTGACAGCGCCTTGGGCAGGCGGTCCAGATAGGGCGTCAGTTGCAGGATCTTGGCGGCTTTATCGACAGCGGCGGCAATCTCGGCCTTGGTCTTTTTCGCCAGTTTCAGCGCGAAGGCCATGTTGTCGCGCACGGTCATATGCGGATACAGCGCGTAGGATTGGAATACCATCGCAATCCCGCGTTGCGCCGGGGGAACATCGTTCATCCGCGTGCCGTCGATGGTGAAATCGCCCCCCGTGATCCGCTCCAGCCCCGCGATCATCCGCAAGAGCGTGGATTTGCCGCAGCCCGAGGGGCCGACAAAGACGATCAGCTCACCCGTCTTGATGTCAAGGTTGATGTCTTTCAACACCTTGACCTCACCATAGGCCTTTTCGACATTCGTCAGTTTCAGATTGGCCATCGTCTTCCCCCCTTAACCTTTACGGGCGAGGAGACATCCCCAACCCGGCAAATTGACCGTGCCCGTTGCGGGGGACACGCTTCCCAAGTCCATCCCAATCGCCTGCCATTGCCCGGCGGGCAGCGTGACATCTGCGGCCTCGGGGCTTAAGTTGAAGGCGCAGAAAAGCGTCTCATCGCCTTGGCGTGTAAAGGAAAACACCTCTCCCTCCGCCTGCCAATCGGTCATCGCGCCCTGCGCCAGCACGGGATGCGCGCGGCGGAAGGCCAGCGTGCGGCGGTAGTGGTGCAGCAGCGCCGCAGGGTCGGCCTCTTGTGCCGCAACGGACAGCGGGCGATGCGGCGCGGTCACGGGCAGCCACGCCTTTTCAGCGCTGGAAAAGCCGCAGAGCCCGTTGTCCGCGTGCCAGACCATCGGCGTGCGACAGCCGTCGCGGCCTTTGAACTCGGGCCAGAACTGGATGCCATAAGGGTCTTGCAGCTCTTCAAAGGCGATCTCTGCCTCTGGCAGACCCAATTCCTCGCCTTGATACAGGCAGACCGAGCCGCGCAGACACATCAAAAGCGTCGTGTAAACCCTTGCCGCCGCGTCAGAAAGGCCCCAGCGAGTGATGTGGCGCACCGTGTCATGGTTGGAATAGGCCCAGCAAGGCCATGCGTCTGGTGCCGCCGCCGCCAGACGGTCAAAGGTCAGCGCCGCCAGACCCGCCGTCAGCCGCGCGGGTTGCAGCATCTCGAACGGGTAGCACATCTGCACCTTATCCCCGCCCGAGGTGTATTCGGCCATGATCTCAAGGCCCCGCTGGGCATCACCCACCTCACCCACCGCCGCCGCCTTGTAGGGTTCCAGCACGGAACGGAATCTGCGCAGGAATTCAAGGTTTTCCGGCTGGTTCTTTGAGAACAGATGCAGCTGGTGGTTATAGGGGTTCACGCTCGGCGCGATGGAGTTGTTGCGAAGTTCAGGCGGCAATGCAGGATTGTCGCGCAAATACTTGTCTGCGAAGTAGAAATTGATCGTATCAAGGCGAAAGCCATTCACCCCGCGCGCCAACCAGAAGCGGGCGACATCCAACAGCGCCTCTTGCACCGGTTCATGGTGCAGGTTCAGGTCGGGTTGGCTCGTCAGGAAGTTGTGCAGATAATACTGCTCCCTCCGCGCGTCCCATTGCCAAGCACTGCCGCCAAAGACCGACAGCCAGTTGTTGGGCGGCGTGCCATCGGGCTTGGGATCGGCCCAGACATACCAATCGGCCTTGTCATTGGTGCGGTTCTTGCGGCTTTGCGCAAACCACGGATGCACATCGGCGGTATGCGACAGCACCAGATCAATCATCACCTTGAGGTTCAGCGCATGCGCCCGCGCCACCAAAGCGTCGAAATCCGACAGGCTGCCGAACATCGGATCAACGTCGCAGTAATCGCTGACGTCATAGCCAAAGTCCTTCATCGGGCTTTTGAAAAACGGGCTGATCCAGATCGCATCTGCCCCAAGTCCCGCGATATGGTCCAGCCGCGCGGTGATCCCGGCCAGATCGCCCACCCCATCGCCGTTGCTGTCTTGATAGCTGCGCGGGTAGACCTGATAGATCACCGCCCCGCGCCACCAATCGGCATCCTGCCCGATCACGTCTTTCATATCCGTCTCACTTCACCGATCCGGCCAATAGGCCGCGGACCAGATATTTCTGCATGGCGAAGAACACTGCCAAAGGCACCGCAATCGACACAAAGGCCGAGGCGGACAGGATCTCCCAATCCCCACCGCGTGAGCCCATCAGGTTCACCAGGTTGCCCGTCAGCACCTGTTGGTCATTGCCGGTGCCAAGGAACACGAGGGCGACAAGAAGGTCATTCCATGTCCAGAGGAACTGGAAGATCGCGAAGGAGGCGAGCGCGGGAAACGACAGCGGCAGGATGATCTTGATGAAAATCTGGAAATCCGTCGCCCCATCGACCCGCGCGTTTTCGATGATGTCGCGCGGCAATCCGGCCATGTAGTTGCGTAACAGGTAAATCGCCATCGGCATGCCGAAACTGGTATGCGCCAGCCAAACCCCCAGATAGCCCTTCCCGATGCCAATCGCATTGTGCAGCTGCAACAGCGGGATCAGCGCCAGTTGCAGCGGCACCACCAGCAGCGCCACCACAAAGGCCACGAGCAGCGGCCGCCCCGGAAAATCCATCCAGGCCAAGGCATAGGCCGCGAAGGCAGCAACAAGGATCGGGATGATGGTAGACGGAATCGCCACCGTCATGGTGTTCAAGAACGCCTCACCAATGCTTTGCCCAGCCATGGGGCTCGCGATGACGTTGGAGTAATTGCCCAAAGTGAAATCCGGCGGCGTGGCGGCAGTGACAAAAACGCGCGGCATCCGCAGATCGGCCATCGTGGTGGCCGATGACAGCACAAAGGCCCCATCCACCTGCACCATCAGCGTCGGGCCGTCGTTCAGCGTCGCGGTTTCGCCTGCGGCATAAGCCTCAGGCTCCTTCGATGAGGTGCCCCAAAGGCTGATCTCTGCGCCCTGCCCGTCGAACAGGTTGCCTTCGATCACGAATTGCCCGTCTTTCTCCACCTCATCGCCGCCGATGCGGATGGCGGCGAGTTGGCTTTCCTGCGTCATCAGCGCCCGCCACCAACCCGAGGTGACGATCTGATCCCCGGTGCGGAAGGACGACACCAAAAGGCCAGCGGTCGGCAGCACCCAAAGCGCCACCAGAAGCGCGGTGGACAGATGCACCGCCCATTGCAGCGCGGATTTCTTTCCGGCGATGTTGTCCATCAGCGCATCTCCTTGCGGGCGTTGTAGACGTTCCAGATCAGGATCGGCGTGACCAGAAGCATGATCACCATTGCCGAGGCAGAGCCGACGCCCCAATCCAGCGCGCGGAACAGTTTGTCATACATGTAATTGGCCAGAACCTGCGTCTCCCACTGGCCATTTGTCATGGCCAGCACGATGTCAAAGACCTTCAGCACCACGATGGTGATCGTGGTCCAGACCACCACAATGGTCGGCATGATCTGCGGCACCTTGATCTGGAAGAAGATCTGGAACGGGTTCGCGCCATCCAAAATTGCGGCCTCAATGGTTTCTTCCGGCACACCGCGCAGGGCGGCAGACAGGATCACCATCGCAAAGCCGGTTTGAATCCAGACCAGCACGATCATCAGGAAATAGCTGTTCCAATAGGGCATCGAGAGCCACGTCTGCGGCGCGCCATAGGGCAGCACAGCGGTCAGGGTGCCGATCAGCCAGGTTGCAAGCTCATAGACGACAAAGGCCAGCAGGGCCGCGACGATGATCTTGACCGCCACGATGCCGGGATGGCCGCGACGATCCGCCTCCCGCAGGGGGGCCAGCAGCGCCCAGATGCCAAAGAGGGCGGCGAGGATGGTGGAGAGCAGGATCAGCGCAGGCATGACCTTGAGCGCGATCACCGATCCGATACCGCCATCGAACTGCACCCAAAGCGCGTTCAACAGGCCGATTTGCGCGCTGCCCTCGGGCCGCGTGTCATAGATCAGTTTCCAGATCACCGAAGCACCGACAAAGGAAATCGCCATCGGCATGAAGATCAAGGATTTGGCAAAATTGCCCCATCTGATCCGGTCGGTCAGTTGCGCGGCCAACAGGCCAAAGGCGGTGGAGAGTGCGGGCACCACGAGAAGCCAGAGCATATTGTTGCTCATGGATTCCCAAAACTTCCCCTCACTCGCCATGGTGCGATAATTCTCAAAGCCGACAAAAGCGCCGGTCTTGTCATGCAGCGACAGCCACGCCGTCGCCAGCACCGGATAGGCCAGATAAAGCGACAGGCCAAAGAGCGCGGGGAACAGGAACAACCAAGGCCGGATCAGGTTGGCGCGGTTGATGTTGCGACCGGCGTTCGGTCCACTGGCCGGGTAAAGCACTTTGTCGAGGAAAATGTTCGACAGGTAGAAATAGCCGATGCAGCCACCGACACCGCCGATGATGACAAACAGGGCCTGAATGGCCGGATTCATGATGGTTCCTCCCCCCGGAAGAGACAGACGCGGTTTCGGCGATAGGGCGCGAAGGGCGTCAAACAGCGCGGATGCGGGGGCCGCATCGGCGGGGCCATCGTAATGATGGCAAAAGAGTTGGGATGGCAAAAGAAATGCCCGGACCAGCACAGGGCCGGTCCGGGCGGTTCAGATCACTTCGGCCAGGAGGCGTCGATGGTGGCTGCGACTTCTTCAGCCGACTTGCCGCCCGAATAGTCCACCATGCCGGTCCAGAAGGTGCCAGCGCCAACAGCGCCCGGCATCAGGTCAGAGCCGTCGAAGCGGAAGGTCGTCGCGTTCGCCAGAATCTCGCCCTGCTTTTTCAGCGCGGCCGAACCATAAAGCTCGGTGTTCACGGCTTTGAACGGGGTGACGAAACCGGTTTGCGCCATCCACACTTCATGCGCGATCGGCGTTTTCAGCCATTCGATGAAAGCGCGGGCCGCGTCGCTGTCCTTCATGATGAAGGCAAGCGTGCCAGCACCCAGAACCGGCTGACCCAGATCCTTTTCGGCATAGGCCGGGAAGTAGAAGAAGTCAGCATCGGTGCCCAACTCCGTGCCTTCGGGGAAGAAGGACGGGATGAACGAGGCCTGGCGGTGCATGTAGCACTGCGGGGGCGAGGTAAACAGACCCTTCGGGCTGTCACGGAAGTCGGTCGAGGCGACAGCAGCCGCGCCACCAGCAACATAGGCGTCGTTGCGGGCGAAGTAGCCGAATTCGTTGATCGCTTCGATCACGGCCGGATCCGAGAACCCGATCTCATGCTTGACCCACTTGTCGTAGGTTTCCGGCGATTGCGTGCGCAGCATCATGTCTTCGACCCAGTCGGTCGCGGGCCAGCCCGTCGCACCGCCCGAACCCAGACCGATGCACCACGGGGTGCCGCCATCGGCCACGATCTTGTCGGTCAGGGCCTTCAGCTCTTCCATCGTCGTGGGGACAGCATAGCCCGCATCGGCGAAGGTGTCGGGCGAATACCAGACCAGCGACTTCACGTCGGCCTTATAGGGGAAGGCGTACAGGGCTTCGGCCCCGTCCTTGCCCTTGTAGGTGCCCAAGGCTGCCCAAGACGCGCCAGCGCCGTAGTTTTCCGTCAACCAGGTGTTGGTCGCATCGCCCAGCGGCACGACAAAGCCCTTGGCGGCCAGATCGCCGATCAGGCCCGGCTGCGGCAGAACGGCGACATCCGGGGGCGAGCCCGCTTCGGCGTCGATGACGATCTGCTGTTCATAGCCTTCGGACGACGAATAGCTGACGTCCACACCCGAAGCGGCCTCAAAATAGGCCAGCATGGATTCGACCAGAACTTGGTCCTCACCGCGCCACGGCCCGAAGATGGTCAGGGTCTGACCGTCCAGATTGGTGGCTTCGTCATAGGTCTTATAGCTGTCCCAGTTGAAGGCACCCTCGCCCACCGGGAATTTCAGGTCCTGCGCAAAGGCGCCGCCTGCGGTCAGCGCGATCAGCGCCGAGCCGGCCAAAAGTCTTGCAGTCATGATCTTCCTCCCGTTTCCCCCCCGCCACTCTGCGGGGCGGTGAACCAAATGGCGGTCAGAATCGGTTTCAAACCGCTTTGGATGGGACATCATTCGCCGATCCTGCGCCGCCTGTCAATCCAAAGCGCCTTGGAACGCGCTAAGCGCCTTAGGAGCCCCTTCCCTATATGCGAAAACGATTTCATATATATCCAGATAGACCTTTGACCTTGACTTGCGCTGCCCCTAGTCTAGCCCCCGGTTTGATAGCGTTTTGGGCGACCCAAAGGGGGGCGCACAGGTTTTGGGCGCGACCGAGGACGATAGGCGCAGGGGGGCGCACAGGGCCGATGAATCTAAAGGAACTGGCCGCCAAGCTGGGCCTGTCACCCACCACCGTCAGCCGCGCGCTGAATGGCTACCCCGAGGTCAATGAATCCACCCGCGAACGTGTGATGGCGGCGGCGAAACGGCACAACTACCGACCCAACACCCGCGCCATCCGTCTGGCCACGGGCCGCGCCTTTGCCATCGGTCATGTGATCCCGCTGGCCACGCGGCATGAGATCGTGAACCCGATTTTTGCCGATTTCATCGCAGGCGCGGGCGAGACCTATTCGCGCAACGGCTATGACATGGTGCTGTCGGTGGTGCCCGATGAGAATGAGGATGACGCTTACCGCGACCTCAAGGCGCGTGGATCCGTCGATGGCATGATCCTGCACGCGCCCTTGATGAATGATCCACGCATTGCGCTGATGCACGATGTGGGCCTGCCCTTCGTGGTACATGGCCGGGCGACCGGGACCGACCTGCCCTATTCTTGGGTGGATGTGAACAACCGCCGCGCCTTTTTGCGGGCGACCGAATTCCTGCTGGATCTCGGGCACACCCGCATCGGGCTGGTCAACGGGTTGGAGCATATGGATTTCGCCATTCGCCGCCGGTCTGGCTATGTCGGTGCCTTGGGTGCGCGGGGGATCACGCAGGACCCGGCGCTGATGTCCTCGGATGAGATGACCGAGGTCGCGGGCTACCGCGCCGCAGGGCGCATGCTGGACCTGCCCGATCCGCCGACTGCCCTGCTGGCTGCCTCGATGATTTCCGGCATGGGGGCCCGCCGCGCGGTCGAAGAGCGCGGGATGGAGATGGGGCGCGACATCTCGATCATCATCCATGACGATGACCTGTCCTATATGAAGAATGGCGAGGATGTGCCGATCTTCACCGCCACGCGGTCTTCGGTGCGCGAAGCCGGGCGTTTGGCGGCAGAAATGCTTTTGGCGCTGGTGCAAGACCCCACGATGGGGCCACAGACCCGGATGCTTGAGGCTGAATTGATCATCGGGCAGTCCACTGGACCTGCCCCCAAACCCGCTATTCCAAAAGGTTGAGCATGGTTTTGTCGCGTTTCGATTTTCCCGAAGGCTTCGTCTTTGGGGCTGCCACTGCCGCCTATCAGATTGAAGGTTCGTCCTTTGGCGGCTGCGGGTCGTCGCATTGGGACACGTTCTCGGCCACGGCAGGCAATGTGAAGGGGGCTGAGAGCGGGGCTGTGGCCTGCGATCATTACCACCGCTGGGGCGATGATCTGGATCTTTTGCGCGCCGCCAATATGGACGGCTACCGTTTTTCCACATCCTGGGCGCGGGTGATGCCGGATGGGGTGACGGTGAACGCCGAAGGCATGGATTTCTACGACCGTCTGGTCGATGGCATGCTGGCGCGGGGGCTGAAGCCGTTCCAGACGCTCTATCATTGGGAACTGCCCTCGGCTTTGGCCGACAAGGGCGGCTGGACCAACCGCGACACCTGTTTCCGTTTTGCCGATTTCGCCGAGGCGATCACCCGCCGTTTGGGCGACCGCGTTTCTGCCATCGCCACGATCAACGAGCCGTGGTGCGTGTCATGGCTGTCGCATTTCTGGGGCATCCATGCCCCCGGCCAACGCGACATCCGCGCCACGGCGCGCTCCATGCACAATATCCTGCTGGCCCACGGCGCAGCGATGGAGCGGTTGCGCAGCATGGGACAGCAAAACCTTGGGATCGTGCTGAATTTCGACTACGCCCAAGCCGCGAGTGAGCGTGCCGAGGATCGACAAGCCGCGGCCCTGTGGGATGGCATCTTCAACCGCTGGTTCATTGAGGGCATCACCAAAGGCACCTACCCCGCCAATGTGCTGGAAGGTCTTGGCCCCTATATGCCCGACGCATGGCAGGACGACATGGCCTTGATCGGGCAGAAACTGGATTGGCTGGGGGTCAATTACTACACCCGCCATATCAACGCCCATGACGCCGCCGCCCCTTGGCCGCATCTCAAGGACGCTCAAGGCGATCTGCCGAAAACCCAGATGGGGTGGGAGATTTATCCCGACGGGTTGCATCATTTCCTGACCCGCATGGCGCGCGATTACGTGGGTGATCTGCCGCTCTATGTCACCGAAAACGGCATGGCCAATGCCGATTTGGTCGAAGATGGCGCAGTAAGTGACGATGTCCGCACGGATTTCCTGTTCTCTCATCTCGCCGCCACCAAACGGGCGATTGCGGATGGGGCCAATGTCAAAGGCTTCTTCTACTGGTCACTTCTGGACAATTACGAATGGGCCGAGGGCTATGAAAAACGCTTCGGGCTGGTGCATGTCGATTACCAGACCTTGGCAAGGGTGCCGAAATCCTCGTATCACGCCTACGCGCGGGCTTTGGCCAAGAACGACTGACCTGCGACGCCTTTACGGAGACTGCCGGACATGAGCCTTGCCATCCTTGCCGATATCGGCGGCACCAACACCCGCGTCGCGCTGGCCCAAGGCACCACGGTGGATGCCGGGTCGATGCGGCGGTTTTCCAATGCCGACTATCGCGCGGCGGGCAAGGACATTGCCCATATCCTGCGCGATTATCTGGACCAGACCGGGGCTGCGGTGGATGGCGTCTGCGTGGCCGCCGCAGGGCCGGTGCAGGATGGCGTGGCGACCATGACCAACCTCGATTGGACGATGGACGCGGCCAAGCTGTCGGGGGCCACAGGCGCGCGGCGGGTGGCGATCCTGAACGATCTGCAAGCCCAAGGTCACGCCTTGGGCCATATCGCGCCCGAACACCTGCGTCGCGTGGTGGATGGGCCGGTGGCTGCGGGCTCCATGCTGGTGGTGGGCCTTGGCACAGGGGTCAATGCCGCCCCCGTGCATGGCAGCGGCGCGGCCCGTGTGGTGCCGCCCTCGGAATGCGGGCATGTGAATATGCCGGTGCGATCCGAAGAAGACCTGCGCCTGATGCGCTTTGTGGAGCAGCTCTTGGCGTCGCGCGGCGAAGTTCCGCATTGCGGCGTGGAAGAGGTTCTGGCCGGGCGCGGTCTGGCCAACCTCTATGCTTTCGCGGCGTCCGAGGCGGGCGT
>JAIYDR010000104.1 GCA_027487395.1 Rhodobacter sp. | reverse complement strand
GCAGCCCAAAGGTCAGACCAAAGCCCTTGGCGTTGATGGCGGCGACCACATCGGGGATCGCGTCCGCCTTGAAGGTGGCGATGTGCAGGATGGGGCCGAAGATTTCCCGCTTGAGGTCCGCGATGGAGTTGGTGCGGATCAGGGTGGGGGCGATGAAGGTGCCGATCAGCGGCGCAAGTTTTTGGTGCAGGATCTGGCCGCGCTGTTCGGCCAGGTAATCGGTGATGCTGGCATGGGCGCGGGCGTCGATCACCGGGCCCACATCGGTGGCAAGATCGGCGGGATCGCCCAACACCAGCTCATCCATCGCGCCCTTGATCATCTCGATCACATGAGGGGCGATGTCTTCTTGCACATAAAGACAGCGCAAGGCCGAACACCGCTGACCCGCCGACCGGAAGGCAGAGGCCACGATATCGCGCACGGCCTGTTCGGGCAGTGCAGTGGAATCCACGATCATCGCGTTCAAGCCGCCCGTTTCGGCGATCAAGGGCGTGCCGGGCACAAGGTGCTCGGCCACGTTGCGCGCGATGGTCTGGGCGGTGGCAGTCGATCCGGTAAAGACCAACCCCGATATCCGCGCATCTGACGCCAGCACAGTACCGACCACCGTGCCGCGCCCCGGCAGCAATTGCAGCGCGGCAAGGGGCACCCCGGCCTGATGCAGAAGCCGCACTGCGATGGTGGCGATGATGGGCGTCGCCTCAGCGGGTTTTGCCAGCACGGCATTGCCTGCCATCAGTGCCGCAGCAATCTGACCGGTGAAGATGGCGAGCGGGAAGTTCCACGGGCTGATCGCCGCAACAATGCCACGCGGCGTGCCCTCGGCAGTTTCGCCTTCGGCCGCGTAATAGCGCAGGAAATCAACGGCCTCACGCAATTCGCCCACGACATCGGGCAGGGTTTTCCCGGCCTCGCGCGTCAGGGCGGCGAAGATCGGGCCGAAGTGATCCTCATACAAATCCGCCGCGCGGCGCAGGATCGCGGCGCGGGTGATGGCGGGGGCGTCCCAAACCTGGGCATCCTCAATCGCGCGGGTGACGGTGGCGGCGTCGACGAAGAGCGCTTCCGCAAAAGCTGCGCTTGTCGCGGGGTTGATGACGGGGTGCGGGGTGCCGGTGGCCGGACGAACGGTCAGCGCCTGCGCGTCGGGCAAGACACCCCGTTGGGCGGCGGCGATCTGGGCAAGCGTCCCGGCATCGGTCAGGTCAAATCCTTTGGAATTCACCCGCCCCACCCCGAACAGCGCCTGCGGTTCCACCAAAGAGGCCGGAGCGCGGGCGGTGGGCAACGCGGCAAATGGATCGCGTGCCACCTCTTCGGGGGCGATTGTTTCATCCACGATCTGATGCACGAAAGAGGAGTTCGCGCCATTCTCCAGCAAGCGCCGCACCAGATAGGCCAGCAAATCCCGATGCGCGCCGACCGGGGCATAAATCCGGCAGCGGCCCTGCGTTTCGGCCAAGACGATGTCGTGCAGCCGCTCACCCATGCCGTGCAGGCGCTGGAATTCGAAGGGCACGCCTCCCGCCAGTTCCAGAATGGCGGCGACGGTCTGAGCGTTGTGGGTGGCAAATTGCGGATAGATGCGGTCGGCATAGCCGATCAGCTTTTTCGCTTGCGCAATGTAGCTGACATCAGTCGCGGTCTTGCTGGTGAACAGCGGGAAGCCGGGCAAGCCTTCGACCTGCGCGCGTTTGATTTCCGTGTCCCAATAGGCCCCTTTCACCAGCCGCACCATGATCTTGCGATCCAGCCGCGTGGCCGTGGCATAAAGCCAGTCGATCACCAGACCGGCGCGCTTGCCATAGGCCTGCACCACCACGCCAAACCCATCCCATCCCGCCAGCGAGGGATCGGTCAGAACCGCCGCGATCACCTTGAGCGACAGCACCAAGCGGTCCTGTTCTTCGGCGTCGATGTTCATCCCCATCCCCGCCGCCTTCGCAGCTTGGGCCAGCCGCAAGACCACCGGCACCAGTTCGGCCATGACGCGGGCCTCTTGCGCCACCTCATAGCGCGGATGCAGCGCCGAGAGCTTGATGGAAATGCCGGGGTTGGCTTCAACACTGCCTTTGTCACAGGCCCGCGCGATGGCTGCGATGGCCTTGGCATATTCGCGGGCATAGCGGGCGGCATCGGCGCGGGTCATCGCGGCCTCACCCAGCATGTCATAGCTGTAGGTAAACCCTTGCGCCTCGCGCTTTTTGGCGCGATCAAGGGCGGTGTCGATGGTCTGGCCCAGCACGAATTGCCGCCCCATTTCCTTCATCGCGCGACCGACGGCGGTGCGGATCACCGGCTCTCCCAGCCGTTTGACCATGCCGCGCAGGGTGCCTGCGATGCCGGGCTGATCCGCCTCAAGCACCTTGCCGGTCAGCATCAGCGCCCAGGTGGAGGCGTTGACGAGGCTCGAGGATGCCTCGCCCAGATGGCGGCCCCAGTCAGAGGGCGCGACCTTATCCTCAATCAACGCGTCGATGGTCAGTTTGTCGGGCACGCGCAGCATCGCTTCGGCCAGACACATCAGCGCCACCCCTTCGCGGGTCGACAGGCCGTATTCCGACAGGAAATGCTCCATCAGCGTGGGCTTGGCCTCGGCCCGGATGCGGCGAACCAGATCAGCACCCTTGGCGGTGATGCGGTCGCGCAAGGGCGCGTCCAGCGCGGCCTGTGCGACCAGTTGATCCAAAAGCGCGGCTTCGGGGGCGAATTTCGCATTCAGGTCGAAGTGGGAAAGATCGGTCATGTTGGCCTCCGCTGGATGGCGCAGGAATACAGCATTGGCTTTGGGCCATGTTACCAAACAGGGGCGATATGGCAGGCGATTGGACCAAAATCAGGCGCAAAAACAGGCCAAAAGTGCGGAAAGCCCGTCAGGCGTAGATATAGCCGCCTGAGACGATGATGTTCTCGCCCGTCATATAGGTGTTGCGCGGGCCACCCGCCATCAGCACCCATTCGGCCATTTCCTCTGGCTCTCCCCCGCGCCCCAAAGGGCTGGCCTTGGCGAGTTCCTCCAGAAACCCCGAGGCCCGCGCCTTTTCGGTGGCCATTCCGGCGGGAGCAACGGAGTTGACCAGAATACCATCCGCCGCCACGGCATGGGCCATGCTTTTGGTCAAGCTGACCACAGCGGCTTTGGTCGCGGCATAGTGGGCGTTCTGCGGATGCGCTTTGAAGGCATCGACCGAGGTGATGTTGACGATCCGCCCGCGCACGCGCCCCACCATCTCTTGCGCCTGCATGTGGCGAATGGCGGCGACCATCATGTGATAGGTTCCCTTGACGTTGATCGCGTTCGAGGCGTCCCAATCGTCATCCGAAATCTCAAGGATCGGGCGGCGCGGATAAATCGCGGCAGAGTTCACCAGCGTGTCCACCCGGCCCAAGGCGGCGGCCACCGTGTCAAAGGCGGCATGGGCGGCAGCGGCCGTGCGGATGTCGCAGGCGGCAAATGCGTTCGGCAGACCAGCGGCGCGGGCCGGGGCAAGCGCAGCCTCGGCGGCGTCCCCGTTCAGGTCAATGATGCCGATGGCACGCGCGCCTTCGTCCACCGCCATGCGGGCCAATAGCGCGCCAAGACCCGCGCCACCACCGACGATGACAAGAGACAGCCTCTTCATTTCTTGCCCCCCGCAGCGGCGACCTGCGCCATGACTGGCTGGCGCGTGGGCAGGATGTCAAAGCGCGAGACGTTGACATGGGCAGGCATCGCGTGGACCGCCATCACCATGGCCGCCACATCCTCGGGCTGGACCGCCGTTTGTCCGGCATACATCGCGGCGCGTTCGTCCGGCGTCAGCACATCCTTGTAAAGCGGGCTTTCCACCCGACCCGCGACAATCTCTGTCACCCGCACGCCATGGGGCGACAGGTCCAGCCGCAGGCTTTGGGCAAAGCCCCCCAGCGCTGCTTTGGTTGCGGCATAGACGGCCATGTTGGGATAGGGCGTGTGCCCCGCGATAGAGCCGGTAAAGAAGATATGCCCCGCCCCCCGCGCCCGCATCCCCGGTACCACGGCGCGGGTCACAAGGATGGCTTGGGTCAGGTTGGTGGAAACCTGGCGGTGGATATCGCCTTCATCCATATCGCAGAAATTGCCCGGAGCCGCGACCATCCCGGCGTTGTTGACCAGCACATCCGGCACATCGTCCGCCAAGGCCGCCGCCAGCCGATCCGTCAGCTCCGCCACATCGCCAAGGTCCATCCGCAAGGCCGTCAGGCCCAACGCCCCAAGCCGCGCCAAGGCCACAGCATCGCGGCCCACAGCCGTGACCTGATGGCCTGCGCTGTGAAAGGCCAGGGCGATGGCCTGACCGATCCCGCTTGTCGCCCCTGTGACCAAAACCTGCGCCATATGGTCCCCCTGTTTTGGCCCCCTGCTTCCGCGCGCAGGCTGCACCATTTCCGGGCAGAGCCAAATCAAGAAATTCTTCGCAAGCACAAGTTTTTCTTGTCGGTCCCGCCACGCCGCAGGACATCCCGCGCTCAGCGTCTGCGCCTCGCCAGAGAATAGACGGCTGCTTGCGCCAGGCCAGCACCTCAGGATGGCGCAAGCGGGCGGTCTGCGGACCTTCCGTTACCACGGGCAACGACATGCAAACCGGCGATTGCGCCAGCCCAGCGAACAAGACGCCCGGAAAAACCGGGCGTCCAGTCCTTGAGTTATCGCAAAAGGATGATCGCCGCGACGGCCACGAAAAAGAGCGCAACCTGACATATCAGCAACTTGCGATCCATGATGCGGGCGGCGGCAATGGCGCTTGGACTTTCCAGTTCGGTTCTGGAGGTCCAGATCGCCCTGAGCAGCGTCAACAGGATCATGGCAAAGGCAACGGCATAGACCTTGTCGATCAAGACCAGATAGCCAACGTCCGGAAGGCCGTCCGAGTACGACTGCTGCAGGAACACCGCTGTCAGCAGGCCCGTCGCAGGCAATGCCGTCCGCACCTCGATCAGTTTGGGATTGAGCACAAGGATCATCCAGGAAGCCATCAGCAGGATGACCAGAGGAAGCATCAGTTTCCAGATAAAGAAGTTCACTGGCCGCTCAATCTCGAGATCGAAGCGGAGGGTCGAATAGACCGAGGCACTCCCTGCCTTTTCGGCCCCAAAGTAGCTGCCATAATCATGCAGCAACTGCGCCGAGGACCAGGTGTTGATCTGCCATCCGGGAATGGCCAACATGTGTCCGTAACCGCTGCCCTCGGTGTCCATCACATAAACCAACTGGTCCGCCCCATAGGTGTTGTCCTCAAGGTAGACCGACAGCTTTTGCTGATCGAGCGGGTAATCCGCCAAAACGAAGGGTTGCATGAAGCGCCCTTCCACCTTCAACAGCTTGTACTTGGACCCATCGGGCAGCAGCATGGGCTCTTCGTTCAAGGCGGTGACCATGGCGCCCCATTCTTCGACGAGGTTGGTAATCTCCATCGTCGCCGTGGGATCAATATCTCCTGTCCATTTGAACCAGAGATAGGCGTCGAGGTAATAGGTCGAGCTGGCAACTTCCAACTGGTAGACCGTGTTGACATACATGCCCACGTTGACGATCTCGGCCGATGCTGCGGGCGCGCCCATGGGGGAAATCGTGCCGGAGGCCTCTGCTTGGGCGTTGGACTGGGGGGCCGAACCCATCCACACGGCTGCAAATGCAACGGCCGCGAGTAAACACATTCGAACGAGTACACTAAATCTGCGCATTTTGCCTTTTTCTCCCTTTTCGGCATGAAAAATATCGAACAGAGAAATTTCAATGTCAATCGGAGCAAAAGATTACCTCCCTAAGGTGGGGAACGGGCATCCGGTTGCGCGCTCCCTTGCGAAGCCGGGGCTACGCCATTGTGCGGGACTCGCTGCGCCGCCACAGACAGCCGCGTGTTTTCAGAATGATTTGACCAAAGCGCCGCCAGATCATCACCGCGGCAAGCGGACGACGGGTCATAAAAGCCCTTCCGCATCGCAAAACGCTAGCGATTTCAGGGATTTAAGTGGTGCCCAGAGCCGGAATCGAACCAGCGACACGCGGATTTTCAATCCGCTGCTCTACCAACTGAGCTATCTGGGCACCGTGTCGAAGGGGCGCTGCCCTTCGGGTGGGCGGGTGATACGTCAGGTGTGCGGGGCTGTCCAGAGGGATTTGTGAAGAAAAATCCGGGTGGTGTCGGTTTCTTCCTTGGGCTCGCGGCAGGGCCGGGACCTTCGGGCTTTGACGCCGCGCCAGCATTCGGTCAGCCGTTTGTGCGGCGGATGCCAACGATCAGTTTACCCCCCGTTTGGCGCCGACCCGCGCGCATGCGCCCCGTCTTTACTGTGGACGGCGCGCGGCCGGGTCAGCCTCGGACGCGGCGGGCAGATCGTCAGGGTCCACGGGTTCTGCCGGGATGGCATAGCTGCCCGTCAGCCACCGCCCCAGATCGACATCGGCACAGCGGCGCGAGCAGAAGGGGCGGTATTTGGCATCGGTTTCCTTGCTGCAGATCGGACAGGTCACTCTTGCCTCCCCAAAACCTCCGCCAGCGGCAGGCGGTCGCGCTTGCGGGTCATCTCGTACAGGCCAAGGCCTGTCCAACCAGCAAGGTTGGTTTC